>NZ_JAMZAP010000040.1:0-5463 GCF_024181785.1 Vibrio sp. Y42_MX_L11
TTCCAGCCATTCCTGATCGCTGCGTCGTCGGTGAGCCATGATCTTATCTCCTTATTAGTGAAGATAAGATCATAAGTCTGGTGCCTGGCTAATTGAATGTGTGCTTTGTGGGGCGCTTACCATGGAAAGCACCAGAAGGTGGCGGTGGACCGAGTTATCAGAATATGTAGTCCCTGGATTAACCAAAATAAAACGGCATCTGAATAGTTCAGATGCCGCTTAACATTAATGGTTATCTTGCCAAAGATGAATTATTAGTCCGTTGTAAACACGTGATGTTGGAACAACTGGTCAACAATTTCATGCGAGGTCGCTGATGCGCCCAGTTCTAGGCCAGACATGTCGAAGTGCTCCAGTGCGACCGATGTAGATTGGCCTGTCTCATTAGTAATCGTTAGGTTGAGGGTATCCTGTTCACCATCAAAACTAGCGCTGACGTGATCCAACAAGGCTTCCATGGCCGCCAGATCATCATCTGCTGGTGAAACAATATCACTCAAGTCTAATTTATCTTCACCGAGATTAAAGTCTTTGATGACATCCATAGATGCTTCAGAACTTAAAGACTCATTGGTGAAAGTAAACGTATCGCTCCCTTCACCTCCCGTTAGGATATCATTCCCTAAACCTCCGATGAGAATGTCATTGCCAAGACCACCCACTAGGATGTCATCGCCTGCAGCGCCATTTAAGGTATCTGCACCGTCTTGTCCCAGCATGATATCAATAGTCTCACTACCATCAAGCAAGTTGACCAGGTCATTACCCATGACAGCATGACGCTCAGTAGAAGCGACGTCTGCACCTGATTCACTAAGTGTTAGAGTAAAGGCGTTGTCACTCACCCCGCCTCTTCCGTCTGACACTTTAAAGAGAAAGTTAAGATCAACTTGTTGGTTACCTTCTAAGGTAAAGCTATCACTTTGTGTAAAGCTGTAACTGCCGTTTGACTCGACCTCTAACAAGCCAAATGCCGTTTCAACATGTAAGCTCCCATCGACTTGACTCGTCGAAAAAACAAGGTCTTGGTCGACGGTGACATCATGCAAATCAGCACTTAAAAGAGTGAAATCCCCATCAGCCAAAGAGACTGTCATGATGTCGCCATCTGCATCTTGGCTTCCTGACAGCAACTCACCAGCAATTGGTTCAGGTGAAAAATGATTGAGGAATTGGCCTAACTGCTCGCCAGAATCGATAAATACAACTTGGTCGCTCAATTCTTCCAGTGCTTGGGCTGCACTTTCATTGTCTGACGTTGCAATACCAATACCATAAACTTTGGCATCATGCGTTTGCTTATAGTCTTCCCATCGTTCATTCAAATCTGGAGCTGCTGTTTCACCTTCTTTAGGGTTTGGTGCACCGTCAGAGATAAAGAATATGGTCTCTTTACTTTCGATTGGCTGTTCTTTCAAGTACAGATCCCAATCAAAATTGCCGTTTTCATCTAAGCCATCTTGCCAAGGGAATTGAGTTCCTATTTCATTGAAGGCCATGACGGCTTCTAGTGCCTTGCTGTAGTCTGTGTTCGTACCGTGATTAATATCACACCATTGACTCACGTAAGAGGCAACTTCGCTGAGATATTCAGGATCATTGGAATCACGTCCATTCAGCAAAGGCGGACGGCTCATTTCCTCTACTTGATCTAAAGTTAACCAGCTCTGTGTAGACGTATCTCCATCAAAGCGAACCAAACGAATGTAAGTATTGGATTGCCCACCCTCTTCAATCATGTTCTCAACCATTGAGTGAAGGGCTTCCGCAGCTTTGTAAGCTCTTGATTCTATCTTGGGTGCAGTAGCCTCACTACCGACGGTATTTTGCCCATCAAATGTGCGAGTCATACTGTTTGATTCATCAAACACAACCGTCACTTTGTTAATCGGCAAGTCTTCCATTTCAGCAAAGCCATGTACTGGCGATGAAGTTGGGGCATGGTTTTCAGTTACATTTAGAGTGACCTGAGTTGTGTCTTTGTCCGTACCATCCGTCGCCGTGACTTCCAACTGATAACTATCCTGAACAGAGTGGTCTAGCTTAACTCCGTCTTTAAGCCAAATCTCACCGCTATTTGAATCTACGCGGAATAAATTGGCATCACCGCCACTTAGCTCGTATTTAATGGTATCTGCACCATCAGGGTCGAAAGCTTTAACCTTACCCACCAACAATCCAGCTTCCTGCTCTGCAACGTTAAAAGTTGCATTATCCGCAGTTGGCATACCGCTGACATCGGTTCCATGAGTCTGATCTGCATCAGTATTGCTAATAAACTCAGGAGCGCGATCTCGAATATCGATTGTCACTTCACCAGTCGCGGTATCGCCGTCTGCATCGAGAACGGTGATATTGAATTTTTCTTGTTGATGACCCTTAACATTCGTCGCTTTGTAGTCATAGCGACCATTTTCAAAGTTAAGAGTTAGCGTACCATGCTCTGTGTCGATCTCTGCTAACGAGTGTAGAGAGATAATTGCCCCATTACTGGCACTTACTGTGCCATCAGCTTTATTGTAATGATAGGTTTCACCATCAACTTCAATTTGATCCACCCATTGGCTATCGCCATTAATATCATCTAGAAGATTGCTCTGAAGCTGCCCTGATACTGTTTTGTTCAGAAGCCCCTCTATTTGTGAGTCATCAGTTACTACCAGTGCAGAGCCTTTATCGGTTGCAACTGGTTCTAGATATTTCATATCCGCACCAGCGCCAATACCAATTGACCAGATGTTCTCTAAAGATGCACCACTCGAATCGATACTGCGATCCATCGCATTTTCAAGAATGATGCTTTGCTCAGCGTCTGTCGGTTGACCCGAACCATTAGCTAAGTACTCGTAGCGCTGCTCACTTTCAAAATCGTCTGCTGTAGACCACTTCATTAAGCTCTCGCGCGACTCTGTATATGCCGAATCTGACGTATTTTCCCATGAATTGAAGTCGCTTGGCGCACCATCCGAAATAAAGTAAAGCTGATGATTGCTAGTGTCATCTGTTTCTTGGCTAAGGTCAGTTAAGGCAGCATTTACCTGGTCAATCGCTTGGCTATATGGCGTCCAGCCACCACGACCAATTGAATCCAAGTAAGCATCAATCTCATCCACAGATTCTAGCCATTCAGACGTTTGACCATCTGGATAACCTGAGTGCGTCGCAATCTTAAATCGAACGTCACCAAGATCATCATACTTTTCAAACATGGTCTTAATTGCACTGCGTGCTAGGTCCCAGCGAGTAACTTCAACGCCTTGCTCGTTTTTAACCATGTCATCCCACATCGAACCCGATGCATCTAACGCGATAACAACACTGTTGTTTTGTGGATCAACATCCATGATTTCATGGTGCTCTGAATTAACTGAAGGTAGAGAGTCAACAACACCAAGGTGCAAAGTTGCATTTTCAACTCGGCCACCCGCATCCACTTGAACGCTAACAGGGATATCTAATGTGTCAGCACCGAGTTCCGAGTGATCTACTGGCTCATATTGCTCGACGGTATAATGCCCAGTTTTACCATCAATGCTCGCTTCAATGACTTTGACCTTATCATCACCTGAGCCAACATATCCGGTTAAAGTACCGCGATCATCACTCACTTCAAACACCACTGGCTTGCCTTCACTGGTAACGGTCTCCAGATTCTGTTCAGAATCAAATCGGAACTCAGCATCTGATGCAGAACCAAGGTTGGCAACTAAATCACCTTCAGCATGTACGCCAGAACTCGCACCAACTGCAGACTCATCGAGCATGATATGCGAATCATCCAATGAAATAGGCTCACCTACTACATGCACTGTTACTTCAGCTTTATCAGTCAGACCATCCGCATCTTCAATGACGTATTCAAATGAGTATTCCTTTATTTCCCCAGTCTTAATCGTGCGCTGATCTTCTGGCAATGATTCAAGATATTTGGCTGCATCAAACACCAATTTGCCATCTATTAAGTTTAGATATTCTGTTTGTGGGTAGTTAATAATAGTCAGTTCGTCACCGTCTGGATCGCTATCATTCGCTAACACATCCAGCTCTAGAATACCGGCTCCTGTTGTTTGATAGTCCTCATCAAAGCTCGTCAAATCGGCAGAAACTTGTGTTACGAAGTACTCCGACCCCTTAGGATCAACCAAGCCATCTTTGTAACCCACGGCTGACATTTCAATGCTATCAAAATATCGACCATCCGCATCAATACTTACAACTTGCTTACGATTGCCAGTTCCTTCAAATACTCCCGAAGCGACAACCTCACCTTTGTAGTAAGCCTTCCAAACACCGCGCTCAACTCCAGGCTCCCAAGAGCTCCAAAGATTTTCAACTTGAACTTTAGCATGATCTGCGACTTGTCCATCAGCGAAAGTGAAACGCATAGCCTCACTGTGTGAAGTAGCATCATCGAATCCAATTTGACCGTCTTTTACCTGATCCGTACCACCATCTAAGGAAGAGCTAACCCCAAACTTATGCGTACCACCGTCACCAGTGTAATCCGCCTTGTTAGCGTCACCGATTTTGTTACCTGTGTTGGTATCAACGATGTAGTAGTCCACACTAATATCTGCACTGTCGTCCCAGTTCGTGTGATCTAAAACCTTAGTCTCTTTCTCAATACCTTTGTCATCTTCAGCGATTGGAGCTTCGTTAATGTCATTTATCACGACATTGACGTTAGCCGTATCCTTTGCCCCAGACTGGTCTTCAGCTTCTACCAATAGTTGGTAGCTATCTGACGTTTCATGGTCAAAGACTACGCCACTTTTAACGCTGATCTCACCTGTGTGACTGTTTATTTCAAAAAGGTCAGTATGGTTGGTTAACTGATAAGTTACATTGCTACCTTTATCGACATCAAATGCCTCAACCTGCCCAATTACGCCAGCAACAGCATTCTCATTAATGCTAAATTGGTAACTATCGGTATCGGCTTTGCCATCTTCATCTAGGCCGTGGCTATCATTCGTTCCACTAATAAATTCAGGAGCATCGTTGTTACCTGTAATAGTCACGACCACGTCATGAGTCGTGCCATCTGCAGACGTCACTGTCATGGTGCGAGTCACCGGATCGCTATCAGCGTCTAACGCTTGCACGTCTGGATGATTATTGTTTAGCTCATAGGTCCAGTTACCCTGCTCATCGATAGAGAAGGTACCCCAGTTGCCATCTTGAACGCCGGTTTGCGGTTGGAATACCGCTTCACCTGCATCAGGGTCGTCCACGTTTAAGTTGCCGCCAGTGGTCAGCGTTACGTCTTCTTGAACCGCGCCTTTATCATCACCCGGTTGATCAGGTGTGATGACCGCTTTGTCGTCTGAGCCCGTGATCGTCACGACCACGTCATGAGTCGTGCCATCTGCAGACGTCACTGTCATGGTGCGAGTCACCGGATCGCTATCAGCGTCTAACGCTTGCACGTCTGGATGATTATTGTTTAGCTCATAGGTCCAG
>NZ_JAMZAP010000040.1:5560-10161 GCF_024181785.1 Vibrio sp. Y42_MX_L11
AGAGAAGGTACCCCAGTTGCCATCTTGAACGCCGGTTTGCGGTTGGAATACCGCTTCACCTGCATCAGGGTCGTCCACGTTTAAGTTGCCGCCAGTGGTCAGCGTTACGTCTTCTTGAACCGAGCCTTTATCATCACCCGGTTGACCTGGCGTAATAATGGAGTTGTCGTCTGAGCCCGTAATGGTGACTACAACGTCATGAGTGGTGCCATCCGCAGACGTCACTGTCATGGTGCGAATCACCGGATCGCTATCAGCGTCTAACGCCTGCACATCTGGGTGACTGTTGTTCAGCGTATACGTCCAGTTACCTTGCTCATCGATAGAGAAGGTACCCCAATTACCATCTTGAACGTCGGTTTGCGGTTGGAACACCGCTTCACCTGCATCAGGGTCGTCCACATTTAGGTTGCCGCCAGTGGTCAACGTTACGTCTTCTTGAACCGCGCCTTTATCATCACCCGGTTGATCTGGTGTGATGATCGCTTTGTCGTCTGAGCCCGTAATGGTCACAACCACGTCATGAGTCGTGCCATCCGCAGACGTCACTGTCATGGTGCGAATCACCGGTTCGCTATCAGCGTCTAACGCTTGCACATCTGGGTGACTGTTGTTCAGCGTATACGTCCAGTTACCTTGCTCATCGATAGAGAAGGTACCCCAGTTGCCATCTTGAACGTCGGTTTGCGGTTGAAAGACAGCTTCACCTGCATCAGGGTCGTCCACGTTTAGGTTGCCGCCAGTAGTCAGCGTTACGTCTTCTTGAACCGCGCCTTTATCATCACCCGGTTGATCAGGTGTGATGACTGCTTTGTCGTCTGAGCCCGTGATCGTCACGACCACGTCATGAGTCGTGCCATCTGCAGATGTTACTGTCATGGTACGAATAATCGGATCACTATCGGCGTCCAACGCTTGAACGTCTGGGTGGCTATTGTTCAACTCATACGTCCAGTTACCTTGCTCATCGATAGAGAAAATACCCCAGTTACCGTCTTGAACGTCCGTTTGGGGTTGGAAGACCGCTTCACCTGCATCAGGGTCATCCACGTTTAGGTTGCCACCTGTGGTAAGCGTTACGTCTTCTCTTACTGCCCCCACATCGTCACCATCAATTAACGCCGAGGAGTTACTACTATCTATTTCAGTAGAACGATGCACGTCAGGTAAAACATTGGTATCGCTCTGCTCACTGTCTAAACCTGAAGTTTCAAAAAACGTACTTGCCAGAAGTTCAGCCCCTGAACGTTCAATTGTTCCGGAATTGGTTAAGCTAGAACTTAATTGCTCACCTGCAGCAGTAGCGTATTCTTCTCCTAATTCTGTAGGGTCATCACCTTGCGCAACGGCTTTAATGATTTCCTCAACTTCAGGAGATATATCTGAATTTGTATCACTGCGCTCTAATGAGGCATGCGCAGGTAGAGAATCACCATTCAACGTCTCCACGACAATCTCACCCGGAAGTAGGTTCTCCTTAGATTCAACTACTCTAATATGACCATCTTTACCGATTACAACATACTTATCCGTCGTTGAATTTGACTTTCCAACCAAAGTTATTACCCCATTTAACAGATGAAATAACCCCTCCCCTTGACTAAATCAGGCAATGAGAATTATTTCAGGCAGTGATACATTTAGTTAATAGTTTATCATTATTTGCTCAATGTACAACATGCACTTGTTCCCACAATAAGTTTCATGTTTTAAAGTGGTTTTATTTTGCCCCAGAAAGTCATAAGCTATGCGGCTTATTTTTAGGGACTTTGTTCCAGCGATTACATTTTTTAAAATGATGGCTTAAATTAACCAAGCCAGATTTGATACAAACGTTTTCTTTAATATATCCGGTTCTTAAAGTTTCATTATTGAGACAATAAATTAAAGATAATTAGCGTTGCGAATTATTTGGGGAGACTTCTTTTGAAGCTTAGTAGTATTAGTGTTGTTTGTTTTGGTTTGTTAATACCTCTTCATTCCAGTGCACAAACATTAGAGCAAGCCGTAGCGGTTACATTTGCAACCAACCCAGAGATCAAAAGTGCGTTCAATGAATATATGAGTAAACGCTACATCATTGATCAATCCACTGGTGCATACAAACCGACCATCGATTTAGACGCAGGTATCGGTTATGAGGGCATAGATCCAGCGAACTCCGCAGATAGAACCGACATGACCCGTAAAGAAGCTGCAATTACATTTAGCCAGTTGATTTGGGATGGTTCTAAAACTCTTTACGATATCGAACGCACATCAGCAGACGCTGAATCGGTACGTTATCAATTGCTTGCTGATGCTCAAAATATTGCCCTACAAGTTGCTAAAGCGTATCTGGATGTAATTAAGGCACAGCAGTTCATTACTCTTTCAGAAAGCAACTTAAATACGCACGAGCGTATTTATACTGACATCAAAAAACGCACAGAATCAGGAATAGGCTCAGTCGCCGACTTGACTCAAGTTGAAGGTCGCCTAGCAAAAGCTCACAGCAATTTACTAGCTGCACAAAATAACTACAAAGATGCGCAAACCACATTTATTCGATTAGTGGGTGAAAACCCTCAGGATCTAATCTTTCCACGCGCAGACCAAAACTTTATTCCCGACTCCTTGGATGAGGCCAAAAATCAAGCTTTTGAAAACCACCCAGTGATAAAGATAGCTTTAGCAGATGTCGACTCTGCAAGATACCAGTACCAGCAAGCAGATGCGAACCACTATCCAGTAGTTTCCGTTGAAGCAGCACAAAACTGGCGTGATGATGCAGGAGGTATTGAAGGTAACAGTTCTGAAACCACTGCTATGCTTCGCGTCCGCTATAACCTATATAATGGCGGCAGAGATTCAGCAAACACTGATAGTATGGCCTACCAGCTCAACAAAGCGAAAGACCTACGTGAACGTGCCTACCGAAGTGTTGAGCAAGAGCTTAGTCTCTCATGGAGTGCTTTAGAATTGACTGGCAAACAAAAAACCTTTCTAAGCCAACATGTTGGTTCAATGTCAGACACCGTTGTTGCTTATCAAAAGCAGTACCGCATTGGTAAACGTACATTGCTTGATTTGCTCAATACTGAAAATGAGCTATTTGAATCCCGCAAAAACTACCTCGAAACGCAGTTCGATCAACAATACGCTAAATACCGAACTCTAACTTCTACAGGAAAACTTCTTGATGCATTGCGCGTCGATATTCCGCAAGAATGGACTCAGCCAGTAGAGTACTAAACACAATGAAAAACAATACCTTAATATTTCTAGCTCTATCAACAATGAGCCTAAATAGTGCATTTGCGACTGATAAGTTCGATTACATCCCTACTCCGGAGCACATTCAAGTCGCTGACCTTCATGACGTAGATAACGATGGCGTAATCAATGCTCGTGATCTATGTGCGAATACCCCAGTTGGTGCCGAAGTAGATAATGATGGCTGCGAAACCTACCTAAACAAAGAAGAACAGTATCAACTTAAGATTTTGTTTGCTAATGATTCAGACAGCATTAATCCAGTATTCCAACGTAAGATTACTGAATTAGCAGCATTCCTTAAGAAGTACCCTACGACTTCTATCGAAATACAGGGTTACGCAAGTAAAGTTGGTACCGCAGCTTACAACCTTGAGCTATCACGCCGCCGAGCAAGTAACGTACGCAACCTATTAATTAAGCAAGGTATTTCAGAGGACAGGTTAACTATTGTTGGCTTTGGTGATACCCATTTAGCTAAATTGGGGACAGATGATGTCAGCCACGCTTTAAACCGTCGTGTAACCGCTACCGTCATTGGCCATAAAGGCATGGTTAAAGATGAGTGGACGATATTTACTACCTTTCCCAAGGTAAACTAACACCCCTGCCTCTGGCCAGTTTTCATCAATGGCTAGAGGCATCTTCTATAGGGGCTTGATGAAACAGATATCAGTACATTTTACTGACTTAAACTAAAGCTAATCACCACCATTCATTTAGAGAATTGAGCTCCGTACGAAATTAAGAACCATCTAATTAATATAGTTGTAACTTACTTTAGAAAATATTATTAACTTATTTAATTATAAAAAATAAAAGCTGTCAGATAAAAATAGTAGTAACATATTTCACTTAAACAAGTGATTGCACTTTTTCGAACGAGTTACAGTGAGAAGTCTTAGCTATTCCAAACTAGTGGTTGGTTATTTTACATACTAAAGTCGAGTGTCGCATTCCTATCTATTTACAAACTATGGCGCTGCAAAATGACCGAAACATGCCTTCGCAGATTGAGTCAGTTATTAAATCATTATAATCATTCGCAATTGCATCAAGTAAGCTTAGATGAGTTAGAAACCGTATTCGCAACCTCTCGGCGTAATACTTCCAATGTTATAAAAATGCTACATGACTATGGTTGGATAAGCTGGACACCAGGTCGTGGCCGTGGAAAAGCTAGTACTCTCAAAGTTATGATTTCTATGCACCAAGCCCTGTATAGGTAAGCGTTCACCGAGGTATCTTGACTTACCAGATCTGAAGAAACATATGCAGTTTATAGATCAAAAACGTTTGGGTACGGTCTCTTCGTCACAACAGCCGTGATGATTTCACTCAACACT
>NZ_JAMZAP010000041.1:0-6258 GCF_024181785.1 Vibrio sp. Y42_MX_L11
GAACAGATTTTTGTTTGCGGGCAAGAGCTTTGAAGTCGGTATTTTTAAGGCTATCCATGAGCATGTCGGTATTACTATTTGAATAGCTTTAATTAGATCATATTTTTAGCTAGAATGGTATGAAACCTTGCATCGAGAGATATACTCCTTTCTTTTTATGGTTTCTAGGCCCAGTCATGAACGAGTTGATGCGCAATTCTGTGTGGTTTCTGCTGAACAGGATCCCAGTCTCGAGCGCTAGTTTTTATCCCCTATGCTGACTCATTAAAGCTCCCCTTTATTACGTGTTAGAAAGATTATTCACTAGTGTAGTGTGGGAAAGAGTAAGAGCGGAAGGCTGAGTTATTAAGCACCTAGCCACTTACGCATGTATTACCTTTCTAGATTCTAGGTTGTTGCGTTTTGGGTTCAGTTGTGTCTCGCAAGTTTATTTACTGAAGCCTACTAACAGAGGTCTAATAGAGTATTAAGCTGTTGGATCTAGGAATAATAAAAAAGCCCAGCAGGAAAATGCTGAGCTTTGAAGTTAATTATGCTTACAGGATGCGTTTTAAAACCCCATCGGCTTTTAGGCGGGTTATTTTTCTTACTAACCGCTGCACCCCTATCGGATAATCTTCCACTTTTTCTAACTGTTTATAAGTACAGATAAGGTGGGTATGCTCAAGGATACGCGAAACTTCATCTTCGAACTTCTCAGTGAGCTTCGCATAATTGTCTTGGATGAGTAGCCCATTTTCTAGATCAAGTGACCAAGCCCGAGGATTTAAGTTATTCCCCGTCAGTAGCATATAGCGTTTATCAACCCAAATGCCTTTGAGATGGAAGCTATTATTGTCATGCTTCCAGAGGTGAATTGACAGTTTACGCGCAGCGATATTCGCTTCATTTGCTTTCGCAAAGCGGCGTAGGTTTACTTCATACAGATATGGAAGTCCGCCAATGGTTTTAAAGTCTTCCTCAGGGGCAATATAAAAGTCGTTTGCTGTCTTGTCGCCCACAACAATAGTTACTTTCACACCGCGTTTCATGGCTCGCTTCACTTCACGATGCAGCGCTTTAGGGAAGTTAAAGTAAGGAGTACAGATAAAGATTTCGTTTTGGGCGGCCGCTAGTAACTTTACAATCTGTTGATTGAGTAGATTGCGGCGTTTGCCTAGACCAACTAGCGGGGTGATTTTTACACTTTCTTCTGTTGCTGGTTGGTCTTCAAACTGATAATTAGCTTGAGCAAGTGAAGCTCTCAGTTGACGAATCGCTGACTTAATTTCTTTGGTTTCTGGCTTATCTTTTCCAGCAAGGTCATTGACAGCAGGGTGAGCAATCATCTCTTCCTGAATGAATTGCACCATTGAATTAGCTAAAGACTCATGTCGAATCACATGGTAACGATCAAAGCGATAGCGTTCGTGATAGTGCAGATAAACGTTATTTAAGCTTGCCCCACTGTAGATGACAGTATCATCGACAATGAAACCTTTTAAATGCAGTACCCCAAAAACCTCTCTGCCACGCACAGGTATGCCATAGACAGGGATCGGGTGTTGATATTTATTGGCATACGCTTTGTAAAGCGCTGAATTACCCTCAGATGTTTCCGTACCAATAAGGCCACGCTGCGCCCGATGCCAGTCGACACAGATATTGATGTCCAACCCAGGATTGCGCTGTTTCGCTTCATAAAGCGCAGTGAGAATTTCACGTCCAGCTTCATCATCTTCCAGATATAGAGCGACTAGGTAAATTCGCGACGTTGCTTTGCTGATTGCATCCAAAAGACGAGTCCTGAATGATTCTGCTGAATACAGAACATCAAAGTCTTCCGGATTGACAGCGAGACTTGGCAACTGTTCGAATGGATTCCTACTTACTATCATATCGGTATGAGTACCTTAGTTTAGTGCAATATTGCGAACCTGCCATTTTATCAAAGATATGATTTACCTGGCTACAAAAGCGCGCGTTTTGATGTCGTTGAAGAGATGAATTGCATTGGAATGAGATCTTTACCGCTATCTACATAGCGTTGAAATGCCATTTTTAGCGGGTGTGGTAGCTCAGAGCAATCAATGGTTTTGAATCCATGCTTGGAATAATAGGATTCGAGATGTGTAAACGCGAAGCAATAATCGCCATCAGTGAAAACATTGTTTTTACAATGAGTTAGTAGTTCTTTTCCAATGCCAGTTCCCCTAAGTGTCGGAATGACCAGCATTCCCGTCAGCAACCGAGATCTATCTACGGTTTTTAAGCGTAGTAACGCAACAATTTCACCTTTATGGCTCGCTGTAATGATCAGTTCATCCTTTTTGGCTCGACCCGAAGGGTAATGCGCTTTGTACAACCTCTTAATGAGAGGGAGCTTGATAGGATTTAACACTTCTATGATTAATGAGTCAGGTATTGTCACTGCGGTTAAAAGATAACTAATGTAGAATGTCGACAGTTTAAGAGAATCTTATCTGACGTTGCAAACCTACTATGCAAATTAAAACAAATGCAAGCCTTAAGGCTTACCATACTTTTGGGATTGAACAGTCGTGTTCCTATTTAGCCATCATCGAGTCGCTCGAGGAGGTTATTCAACTATTTCAAGACCCGAGATTCACCCATTTACCGAAGCTTTTTTTAGGTAAAGGAAGTAATGTTCTTTTCACTGAGCATTTTGACGGGTTAGTGATCGTTAATCGAATCATGGGTAAAGATGTGACGGAAACGGATGACCAATACCTATTGCATGTTGCAGGTGGTGAAGACTGGCCTGAGTTGGTTTCCTGGTGTGTGAGTCAGGGAATTGGTGGGTTAGAAAACCTAGCCCTGATCCCTGGCTGTGCAGGCTCGGCTCCTATTCAAAACATTGGAGCCTATGGGCTAGAGCTAAAAGACATTTGTGACTACGTGGATGTTCTTGATCTAACTACGTTTGAAAATAGAAGAATGAGCGCCAGAGACTGTAACTTTGGCTACCGAGACTCCATTTTTAAACACGCTTTGCATGAAAAGTGCTTTATTACTGCACTAGGGCTTAAGTTGGCTAAGCAATGGCAACCGATTAATCAATATGGTCCTTTAAAAGATATTCCGGAAGAACAACTTAGCCCAGCAACAATCTTCGAGCGAGTTTGCCAAGTGCGAACGGAGAAACTGCCGGATCCAGTCAAGGTAGGTAACGCAGGAAGTTTCTTTAAAAACCCAGTGATCACCCAAGATCATTATGATCGGCTCATGAAGCAACATACTAATATCGTGGCCTATCCAACTCCTGGCGGAATGAAAGTCGCGGCTGGTTGGCTGATTGATCAGTGCGGATTAAAGGGGAAGTCTGTGCATGGTGCACAGGTCAATCCTATGCAAGCCTTGGTTTTGACCAACATGGACAACTGCAGTGCCGATGATGTTGTAGCACTTGCTTCCCTAGTGAAGCAGGCTGTGTGGGATAAATACCAAATAGAACTTGAGCATGAAGTGCGATTTCTGAACCGCACCGGGGAAACCAACCTGGCTCAGATCGAGGCGTTAAGATGAGAAAAGATCACTCTACGAAACTTCATATCTTAAAGTCATTAAGTAACGGCGAGTTTCATTCTGGAGAGGCGCTGGGCGAAGCCCTGAATGTATCCAGAGCGGCAATAGCTAAGCATATTAAAGGTCTTAGTGAGTGGGGCATTGATATTTATCGAGTGCAAGGGCGCGGTTACCAGTTGGCATCACCATTGCTGTTGCTAGATGAAGCTCTCCTTACTGCTAGTGCGGAGTCACTTATTGAGCTTGTTCCTGTGATTGACTCAACCAACCAGTATTTGCTTGATAGAGTCGCAGAGTCAGAAAAGGGCCGTGTTTGTATAGCTGAGTATCAAGCACAAGGACGTGGCCGCCGCGGTAGACAATGGATCTCTCCATTTGGCTCTAACTTATACCTATCCATGTACTGGCGATTAGATGCGGGAATGGCCGCGGCAATGGGCTTAAGCCTTGTTATTGGTATTGCCGCAGTGGAAGCACTAGAAGAAATGGGCATACAAGGCGTTAAACTCAAGTGGCCAAATGACCTGTATTATCAAGATAAAAAACTGGCAGGAATCTTAGTGGAGATGTCAGGGCAGGCCGGTGGTGCTGCTCATCTTGTGATTGGGATGGGGATCAATATTGGAATGCCTGATGAGCAACCTGAGATTGATCAACCATGGACAACATTGAATCAGGTAAACGAGAGTCTCGTGATCGATAGAAATGTCCTAGCGACGACGCTTATCAAGCATTGGAATTCCGCACTTATCGAGTATGAACTGAAAGGACTTACCAGCTTTGTCGAACGTTGGAATAGATTAGATAACTTTCTCAATCGTCAAGTCAAGCTGCTCATCGGACCTAGAGAGGTGCACGGCGTCGTACGCGGCATCGATCATCAAGGCGGGATATTACTCGAAACCTCGCAAGGGCTAGAGACTTACATTGGTGGTGAAATCTCGTTGCGTAAAAGCGATTGACGTTCAATTACTTTCGCAAAGACACCTTATCAACCAAGTGGTTGACGCCTTTGTGTAGAATCAAATGGGCTCTTTCTCGGGTTGGAAGAATATTCAGCTCCAAGTTGAGCCCATTAATATCATGCCAAATTTGTTTCGCTTTTTGCTTTGCTTCATCGACTGACAGTTGCGTGTAGTGACTAAAATAAGAACCGGGTTTAGTAAAAGCCCCTTGGCGAAACTTTAAAAATCGTTCCACATACCATTGTTCAATTGTCTCTGTTTCAGCATCGACATAGATCGAAAAATCCAAAAAATCAGAGACAAAGACGCGATGTGGATCATGCGGATAATCCATTCCACTTTGTAGAACGTTTAAACCTTCAATGATAAGAACATCCGGTCTATCCACTTTTCTTAGTTCATCAGTAATGTCATACGTGATGTGAGAATAGATGGGTACTTCAAGATCGGGTTTTCCCGCCTTTACGTCAGACATGAACTCGACTAAACGCTTGATATCATAGGACTCAGGAAACCCTTTACGATGCATGATACCGCGTTCTTCTAGTACCTTTTTCGGATATAGAAAGCCATCTGTAGTGACCAAGGACACTTTGGGATGATTCTCCCAACGAGAAAGCAATGCGGTCAGAATACGAGCTGTCGTACTTTTGCCTACAGCGACACTGCCGGCGATACCAATCACAAAAGGAGGGGCATGTTCTTCCGTATTCAAGAATTGTTGTAATACAGAGTTGCGGCTTTGACGCGCTTGGACATACAGATTCAAAAGACGAGACAAAGGAAGGTAGATTTCTACCGCTTCCTCCATGGTTAGGTTTTCATTAATGCCCTGAAGCGCAGTCAAGTCGTCTTCAGAAAGTGTCATCGGTACAGAGTTTCTTAACTCGGCCCAATTTGCACGGTCAAATGACAAAAATGGACTCATGGGTCTCTTTTATCCTTGGTTTAGTAGAAGCAAGAACATACATCAAGCGAACTTCAAAGCAAACGACAAAGGTCGAAGTTTACTTTAAAAAAGCCAAGTTTGTACGAATTTGCAGCAAACGAATCTAAAAAATCGAATTTTATGATTTTTTTTAAAATTACTATTGCAACCTCGAAAATCATTCAATAGAATGCGCACCACTTATGCCGACTTAGCTCAGTAGGTAGAGCAACTGACTTGTAATCAGTAGGTCACCAGTTCGATTCCGGTAGTCGGCACCATTCTCTCCTGTTTCTTCGGAAATAATTAGTAGTGAGAATGGCTAGAAATTTTGGAGGGGTTCCCGAGTGGCCAAAGGGAGCAGACTGTAAATCTGCCGGCACTGCCTTCGATGGTTCGAATCCGTCCCCCTCCACCATATTCTTTAGGAAATAGCTCTCAGAGTTACGTGTTGCGGGCATCGTATAATGGCTATTACCTCAGCCTTCCAAGCTGATGATGCGGGTTCGATTCCCGCTGCCCGCTCCACTCTAATTTGAGTGCTGATATAGCTCAGGTGGTAGAGCGCATCCTTGGTAAGGATGAGGTCGGCAGTTCGAGTCTGCCTATCAGCACCAGCTCTCAAGTTTATTTCCTTTTGATATTAGATTTACCAATTATCTTTTTTGGTTGCGTGGTCAATTTGGGCCACCTAAATCCGTACCTAGAGGGACCACTCATGTCTAAAGAAAAATTTGAACGTACGAAACCGCACGTTAACGTTGGTACTATCGGCCACGTTGACCACGGTAAAACAACTCTAACTGCAGCTATCTGTACTACTCTTGCTAAAGTTTACGG
>NZ_JAMZAP010000042.1:0-3876 GCF_024181785.1 Vibrio sp. Y42_MX_L11
AAGCTCACCATTTAACGGACGATGTACTCGGACGCACGTTAGATGCTTTATATGAAGCAGATGTCTCCGCACTTTATCAAGCGATTGCAGAGCATGTCGTTGATAAGCTAGGACTTAAAACGTAATCGTTCACCAAGGTAACTTGACTCGATATTAACGGGGGGAACAGCCTATAGATCAAAGATGTTGGGGTACGGTCTCTTCGCCACAACAGCCGTGATGATCTCACTCAACACTGACATTGCCGACAAGCCACGTTTTTTGCAGGTTTCGATGAGGGTATGTATCCTACTGCGGAATTTATCACCTGCATCCGAGGTCGTTCCGAAGCTGATTTTCCTTTGGATTACAAAACCTCTAATACATCGCTCAGCTTCATTATTGGTTAAGGGGATTGACACTTTCTTGAGGAAAACCCACAAGCTCTCTCTATGTTTGAGCAGTAACTTGCATCGCCCCCGATATCGCTTGACCATGACATCAGTCCCTTTGCTCAACCAATGATCGAACGATTTCTGCAACCTACGCATTCTTCGTAAGTATAGCGCATAATTTAACTCATCTTGTTCATAACGATGCCGAGTATGGAAAATGGCGTTCGTCAGCAAACAAAGATGTCTGCCAATATAAGCGGTGTGGCCACCGCCACTATAATCCGCCATTTGCTGAAGGTTACGCTTCACATGTGCCCAACATAACTGATGACGGTCTGCGGCTATCCAGTTATAGCTAGGGCACTGGTCGCTGACCACAATGCCTGCATAGTCTTCATCAATGACCTTTTTCGCTGATGAGGTCGAGCGCGAATAAAGTATTTGCTCATAGACAAGGTCATCACTTGCCACTAACCAACACCAGCGAAGGCTTTGTTCATCATTTCTGTGATGAGAGGTCTCGTCAGCATGAATCAAAGGTGATCTGAACCAGGTCACCGTTGCTACTGGAAAGGTTAGCGATCGTATCGCGCAGAGAAATAATCGGACGATAAAAAAGTTGATCAAGAAAATGCGATAACCACGCAAACTATCGTGGCAACAACCGTCGCAAGGATCGCATTGTTTCTGGTCCATCGAACTGAGCAAAGGCAATCGAACGGTCTAAGCCAATTGCCTAGTACCATTTTTGTCCCCAACATTAATAACATGTGAGAACAAGATTTTGGGTTACCCGTTAAGAGTGTAGTCAAACACAGAGCTCTGTTTACCAACAGCATTCAGCACGGCTTCTTAAGCCTAGGATAATCCGTAACTTTGTCGCCACTTTTAGTAACAGACGACGATGAAGGCAGCAATGTCGTGTTGTCACTCATGATCACAGCCACCGCACTCGAGATAGTCGTTTTGACCATGTCGTTCAAAAACGATAAGGTCAAATCCGCGGATACGGTACCGCCCTGCATTTTTTCGATACAGGAAGCGCGCTGCGCTCTCCAGATTGAGCGCGTTAGCCAGAGACTTGGTCTGGTTAATCAGTTCATCGGCAGAGCCTGTCATCGGCTGGTTTTTATACTGTTGGGCAATTTTGCTCACACCGCCGGCTTTCTCATCGATGTAGGAGCTGATCATTTCCGCTTGCTCCAATACAAAACTGTTACTTTGAGCCATAATACTCTTAGTCAAAGAGGTTTTTGCTCGTAGTAAGAGGCGAAATTGGCCAATGCAACGGAGGTTGCAACCAGTAAGATAACGGACAATAATAAGGTCCTTTTAATGCCATGTTTTTCATTATTTTTTCCATCTCAGATGGTGATTTATGGCAGTACTAACTGGGTATTTTTTTATATTAGGAGAGTTTTATATCCAATGGAAATGACCTAAATCATTTTCTTGGAAAAAGAGAAGCACTCACATTATCTGAGTGCTTAGCTTCTCACGACATCTAGTGAATTTTTATAACCAACAATGGAGAGAAAATGAGTAGCGATAACGGTGGTGTTCCCCACCCTAGTGGCAAAGCAAACCCAATCGATACGGATTATACCGTTGGTCAGGACAACGTCGTTCTTTCCGTCGGTCCGTTTGGCCTGGACATTCATAACCGGGTTTTCGCCGTCTCAGGCTTAGCGATTGTCATCTTTGTATTTGCAACCCTAATCTTTCGCGAACAAGTCGAACCCCTGTTTCTTCACTTAAGATCTTGGCTCACCTCAAGTCTTGATTGGTTCTTCTTGTTATCAGGTAACATTTTTGTTGTCGTCTGTCTCGGACTGGCCATATCACCGTTAGGCCGGGTCAGAATCGGCGGTACCGATGCCACTCCGGATTATTCCTATTCAGGATGGCTGGCGATGTTATTTGCGGCCGGCATGGGGATTGGCCTGGTCTTCTTTGGCGTTTCTGAACCCATGACCCATTTCACTACCGCGCTGGGCGGCACCACACTGGAAAATGGTGTGCGTACCGACTGGGCACCACTGGGTGGTGCGATGGGTGATACCGAAGCCGCACGTTCGCTCGGTATGGCAGCGACGATTTACCATTGGGCACTTCACCCTTGGGCAATATACGCATTGCTGGCTCTGGGACTGGCTATTTTCTCGTTCAACAAAGGGTTACCACTGACTATGCGTTCAGTGTTCTATCCGCTGTTTGGCGAACGAGTCTGGGGCTTGACTGGTCATATCATCGATATTCTGGCAATTGTGGCGACGGTCTTCGGTCTGGCGACATCTCTGGGCTACGGCGCGTCTCAGGCTGCGACCGGGTTAAACTTCCTGTTTGATATCCCATTGACTGACACCACGCAAATTATTCTGATCATTGTGATCACTGCATTTGCACTGCTGTCTGTACTGGCTGGCCTTGATGGCGGCGTAAAACGCCTGTCAGAAATGAACATGCTGCTGGCTGCACTGCTGCTGTTTTTCGTGGTAGTCATCGGTCCGACAGCCGCGATTCTGCTCGGATTTTTCGATAATATCGGTGCTTATCTGACCAACTTCCCTGCACTGTCGATGCCATTTGGCCGTGAAGATGTGAACTATTCTCAAGGCTGGACATCGTTCTACTGGGCGTGGTGGATTTCATGGTCACCATTCGTCGGTATGTTCATTGCTCGTGTATCACGTGGCCGAACCGTACGCGAGTTTATCGTCTGTGTGCTGATTGTTCCGTCAACCGTGTGTGTGTTCTGGATGACGGCGTTCGGTGGTACCGCGATCAGTCAATACGTCAACGATGGTTATAAAGCCGTGATGGACGCAGACCTGCCATTGAAACTGTTCGAAATGCTTGAAGTTATGCCTCTGCATGAAATTACATCATTCATCGGTATCGTACTGGTCGTTGTGTTCTTTATCACATCATCGGATTCAGGTTCGCTGGTTATCGATACCATTGCTGCCGGCGGTAAAGTGGATGCACCGACACCACAGCGCGTGTTCTGGTGTACCTTCGAAGGCTTAGTAGCGATAGCATTGCTGCTGGGTGGTGGTTTGGCTGCGGCGCAGGCGATGGCGGTAACAACCGGCTTCCCGTTCACTATCGTCTTGTTGATAGCGACAATATCGCTGATTAAAGGCCTGATGAGTGAACCGCGGGTTAAGAAAGCCAAATAACGGTTTACTTTAAAAGACAATGGGCAGGCTCCGTGTCCGAGTTTGTGTAACGGAGCCACTCATTGACAAAGTGACTATTCAGTCTCTCGTCATCAATATGTAAACACATTTCAGGACGAGACACTGATACGAAAAAGCCTCGCAGTGATAACTGCGAGGCTTTTTTATGTAGCATTAAACGCTAATGGCTGAGCATCAGCCGAGATTCCGCAGCCAATTTAGGAATAAACTGCTTCATACAGAACACCAAGAAGCTTAAGCAGCCGAGTCTGATGCTCTTGAACACCCGTTATGAAGCTTTGGCCGCCAAATTCGAGTGT
>NZ_JAMZAP010000043.1:0-3721 GCF_024181785.1 Vibrio sp. Y42_MX_L11
TACGACTACATGGTTAAGTGCATGAAAGAGTTGGCTAAGCCCGAGCCTGATATCGACTCACTTCTTCCCTGGAACTTCTCCCACACATAAAAAAGCGCCCGTGTGTTCATGGGGCGCTTACGGTGCAAATATTATTGCATCTAGTAAAAACCGAGATGAACGGTTTTTGTGGCGACGTAGGGTACGTAGAGCTTTCAAAAATAAAAAACATCTTAGAGCAGCAGTTAGATAAAAACTCCGTAGATGAGCCATCTAACTCATAACAGGGCAAGGATGTTCTTGCAGTGAACGGCTTTGGCACATCTCTGGACAAAAGTGAGCTAGAACGTTTGCTCTAGCTCCAATCGATTGGATTAGAAAAAGTATAGTGGTTCAGTTCAGTTCAGTTTTTAATCCGAGAAGCAATTAATGTCGCTCTAGCAGTTGCTCAATGTGAGTGGCAATACAGCTAATCGATTCACTGACAGCATCTATAACAAAGTCAAAAGCTCTTCCATAGCCGACGCTTAAACTGGCGGTATCAAATCCAAGGTCTTGCAGAGTATCAATACATTTCTTAACTGCATCATGGGCATCAGCGATCCTAAGGTCATTATTCAAGAACAGCGACGCTAGTGTGGCATTGCGCTTTTTCCAACCCTCGGGTTCATTTTCTGATGTAAAGCAATCAATAGTTTCATGCTGTTCGTTCAAAGATTCGAGGACGTTCAAAAGACTTTGCATCAACTTTAAACTTCCTAGGTTTTTCACGTCAGCGCTTGGACACCCAGCATGGCGAAGAAGTGACTTGAGAAAGCCATTTGGGGTTTTTTGAAGAATCTCATGGAGACTCTTACACCGAGCCAAAAACACCTGTTGTGTCATATCTAGCGGTGCGACCTGAGCTAGTCGCACAAGAGATGGGTAATGCAACCATCCATTAGCGTCTACTTCTTCTCGACTAAAACCTGTGAGGTCTTCAGGGGAATACAGTTGCCCAGTAGTCTCTCCTAGTGCTGATAACCCTTCTCCCAAACGTAGTAGGCCTTCTAGAAGTCTTTGCACCTTTATTGCTATATGCTCTTCGTCTAGATCTAATTGTTCAACAACCTCTGGTTTGACCTCGTAATTATTCGCATGAACAATTTCTCTATCAGGCTTAGCCTTATACAGTTCACGAACCGGTACTCGGATTAAGTTTCTCCCAACTCGTTGGCATTCTGTAAAGCTCCACTGCCCTTTATATGAAGGTGCACACCACCACTGTCCATAGATGTTTATGGGTGTGGTGTCATAGAAGTTACTTTGCTCATATTTTTCGAGGAAGCGATCATCCAAGTAGACGTTGTAGTTAGCCATAAGCGCATTTGCCCTAGCATGTGTCATAGGCTCTTTGTCATCTGCCCAGAGCAAGGTTTCTGCGTCTTGCTCCAAGCACAATTCTGGTAAAACGGCTTCAACTGAAGCCCAGAGCTGAAGGAGAATCCCTCCTTTGTGTTCTCGGAGGTCTAACTCATACCATTGGGGGCCTTCAGTTGGTTTTAATACAATATGAGATTTACCATTCAATGATTCTCGCAACTCTGGAGTGTCTTCTAATTGAGCTTCGTAGAAAAAAACCCGCACGCCTTTAGCACCACGCAGCCATAAATAACGGCGGAGGTATTCATTGGACATTTTCCAGCATACATCGCGCTTCAAGTGACCTTGATATTCGCTTGATACTTCCCCTTCAGCGACGTCAAATTCTGGTAGCTTTAGGGCGTCATATATGAGTCGTTGTTCTTCATTACCTATGCAGCGAGGGGTGAGGCCAAGAGTCATCCAAACTTTTTCAGCGAGGCTAAAAGTGTAAAAGGAAGCGTCCCCCCAAGCCGCAACTATGTAATCATACCCAGAGATTGAAGGACTGAATTGAGCAGACTCTGCCTTTTCTTCACCAAAAGGAACAGAGTAAGCCACAACACCTTCACCTGCCTCCCTCAAGACTTCAATTGGGCTATCGTTATCCTCAGGAACAACAGCCATCTGAAGGTGTAAGTGTTCTGCATTTTCTCCAAAAAGATCAGTCTCCTGCATGCAAGCGACCTCAACACGTAAATCAGGAGATAGGCCTACAGGCTTCAGTAACTCTTTTAGTCTATGTGGCAAAATGGATTCTGACAGAGGGAACGATTCAAGATAATTGAAATTCATGGTTAACAACCCGATTTTTAATCCTCATATGTGAACTGCTGAACCTGTAATCAGGCCACTAATTGCAACAGCCGCTCAATATGTGCATAGTAGATTAGTATGTTATTGGTATCATAAGCCCTGCATGAGGATTGTTGCAATGGATGTTTGTCGTCTTGGAAGTCTTATCAATTTTTTTTCAATGCCCTCTAAAAAGGAGGATTTTACAAAGTGGGTATCGCAGAAGGATGTCGTTGATTTTTTCGTTAGTGATGCAAATGACGATGACATAATTCTTCATGCATCAGCAAAAACTACTCTTCTTAATACTGTCCTTGTGCTTAAAAATGAACTGTCTAAATCTGACCCTCATCAAATGGCTTCTTGGGATTACAACAATAGTGGATGGTCTGTTTGTAGCGGTGGTGGGCGTGACAAATCGTGGGTCGAGCCACCACTAGAAAGTTGTAAACCTAATGTTCTGAGCAAAGGTGAGCCTCTCATATTTAAGCGTTCTTTTCACGGTGTAAGAGGGCGAGAGAGCTACATAGAGGTCTCTGAAAAGTTCTTGCAAGTTATGGATTTGCACTACATGCATGAACTGAATTCTTGGTGCAAACTTGATAAAAATGGTGATATCGACGAAATCATCAAAATTCATGAGTTGGAGAGAGAAGGTGAAGAGTATGGCACTGTAGTTTCGATTAGATTCAGCGTATTAGCAGAGTACTGCTATCTAACCGAAACAGCAGTCGTAAGGTTATTTGATGTTGATAGAATTGACTATGCAAACTTCACTAGTTGGGGCTCATCACCAGAAGAAGTCGTGGCTGAACAAGGTGTGTTTGGCAAGCGCAAAGTCATCTCTAATGCTAGCTACTTTAGAGGTGTTCAAGCATTTGCGCCGATACATGAAGATAAGGAAGACGATACCTCAGAAGAACAGCAGTATGCCTCTTTCATTGCTCAAGATTGGAAGAACAAGCGTGTTGAAGAGATATCATGTGCTCCATCCGCTATTGATAATTACTTTACAGACTCAGATAAAGCCTTTGAATTAAGCCCAGCATTCTTCAATGCTGAAGTCATTCTCAAATACAAGTCCGACACTGATAAATACACCTTAGAGGAAAGATCAATAACATCTAGAGCTGGTTGGTATTTAAAGAGCTACGACATTAACGAAGCTGGACAAATACATACTTATCTAGGCGATCTACAGAAACTGCCATACTCAGAACAATTGCACTGGAAGCAATATAATGAGAAGCCTAAAGCACCTATTTCAGAGAGATCTTTAGAAACAGACTTTAAGGGAAATTGGTTTAAAGTTTGTAACCCAGTTGAAGATCTCAAGCGAAAATTGGACGAGCTTGATTCCAAAGGAACAACTTGGTGGAGAATGAAAAACCGTGTTGTGAAGCAATCCCTCCACTCTGTTTATTCAAACCGTCATTCCGCAGCCAATTTAGGAATAAACTGCTTCATACAGAACACCAAGAAGCTTAAGCAGCCGAGTCTGATGCTCTTGAACACCCGTTATGAAGCTTTGGCCGCCAAATTCGAG
>NZ_JAMZAP010000044.1:0-1179 GCF_024181785.1 Vibrio sp. Y42_MX_L11
TCGAAACTCCTTCGGGTTGTATGGTTAAGTGACTAAGCGTACACGGTGGATGCCTTGGCAGTCAGAGGCGATGAAGGACGTATTAACTTGCGATAAGCCCAGATTAGGTAGTAAAAACCACTTGAGTCTGGGATTTCCGAATGGGGAAACCCACTTACATAAGTAAGTATCGTTATGTGAATACATAGCATAACGAGGCGAACCGGGGGAACTGAAACATCTAAGTACCCCGAGGAAAAGAAATCAACCGAGATTCCGAAAGTAGCGGCGAGCGAAATTGGACTAGCCCTTAAGCTTTATAGGCGTTAGGTGAACAAGCTGGAAAGCTTGGCGATACAGGGTGATAGCCCCGTAACTGACGACGCATATTCAGTGAAATCGAGTAGGGCGGGACACGTGATATCCTGTCTGAATATGGGGGGACCATCCTCCAAGGCTAAATACTACTGACTGACCGATAGTGAACCAGTACCGTGAGGGAAAGGCGAAAAGAACCCCTGTGAGGGGAGTGAAATAGAACCTGAAACCGTGTACGTACAAGCAGTAGGAGCAGGCTTTGTCCTGTGACTGCGTACCTTTTGTATAATGGGTCAGCGACTTATATTCAGTGGCAAGGTTAACCATCTAGGGGAGCCGTAGGGAAACCGAGTCTTAACTGGGCGTTCAGTCTCTGGATATAGACCCGAAACCAGGTGATCTAGCCATGGGCAGGTTGAAGGTTGAGTAACATCAACTGGAGGACCGAACCGACTAATGTTGAAAAATTAGCGGATGACTTGTGGCTAGGGGTGAAAGGCCAATCAAACCTGGAGATAGCTGGTTCTCCCCGAAAGCTATTTAGGTAGCGCCTCGGACGAATACTACTGGGGGTAGAGCACTGTTAAGGCTAGGGGGTCATCCCGACTTACCAACCCTTTGCAAACTCCGAATACCAGTAAGTACTATCCGGGAGACACACGGCGGGTGCTAACGTCCGTCGTGGAGAGGGAAACAACCCAGACCGCCAGCTAAGGTCCCAAATTACTACTAAGTGGGAAACGATGTGGGAAGGCTCAGACAGCCAGGATGTTGGCTTAGAAGCAGCCATCATTTAAAGAAAGCGTAATAGCTCACTGGTCGAGTCGGCCTGCGCGGAAGATGTAACGGGGCTAAGTAGTAAACCGAAGCTGCGGCAATACT
>NZ_JAMZAP010000044.1:1275-3033 GCF_024181785.1 Vibrio sp. Y42_MX_L11
AGTATTGGGTAGGGGAGCGTTCTGTAAGCGGTTGAAGGTGTGTGGTAACGCATGCTGGACGTATCAGAAGTGCGAATGCTGACATGAGTAACGATAAAGGGGGTGAAAAACCTCCTCGCCGGAAGACCAAGGGTTCCTGTCCAACGTTAATCGGGGCAGGGTAAGTCGACCCCTAAGGCGAGGCCGAAAGGCGTAGTCGATGGGAAACGGGTTAATATTCCCGTACTTCTTACAATTGCGATGGGGGGACGGAGAAGGCTAGGTGGGCCTGGCGACGGTTGTCCAGGTTCAAGTGCGTAGGCTGAGAAATTAGGTAAATCCGGTTTCTCTTAAGGCTGAGACACGACGTCGAGCATCTACGGATGTGAAGTCATTGATGCCATGCTTCCAGGAAAAGCCTCTAAGCTTCAGATTGTAAGGAATCGTACCCCAAACCGACACAGGTGGTCGGGTAGAGAATACCAAGGCGCTTGAGAGAACTCGGGTGAAGGAACTAGGCAAAATGGTACCGTAACTTCGGGAGAAGGTACGCTCTCGACGGTGAAGTCCCTCGCGGATGGAGCTATTGAGAGTCGCAGATACCAGGTGGCTGCAACTGTTTATTAAAAACACAGCACTGTGCAAAATCGCAAGATGACGTATACGGTGTGACGCCTGCCCGGTGCCGGAAGGTTAATTGATGGGGTTAGACTTCGGTCGAAGCTCTTGATCGAAGCCCCGGTAAACGGCGGCCGTAACTATAACGGTCCTAAGGTAGCGAAATTCCTTGTCGGGTAAGTTCCGACCTGCACGAATGGCGTAATGATGGCCACGCTGTCTCCACCCGAGACTCAGTGAAATTGAAATCGCTGTGAAGATGCAGTGTACCCGCGGCTAGACGGAAAGACCCCGTGAACCTTTACTACAGCTTGGCACTGAACATTGACCCTACATGTGTAGGATAGGTGGGAGGCTTTGAAGCGCAGTCGCTAGATTGCGTGGAGCCGTCCTTGAAATACCACCCTTGTAGTGTTGATGTTCTAACGTCGACCCCTTATCGGGGTTGCGGACAGTGCCTGGTGGGTAGTTTGACTGGGGCGGTCTCCTCCCAAAGCGTAACGGAGGAGCACGAAGGTGGGCTAATCACGGTTGGACATCGTGAGGTTAGTGCAATGGCATAAGCCCGCTTGACTGCGAGAATGACAATTCGAGCAGGTGCGAAAGCAGGTCATAGTGATCCGGTGGTTCTGAATGGAAGGGCCATCGCTCAACGGATAAAAGGTACTCCGGGGATAACAGGCTGATACCGCCCAAGAGTTCATATCGACGGCGGTGTTTGGCACCTCGATGTCGGCTCATCACATCCTGGGGCTGAAGTCGGTCCCAAGGGTATGGCTGTTCGCCATTTAAAGTGGTACGCGAGCTGGGTTTAGAACGTCGTGAGACAGTTCGGTCCCTATCTGCCGTGGGCGTTGGAGAATTGAAAGGGGCTGCTCCTAGTACGAGAGGACCGGAGTGGACGAACCTCTGGTGTTCGGGTTGTGTCGCCAGACGCATTGCCCGGTAGCTAAGTTCGGGATCGATAACCGCTGAAAGCATCTAAGCGGGAAGCGAGCCTTGAGATGAGTTCTCCCTGATACTTTAAGTATCCTAAAGGGTTGTCGTAGACTACGACGTTGATAGGCAGGGTGTGTAAGCGTTGTGAGGCGTTGAGCTAACCTGTACTAATTGCCCGTGAGGCTTAACCATACAACACCCAAGGGGTTTTGATGGACTCAA
>NZ_JAMZAP010000045.1:0-2705 GCF_024181785.1 Vibrio sp. Y42_MX_L11
TACGACTACATGGTTAAGTGCATGAAAGAGTTGGCTAAGCCCGAGCCTGATATCGACTCACTTCTTCCCTGGAACTTCTCCCACACATAAAAAAGCGCCCGTGTGTTCATGGGGCGCTTACTTTCCATGTAATGTTTTGCGATGGATCTTTGATGTCACAGGTTTTGCAATGCACACAATTTGCGGCATTGATTTGGAATATTCGCTTGCCTTCGACTTCTACCACTTCATACACGCCAGCAGGGCAGTAGCGCTGGCTTGGCTCATCAAACTTCTTTAAATGGACTTGAATCGGAATATGAGGATAGGCGAGTTGCAAGTGGCAAGGCTGATTCTCTTCGTGTTGCGTACCTGACAAAAATACCGATGAAGGTTTATCGAAGCTGATTACGCCATCTGGTTTCGAGTATTGAATAGGTTGGCACTCGTCGGTTGGTTTCAGTTGTTCATGAACGTGCGAAGGATCTGTGACCGTCCACGGTATTGGTTTCTTTACCAGTGGCTGCCATAGATTGTGCTCGAAGGTGGAAAGTGCGCCGCCGATCACACTGCCGAACTTATGAATATTTGCACCAAAGTTGCGTGTGTCATTAAGTTCTTCATATAACCATGAATCTTCAAACTTGGTTTGGTAATCCGGTTCCGAATTGGATTCTGTGAATGCTTCAGCAATGGCTTCTGCGGCTAACAAACCGGATTTCATTGCAGTATGGCTGCCTTTGATTTTGGCGACGTTTAAGGTGCCCGCATCACAGCCAATCAATAAACCGCCGGGGAATTGCTGTCTCGGCAGAGAAGACAACCCTCCTTTCGCTATGGCTCTTGCGCCGTAAGCGATTCGGTGAGCGCCTTTCAAATGTTGCTCGATTGCAGGGTGGTGCTTAAAGCGTTGAAATTCGTCAAACGGACTCAAGTAAGGATTGCTGTAATTTAAGTCGACAATAAGCCCAACGGCGATTTGGTTGTTCTCCATGTGGTAGAGAAAACCGCCGCCTGTGGTGCTGGATTCACACAGAGGATACCCTGCAGAATGAATCACGCTGCCTGATTGACCTTTGGCATCGACAGGTAACTCCCAAATCTCTTTAAGCCCAAGCGCATAATGTTGCGATTGTTTATCATCGTCTAAACCAAATCGTTGAATGAGCTCTTTACCTAGATGACCTCGGCACCCCTCGGCGAATACGGTGTATTTGGCTTTTAGCTCGATACCTGCTTCAAAGTTGGGTTTGGCTTCTCCTTTCTTGTCCAAACCCATGTCGCTGGTGTTTACCCCTGTAACAGCGCCAAATGCATCGTAGTTAATCGTGGATGCGGCGAAACCGGGATAGACCTCGACACCAAGTGATTCTGCTTGTTCTGCTAACCAACGACACAAGTTCGCCAAGCTGATGACGTAGTTGTTTTCGTCATTGTGCATTGGGTTAGGTGTAAGAAAGTGGGGAACACGAACGTGATTAAGTTCTGTGGTTAGGTACAAGAAGGCATCGTTTTTTACAGCTGCGGAAAGAGGCGCGCCCATGCTTTGCCAATCAGGAAAAAGTTCATCCAGTGCACGTGTTTCGAATACCGCGCCAGATAAGATATGTGCACCAACTTCTGAACCTTTCTCTACCACACAAATAGACAGAGGTTCACCTTCACGTTCTTGATTGAGTTGCGCTAAGCGGCATGCTGCACTCAAACCAGCAGGTCCGGCGCCGACAATCACCACATCAAATTCCATGCATTCTCTTTCCATCTTCTTGCTTCCTTTATACGAAACCTTTCTTTGTGTTTTAGGTGCTTCTTCTATTACGCAGTGCTCGTATAAAGAACTATAGTCCAGTTGACGTAAACGTAAACTAAACTAAGCTCAAATGGTAACGTCATAGGGCGTGATAAAGGTTTTGAGTGACGGTGTCATGATGTGTTTTTACCAAGCAAGGTTATGAAAAACCTGAGCTTTAATGCAAATCTTTGTCGCGCATGACCCAATTGCTAGGACGCGTATCGCTTTGCGATCTGCTAGGAGGGAATGTGAAAGTACTGGTTGCGATTAAATGTGTAATTGACCCTTACGTTAAAGTAAGAGTGAAATCTGATGGTTCCGGCGTGGAAACCAACAACGTGAAGATGACGATGAACCCATTCTGTGAAATTGCGGTGGAAGAGGCGGTACGCCTTAAAGAAGCTGGGGTAGCAGAAGAGGTGTTAGTGGTGTCGATTGGTGACACCAGTTGTCAGGAACAATTGCGCTCAGCGCTTGCATTAGGTGCGGATCGTGCGATTCATATTGATGTTGAACCGTCACCAGAACCGCTTGCGGTCGCGAAGTTACTTAAAGTCGTGATGGAACAAGAACAGGCTCAATTGGTGCTTCTGGGTAAACAGTCAATCGATACGGATAACAACCAAGTCGCGCAAACGTTGGCAGCACTGTCGAATCGTCCGCAGGGGACATTTGTATCGGAAGTGAAAGTAGAAGGGGAAACGGTTCTGGTTACACGAGAAATCGATGGTGGCTTAGAGACGCTCAAACTGGATCTGCCTGCGATCATCAGCACGGATTTGCGTTTGAATGAACCGCGTTACGCCTCGCTACCGTAAGCGTTCACCGAGGTATCTTGACTTACCAGATCTGAAGAAACATATGCAGTTTATAGATCAAAAACGTTTGGGTACGGTCTCTTCGTCACAACAGCCGTGATGATTTCACTCAACAC
>NZ_JAMZAP010000046.1:0-2667 GCF_024181785.1 Vibrio sp. Y42_MX_L11
GCTGACGGAAGAAACCAGCTTCAAAGCTGGGATCAAAAGAAAGCAGAAAAAAGCGAACCGTAGCAACAGCTACCTTTCGCAAGTCCTTGCAGGGCAAGGGGTTTCGTAATCTTTCCCTGGAGTTCGTAATGAGTTACATCTAATGTCGAACGTGCTTTAAGGGGAGTGTGAGTGCGATAAGTTTTCGCATTTACGTGCGGAATAACTACGTATCTAATGATGAAGATAAAAGCCTCGGGTCAACCGTCGCTCTTCCGAGCTAGCATTCTCAATAACTTGTGATAGTTTAGTCATGTAGCCCTAAGATATAAGAAAACCTATGAATTTTAGTCTTGAACAACTATTGGCATTCGTTGCTGTTTACGAGGAGCTTTCGTTTAGCAAGGCTGCTGTAAAATTGAATAAGCACAGAACAACCATCGGACAGGTTATTACGAATTTAGAAGACCTACTTGCTGTGAGCTTGTTTAATCGGGTTGGCCGTTCCGTAGAACCCACTGAAGATGCTCGCCTTCTTTACCACTATGCAAAGCAAACAATTGAACAAGCCCGTACGTTCGACAAAGTCGCATTGAGCCTTGCTCATGGTGGCTTAGAGAGTGTCAGCATTGCCTATTCTAGTGCCATCCCACATCGTTTACTGGTGTTACTTCGTGTTCAATTAGCGGCAGATTTTCCGATGATGCGAGTTAACTTTTTTGTTCGTAACCGTAACGAGATCAAAGAAGGTTTAGCGACTGGTAAGTACCAGTTCGGTATTGTCAATGTGCATGATAGCCGTGCAATACACAGTCTAGACTCGACGTTTTTAGGTCACTTTGAATTTGTTCCCTTTGTCCAGAAAGGTGGTGAACTGGCTTCTATGGCACCCGACCGAGTGTTAACTGCGTTGAGGAATAGCAAGCAATTTGTGTTGCGATCTTTCATTGAAGAAGGAATGGGTGAAAAAGTTATCGTCAGTTCGAATCATGAAGAAGTCGATCAGTTGGCTCTTGTTGTAAAAATGGTTGAAGCAGGGCTAGGGTGGGCGGTTCTTCCTAGAACGCTGGCTCATTCGGAATTTTCTAATAATGATATAGAGCCCGTTGAAGTCTGTGAATTACTAGAAGGCGTTAAGTTTGGTTTTGGCCTTTGGTGTCAACCCTCTAAGCAAATTGGGGATGTAAAAGACTCTATCATGAGGGTTGTTACGGCGTATCGGGAGAAGCTAATCCGCGATTTTAAAGCGACGCCATAACCGTATTCATCCAGACCACATTTATAAACAAGACTCAATTCGAGTCTTGTTTTTTACTTGAAAAATTCTTCTCTTCTGATTGGACGTTAATGTTTATTGGGAGGGAGTAATCTTCTGTATGTGATTATAAAATCGATGCTTTTTTACTTATTCAAGCTTCGTTCAATGAGAAAGCTCATATCGCTCAGCCGCTTTAGTTTAAGAAAGAGAGGCTGCAGTTATTTCACCTCTTGCTCTGATCTAAATAAATTGAGAACCAGTACCCCTAGAACTATAGCGATAGAAATAGAGACGAATCGAGTCATTTGAGCAGAAAATGATTCGATGCCCGTATTGTTAATAATCTGGTAAGTCAGCACAGTGAAGTTAGTAAAAAGCAATTGATAGATGGTTAAGTGTGTCTGTCGACGTATTGCAAAACACGCTAGTTGCAGGCCACAAAAGATGGTAACGCCAAGTACAACGTAAGTAGGTGCACCTGTGGCTACTGCAAGCATGCATGGAATAGTAAACAAGATCCCTAGGCTTGTAGTGATAATTCGATACCGCCCAAAGGAATGACTGTCTTGATTAACTGGGTGCTTAATCATGCTGCCAAATGTTATTGCGATTAATAGCGTTTGAGAGCTTCCAGATGATATTAGCGCGTACAAAACAACACACAATGCGGTTGCTTTAAAGACGATAAGCCCGATATGTTCGTCTGCACCATCAAGAGTGGTTTGGTCTGGTTGTATATCTTTTTCGTCCCCAGGGAATAGCCAAAAGCTAATATATGTGGCAACCAACGCAACAATGAAACTATTAAATAAGACCCATGGCAACCCCTCAAGCGACAACCCCATTTGTTGGCTTGTGACCACGATAATCAATACAACAATCAAAGTGAGTGTCGAAACGATGTCTTTGGGATCGCGATGACTTCGGTAATAACTCCAACAGAGAAGTGACCAAGTAAACAGTAAGAAGCCACTAGGGGAGCTCATGAGCGCTCCTGCTAAAGTTACGATGCCAAAGCTGAGAAGTGAGAGTATTACCAGCAATTTCAACATCATGTTGAACGGGGGTTTAGATGGCATCAGAGTTAGAAAAATCACAACGAATATTGGCGCGATAAAGGGAGTAGGCGCACCTGAATACTGTAAGTAAAACAGTAAAAGAATCGGAGTGAAAACCAATCTAATGATTGGGTTTGCTGAACTATGAAACATAAGTCCAGATACTCAACACTCTCATCCAGAAAGAGGCCAGCCACTCTCCAAAGGAGCTTTGCTCAGTTAAAAAAGCGACCGTTGCTTTCGAACCATAACGTATGGAATGGACTTCCTCCCTATCACTCAGCCGTTAGTTCTGAGATGATAAATTCACCATTTCATACGGAGATAACAACATGGCTGTGACTGTATTAGGTATCGACCTAGCAAAAAATG
>NZ_JAMZAP010000047.1:0-2366 GCF_024181785.1 Vibrio sp. Y42_MX_L11
GTAAGCGCCCCATGAACACACGGGCGCTTTTTTATGTGTGGGAGAAGTTCCAGGGAAGAAGTGAGTCGATATCAGGCTCGGGCTTAGCCAACTCTTTCATGCACTTAACCATGTAGTCGTACAAGATAAGGTCATTCGCTTTTGCTGTCTCGATGATGCTGTAAAGCATTGCGCTGGCGTCGGCACCTCTGGGAGTGTCAGAGAAGAGCCAGTTTTTTCGGCCAATAACCATGGATTTTATTGCTCGCTCAGCCCGATTGTTATCGATAGACAGGTGACCATCTTCGACATACCGAACCAGTTTCGGCCACTGACCAACCGCGTATTTGATTGCTTTGCCTAGTTCACCTGTACCGATGACCTTTTGCGATGTCAGCCATTTATGCAGGTCATCAAGCATAGGTTTCGCCAGTTTTTGTCGTTCAGTCATTCGCTCCAGAGCAGACCTTCCTTTCAGGCGAGTTTCAAGCGCATACAGTTTTTGGATTTTTGCCAGAGCGACATCCGCTTTTCCTGTTTTGCCTTTACCTTGTACCTTCTTCGCATCCATGAACTTACGGCGAGCATGAGCAAGACAGCCAAGGTGTTCAACCTTCTCCAGGCCGTCATAGACTCGGTATCCATCCGTTTGCAGGTAGCCATTGTAGTCACCAAGGAAGCCGATGGGACATGCTCTTGAGCGACGATTTTGATAATCGTACAGCACGATGTTTTTAACGCCTTCCAATGTCGCTTCAGGAGAGTCAGCACCAGAGCAGTAAACCCACATATAGCATTGCTTATCTTCTTTAAGCACGGTTAGTGGTGTTTCATCTGCCTGGATGACCACCTGCTCCAGCAAGTGTTTGTGCAGAGCGTTATACAACGGAGTAAAACGTTCGCTGACCTGCATCATCCAGCGAGCCATGGTTGTTCTGGATAGCTCGACACCAGACTGCTCGAACAGGGCTTCCTGACGGTAAAGCGGTAGCGCGTACTGATATTTTCCAAGGATGATGTTAGCCAGAAGGCTTTCTGTCGCGAAGCTTTTAGGGATAATACTGGCAGGTGCAGGCTTTTGGCTGATGCTAACCTTATCGGCTTCCTTTTCACACTGGCGGCAACTGTACTTAGGGCGAACATATTCCAGAACCTTCAGTACTGCTGGCGTGAACTCCAGCTTTTCACAACTATCTTCACCGATTTTATGCAGAGGGTGCTGGCAGCATGAGCAGACTTTTTCATCATCATCCAGGTCCAGAACGATATGCTCACGGGGCAAGTCTTTAGGAAGCGGCTTGCGTTTACCTCGTACTTTTTTGGTCGTGGTTGTCGTTACCACTTCCTGTTCGTCAGAGGCTGCATCGACCTCGCACTCCGCTTCATTAAACAGGTCACCCTGTGCATCATCATAAGGTTTGAGTGATTCAGAGCGTTTGGCGAACTGACGGTCGATAGCTAATTTGAACTGTTCAAGCAGCGATGCCTTTTCAGCCATAAGGGCTTTTACCATCGCTTGAAGCTCGGCAATATCTTGGCTGTCAGGGTTAATATCAGGCATCTTTTTCATGGCATCCATTATACTAAAAATGCCGCTGCAACACCTGATACATCTGACTTTTATAACGATTAACTCATTGTAAAATCGTGTATTTCAACAGGCTTATGGCCGATAATAGTGAAGCCTGAGAGCAGCCTGTCCAACTCAAATTGGTTGAGGGTAAATACCTGTTTTTTCTCCTGGGAAGGCCATTTGAACTTCGCTTTTTCCAGTCGTTTATACCAGAGCGCGAAGCCCGTTTTATCCCAGTAGAGTATCTTTATTTTGTCGCGCTGTTTGTTGGTAAACAGGAACAATGCTCCTGAACTCAGAGGCAAGTTAGTTTCACACTCAACCAGTGCGGCCAGACCGTTAATGGATTTTCTGAAGTCAACGAACTCACGATACAGGTAGATAGCAGGCGCGTTAGTTAATCCCCTCATGATGATAATGCACCGATAAGTTCGGCCAGATAATCTGTTGGCGTGCCTTGCGGGATGCTCAACTCAACATCGTTAAAGCAAAGCGTCATATTTTCTGTTGCGGAATTCGTTACCTGATAGCGAGTGGTCTGTTCAACTACCTCCGCTCGGACAAAACTGCATTGCTGGTTTTCTCTGGTTAGCTTCAGCGACCGTCGCTTTGAAAAGAAAGTTGAAGGGCTGAGTTGATTCTGTCGGCAGAACTCTCTTTGGTTAAGAGAGCTGTCTTCGTATTGCTGAAATATTTCCAGCCATTCCTGATCGCTGCGTCGTCGGTGAGCCATGATCTTATCTCCTTATTAGTGAAGATAAGATCATAAGTCTGGTGCCTGGCTAATTGAATGTGTGCTTTGTGGGGCGCTTAC
>NZ_JAMZAP010000048.1:0-2291 GCF_024181785.1 Vibrio sp. Y42_MX_L11
TTGTTACCGGTCTCTCAATTGAGGAGCCATCGTTCAATCGAACTACCAGATAGAAGAACTTTAGTTGCAGCTAAAGTCTGGGTCTCACCTTACCCGATTGGAGTACTTATTATCCATACAAACTGTTTAAGAGTGATTCGCAACGCGTGGCATTTTTACTATGCGTTGGTTTTAGTGTTTAAGGTGGTATGCGGGAGCTTCGGTATTGCGTTGCTCACACCTTAACAGGGCGTTAGTTGGCTAACGAAGAAAAACGTACCTAAAGAAGAATGTTTAGGGCTAAAGTCCGTGTGTATTTGCTAGGTTTTCTTATTTCCATTTCTAGTTATTTGGGGTTGTGAAAATCGTGCTTTGGTTTCTTGTTTGGTTTGGATCTTCTGTTTCAGAAGCCGCTTTGTTTGTTGAAAGTCAGGTCTGTAACACCGTCTGTCTAAAAGAGCTTTTTTGTGTTGTTATTCCGTTTTCTACGGCGTTTTGAGTTCCAAGTGGTTTCAGTGACAAGTGCTTTGAAAGTGCACCTGATTTGAGTCTTTCAAAGTGCATAAAGCCAGTGTTGGCAAAGCGGCAATCAACATCACATCAAAGCTTTAGGTTTGGCAACTAGCAAAGTATTCAAGAGGGATTAACAACGCGTGGCATTTTTGGTTTGAATCAGCTTTAGTGTTTACGGCACAGTAGCTTAGTTTGGGGGGCGTTGTTCACCCCTTAATGCGGCGTTATGCAGCCACATGAAATTCATTTACAATTATAGATTTATTAAAAGAGATGTAAAATGTACAAGAAACTAATCATTCTTAGCTTGCCTATTCTATTGGCGGCATGCGCAGCGCCAAAATATACAGTTGAAGCTATTTCGGAAGATAACCAGAGCAAGGAAATTATCATTGTAAAAGATGACGCCACACGAGATGTTTTCTTGGACTCGGTACAAGAATGGTGTTTGGATACAGCACATAAATGTACGGTTGTAAGTGATGGAACTCTTCCTAAGAGCTCTGAACTTACGTTGACTTATGTATCGCGCTGGAGTTGGGACTTTAGAACGTTTATTGCAGATGCCCAAGTTAAGGCATATAAAAACAGTAAAAAAGTTGGCGAAGTAGAGTTCAAAGCGCCAAATAGTGCCAATTCAGATAAGTGGGGAAATGACAATAAACGAATCATCGCGATGATGGATTTACTGTTTGGGAAACAGTCGGTTAATGAAGCTCAGTTCAAAATTAAATCGGGCGAAATGTAGCGACGTAATAAACTGTTCAAGAATGATTCCCAACGCTTGGCATTTTCAGTTCAAGGTTGGGTTTCGTGTTTTAGGCACAATCGTTTAGTTTGGGTGGTAGCGTAGTTCATGCCTTAACTGCGCGTTATGCGCTTTTACGAATTGAAACATGGAGAGTGTGATGGTTGTATATGGAGATTTGCAGTCAGGTAACTGCTTAAAAGTAAAATTACTATTGTCATTCCTTGGCATTGAGCACCAATGGAAGCACGTTAATCTCTTAGATAACGAGACTAAAACAACAGAATTTTTAGCCCTCAATCCAAATGGTAAAATCCCGACAGTCGTTTTTGATGACGGTCGAGTACTCTGTGAGTCCAATGCAATACTAGGTTACTTTGCAGAAAATACGCCTTATCTACCTAATGACAGTTATCAAAAAGCAAAAGTGTACGAGTGGCTTTTCTTTGAGCAATACTCACATGAGCCTTATATTGCCGTAGCGCGCTTTATTCAGAAGTATCAAGGTATGCCGGAGCACCGTCTAGAAGAATATAAATCACTACAATCAGGCGGCCATAAAGCATTACAAATCATGGAGCTACAGCTGTCAAAAACTAAGTTCTTAGTTGGTGATAATATTTCTATTGCTGATATCGCACTGTATGCTTATACCCATGTCGCAGATGAGGGTGGTTTTAACCTAGAAACTTACCCAAATATCGAGCGTTGGATTGGGGTAATTCGCAAGTTGGACGGTTATGTAGGTATGTATTAACCACGCGCATAACATAGCGTTTAAGAACGATTCGCAACGCGTGGCATTTTAACTATGCGTTGAGCTCAGTGATTAAGGCAGCATGCGGGAGTTTCGGTATTGTGTTGATCACCCTTTAACAGGTCATTAGCCCTCAAAGGTCAAATATGGATATTTACCCAGAAATAGAGTTACAGGGCAAGATCATGAAAATCCTTTATGGCATAAGGGGTGACGTGAAGTGATGTTTCCACTAATTTGTACATTTAAATCACAATAATTTCAATACATTCAAGATCGATTTGATGATCAGAT
>NZ_JAMZAP010000049.1:0-1607 GCF_024181785.1 Vibrio sp. Y42_MX_L11
ATTCCGCAGCCAATTTAGGAATAAACTGCTTCATACAGAACACCAAGAAGCTTAAGCAGCCGAGTCTGATGCTCTTGAACACCCGTTATGAAGCTTTGGCCGCCAAATTCGAGTGTGTCGATACCTTCGAATTTTAAGAATACCCAACGTGCCGTCGGTTTAGTTGTCGTCTTGTTCTTTACCATGCTAGGAAAGAATTCCTCGGTCTTAGTGAGACTCTCTCGGATTTTGTGCTCTAAGCTTGCGTAGACGAGTAGGCTCAGCGTCATGATCATCAGTAGTGCCTCGATTCGCTGAGGTTTCTTCAGGAAAATTGATGATGTTAAGAACTCAGGGCTTTTCAAAAAGCGAAAGCCGCGCTCGACCTTTTGCTGAGACTTGTAATGTTCAAGCAATGCAACCATTGTTAGGTCGGTGTTGTCAGTATCGTTGGTGGCGAGAATAAACATACCTACTTTAAGCTTGGCCAGTTTCACCTTTTCTAGATCGGTATAAGGCGTAGCATCTATCAAATAGTGGTATCCCGTCGGCTTTTCATCTTTCTTCGGCCGACCACGACCTGAATAAATTGGCTCTTTAACGATGGTTGATTGCGCGAAGCCAAGCAAATGACACTGGTTGGCGAAGTCGCTCATTGCTTGCTCGGCATCCACTGCGCAAGCAAACTGCTTTTTCTTTAGTTGTCCCAGCGCTTTCAGCTCTTTGGTGATATTTTTGTCTAAGTTCTTATAAAACGTTACCTGTTCTCGCTTGGTTGCTTGTTCACTATGAATCAACAGCCACTTCTGAGATACCGAGCCATAATCAGCGTCAACCCAACAACCCGAGTAGCCATTGCCGATATGGCTCAGCTGCTCTGGCTCAAGGTTCATTAAGGCCTCTTTGGCTGATTTAATGGTCATTGGAACACGCGTAATAAACTTCTGTTGTTGCTCATCCAGTGAACGAATGCTCTCTTCGGTGTATAAAGCGGCATCGGCGATGAAGTAGCGACTGTTTTGAGCTGCCTTCAGGCAATGAATATGCCGTTTAGTGACTTCTGAGAATGCCTTAGCATCATTGGTGTTACCACTAAGCGCTTGCATGTAAACAGGCAGGCCAGCTTGATTTTCGCAAATCAACTCAAGGACCACTTGATTTAGCTCTGGACGGTGGTCTCGGCTGTAGCCTTTTACCAGCTTGATGGCATTAAGATCTTCGTCCTGGGCGTATTCACCATCGACATGGAAGCTAGTGATATCAAGGTGTACAGAGTCTGTTTTAAGTCCTAGCTTATCAACGACATGCTCTGCAATCGCTTGATAAAGTGCGGAGACATCTGCTTCATATAAAGCATCTAACGTGCGTCCGAGTACATCGTCCGTTAAATGGTGAGCTTCAATATCTTTAGCAAGCAACTTGGCAACAGGCTTCGTCTCGAAGAAGTCAGAAAACATATGCAGCGTTCTGCTGTGAAAGCCAAGACCATTGAGAATCATCGCCAAGACCGCATCGCCATGTGAAACGTTATGATCCGAGTACTTGGGAATGACGCGATCAATAATACCAGGTAAGCCGATTTCATGGCAGAAAGCAGCGATCAGCCCTAAGTGATCTAGGCGTTTAAT
>NZ_JAMZAP010000004.1:0-330934 GCF_024181785.1 Vibrio sp. Y42_MX_L11
ACTTAACAAACCACCTGCATGCGCTTTACGCCCAGTAATTCCGATTAACGCTCGCACCCTCCGTATTACCGCGGCTGCTGGCACGGAGTTAGCCGGTGCTTCTTCTGTCGCTAACGTCAAACAACGCCGCTATTAACGACGCCGCCTTCCTCACGACTGAAAGTACTTTACAACCCGAAGGCCTTCTTCATACACGCGGCATGGCTGCATCAGGCTTGCGCCCATTGTGCAATATTCCCCACTGCTGCCTCCCGTAGGAGTCTGGACCGTGTCTCAGTTCCAGTGTGGCTGATCATCCTCTCAGACCAGCTAGGGATCGTCGCCTTGGTGAGCCCTTACCTCACCAACTAGCTAATCCCACCTAGGCATATCCTGACGCGAGAGGCCCGAAGGTCCCCCTCTTTGGCCCGTAGGCATCATGCGGTATTAGCCATCGTTTCCAATGGTTATCCCCCACATCAGGGCAATTTCCTAGGCATTACTCACCCGTCCGCCGCTCGACGCCGTTATCGTTCCCCGAAGGTTCAGATAACTCGTTTCCGCTCGACTTGCATGTGTTAGGCCTGCCGCCAGCGTTCAATCTGAGCCATGATCAAACTCTTCAATTTAAGATTTTGTTCGGCTCAATGAATACTGAACATTACATAAAGTAATGTTTGAATTGACTGTGCTGAATCCGAAGATTCAATGGTCACTTCGTTTCATTGAAACCTAATTTGAAACCGAAGTTTCTAATTGGATTATCATCAACGAGTGCCCACACAGATTGATAGGTCTATATTTTTAAAGAGCACACTTTGAACTTCTCTTCAAAGTGGACGGCCATTTTAGCTAGATAACTTATCGTGTCAAACACTTTTTTAAGTTATTTATCTGCGAGTTAATTCTTAACTCACTGACCTTGTTGTCTAGGCTTCGCTTAACTTGCTTTCCCTTGACAACGGAGGCGCATTATAGGGCGTTCATTAAGGAACACAAGTGCATTTTTAAAAAAAACTCACCTTTTTAGTTCATTCGTATAGAAAACAGGCAAAAGGTTCTAAAAAATTATAGAAAAGGGGCCAAATGGCCCCTTGAATGTGATTTTTATCTCATTTCTTATTGTATCTGTGCAATTACTGATGGGCACGAATTTGGTCATTAGTAACGATTAGCTGCACTTTCTTGTCTGGAACAATTTCACCAGAAAGAATCGATTTGGCTAATGGGTTCTCGACATTCTGTTGAATTGCTCGTTTTAAAGGACGCGCACCATATACAGGGTCGAAACCAACTTGAGCGATCAAATCGAGTGCTTTGTCAGAAACCTCTAGTTGATATCCTTTTTCTTCTAGTCGTTTCGCCAAACGTTCTAATTGAATAGAAGCGATGGACTTGATGTGTTCTTGACCAAGTGGATGGAACACCACTATTTCGTCAACACGGTTCAAGAACTCAGGACGGAAGTGTTTGCTAACCACATCCATTACTTCACTCTTGATACCTTGATAATCTAATGTTGCGAAATTCTCTTGGATACGAGATGAACCCAAGTTCGATGTCATGATCACAACCGTATTACGGAAGTCAACAGTACGACCTTGACCATCCGTTAAACGCCCGTCATCGAGAACTTGCAGCAGAATGTTAAATACATCCGGATGCGCTTTCTCTACTTCATCTAACAAAATTACCGAATACGGCTTGCGACGAACCGCTTCCGTTAAGTAACCCCCCTCTTCATATCCGACATAGCCTGGAGGCGCACCCACCAATCTTGCCACTGAGTGTTTCTCCATGAACTCAGACATGTCGATACGGACCATCGCATCTTCGCTGTCGAACATAAAGCTCGCAAGTGTCTTACAAAGCTCTGTTTTACCTACACCTGTTGGACCTAAGAATAAGAAGGAGCCAATTGGTCGGTTTGGATCAGAAAGCCCAGCTCGACTACGACGAATGGCATTCGATACAACAGAGACCGCTTCGCTTTGCCCTACCACACGATTATGCAGTACGTCTTCCATACGAAGTAGTTTCTCTTTTTCCGCTTCTAGCATCTTGGATACTGGGATGCCAGTTTGCTTAGAAAGTACTTCTGCAATCTCGTTGTCGGTTACTTTATTACGCAATAGTGTCATTTCCTGCATTTCCGCTTGGGTTGCAAGATCTAACTGCTTCTCAAGTTCAGGAATACGACCATATTGAAGTTCCGACATGCGGTTTAAATCACCAGCTCGGCGAGCAAACTCCATATCCATACGAGCTTGTTCAAGCTCAGACTTAATATGTTGAGTGCCAGAAAGTGCGGCTTTTTCTGTATTCCAAACCTCTTCTAGTTCAGCGTACTCACGTTCTTTTTCATTGAGTTCTTCATTAAGCGCTTTCAAACGCTTTTCACTCGCTTCGTCGTGCTCGTTACTAAGCGCCTGTTGCTCAATCTTAAGTTGGATGATTTTACGTTCAAGCTTATCTAATGACTCTGGCTTAGAGTCAATTTGTAAACGAATGCTTGAAGCCGCTTCGTCGATTAAGTCGATCGCTTTATCTGGCAGTTGACGGTCAGAAACATAACGATGTGACAAACTCGCCGCTGCAACAATCGCTGGGTCAGTAATTTCAACGTGATGATGAAGCTCATAACGCTCCTTCAAGCCACGTAAAATCGCCACGGTATCCTCAACGGTCGGCTCATCCACCAGCACTTTTTGGAAACGACGTTCTAACGCCGCATCTTTTTCGATGTACTGACGATATTCATCCAGTGTTGTTGCGCCAACACAGTGCAGTTCACCACGGGCTAATGCAGGTTTGAGCATGTTCCCCGCATCCATTGAGCCTTCACCTTTACCCGCACCAACCATAGTATGGAGCTCGTCGATAAACAGAATGACATTACCTTCTTCTTTAGCGAGTTCATTCAATACCGACTTCAAGCGCTCTTCAAATTCACCACGGTACTTAGCACCAGCAACCAGTGCGCCCATATCTAATGACAGCACACGGCGACCACGCAAACCTTCTGGCACTTCATTATTGACAATGCGCTGAGCTAAGCCTTCAACAATTGCGGTCTTACCTACGCCAGGTTCACCGATGATCACAGGGTTGTTTTTAGTACGGCGCTGCAATACTTGGATGGTACGGCGAATTTCATCATCACGGCCGATAACCGGATCCAGTTTGCCCTGTTCTGCTCGCTCGGTAAGGTCAATGGTGAACTTTTCCAATGCTTGGCGAAGCTCTTCTGCATTCGGATCATTAACCTTTTGACCACCCCTGATCTTTTCGATTGCTTGGCTAACTTTTTGCTCTGTTAAACCGATCTCTTTGAGTAATTGCCCCAATGGTCCGCGATCTTCTAAAGCAGCAAGCAGGAAGATTTCAGACGAGATATAGGAGTCTTGACGCTTTTGCGCCACTTTGTCACACAGGTTAAACAACGTGCCCATCGAACTAGAGAGCTGTACATCTCCACCGATGCCACTGACTTTTGGTAATCTATCTAGCATTTCACTCAATTTAGAGCGTAAATGCGTTACGTCCACATCCAGCATAGTAAGCAATGGACGAATTGGACTGCCATTTTGGTCAAGCAAAGCCACCATTAGGTGAACTGGCTCGATATATTGATGATCGCGCCCTAACGCTAGTGATTGAGCATCAGAGATAGCGATTTGAAACTTACTTGTGAATCGATCAAGACGCATATCTACCTTCCTAACCTCAACTAAAGGAAATTCTTTTGACAGTTAGAAAGATGGATACTCAGAGGAGGAATTTCAAGGGAGTGAATGAATAAAGATAGCTTTGCAAAAATAGCACTATGCATCTTGGCACTTTAGTGCTTATAACTAATCTTCAATCCAAATAAAGGTGGCTTGTCGACCAGTTTTACCATCACGGCGATACGAATAAAAAGAGGCTTTATCTTGGTAAGTACAAAGTCCAGAGTCAAACACTTGTGTCACTCCAGCTCGATTTAGACGTTGCGTTGCCAGCTTTGACATATCAGCCAACCATTTACCTTTAGCCTCTCGTGGCATAAAAGCTTGATGTGCCAGAGAGTCGACATCAACAAAAGCTTGCAGAACATCTTCACCCACTTCAAAGGCTTGAGATCCAATGGCAGGCCCAAGCCACGCTATCACTTCACCTGAAAACAACGCTAATGCATTTTCGACAATACCATTTGCTAAGCCGCGCCACCCTGCATGAACGGCAGCGACCTGCGTGCCTTGTGTATTAGTCAATAATACAGGTAGACAATCGGCGGTCATCGCTGAACAAACAACATGGCTTGAAGAAGTAAATACACCGTCCGCATCAAGCACTTGTGTTGTTGGTTCATTTGCTTGAGCCACAACGGTTGAATGCGTTTGGTTTAACCAGATTGGCGCATGGGGCATGTTCGCCTGCTGCGCCAACCAAGCTCGGTTCTTCTCTACTAAAGACAAATCATCCCCAACGTGAGTACCTAAATTTAGCCCTTGATAAGGGCCTGTCGAAAAACCGCCTATGCGTGTTGAGGCAAAAGCTTTGACATTTTTAGGCGCACGCCAATTCGGAATGATTGTCTTCATCTTAGAACTCTTCCGGTAAACCGTGCTCTTCCGTATCTTGACGAAGCGCTTCAGTCATCGCCACCATGTCATCAGGCACAGGGGCATGGAACTCAAGTACTTCTCCCGTAATTGGATGTTCAAAGCGTAGCATTACGGCGTGCAATGCTTGGCGATCGAAGCCACGGATCATTGCCGTTAGCTCTTCAGAAGCACCTGTCGGGATGCGAGCACGTCCACCATATGCAATATCACCGAGCAGCGGATGCTGAAGGTAAGACATGTGCACACGGATCTGGTGCGTACGACCCGTTTCAAGACGCAGACGGATACGTGTGTGTTCGCGGAAACGCTCAGCGACACGGTAGTGCGTTACCGCTGGTTTACCCATTGGTGCTACCGCCATAAGCGTGCGCTTGGTAGAATGACGACCAATAGGTTGGTCCACTTTACCACCCGCTGTCATACGACCAATAGCGATTGCTTCGTACTCACGAGTAATATTACGTTTTTGCAGTGCGCGAACCAGGCGAGTTTGTGCTGGTACAGTTTTCGCCACCACCATCAGCCCCGTTGTGTCTTTATCCAGACGGTGCACAATGCCCGCACGAGGCACTTCTGCGATATCAGGGTAATGATGCAACAACGCATTAAGCACTGTACCATCTGGCGTACCGGCACCTGGGTGAACCACAAAGTCACGAGGTTTGTTGATAACGATAATATCGTCATCTTCATAGACGATATCTAGCGGGATATCTTGCGCTTCCCAGCGTTCTTCATCTTCTAACTCGGCTTGCAATGTAATTTCCTCGCCACCCATTACTTTGGTGCGAGGTTTGGTGACAACTTCACCATTAACTTGAACTTTCCCATCAAGCAGCCACTCTTTCAGGCGCGAGCGAGAGAAGTCCGCGAATAATTCGGCGATAGCTTGGTCTAAACGTTGACCTAACTGGCTATCTTTTACGGTATTTGTTAATACAATCTGCTGAGCCATATCGAACTTTTTTAAAAACTGTGAGACTAATGCTCACGACTGTGAAAAAATAGACTATTACGTCATTGTATCTGTTACTGGAAAGAAAGTAACGGCAGCTTAAGAAATATTTAGATTCAAGGAACAGACTCCTGATATGAAACGTCAGACTTTAACAGGCCTTTTAGCGGTATCCCTTCTGTTTGGATGTGCAAGCAAAGAAGAAATCGTTCCTGATGTGCCGCCTTCGGAACTGTATGCAGACGCACAGATTTCTCTTCAAAGTGGTAATTGGCTTTCTGCAATTGAGAAACTGGAAGCATTAGACTCACGTTACCCATTCGGTGCCTACTCAGAACAGGTGCAGCTTGACCTAATCTATGCGTACTACAAAAACGACGACCTTGCTTTGGGCTTGGCAACCATTTCTCGCTTTATGCGTTTAAACCCAACCCATGAAAAAATGGACTGGGTACTGTACATGCGCGGTCTAAGCCATATGGCGCAAGATCGTAACTTTATGCATGATCTGTTCAGCGTAGATCGAAGTGATCGCGATCCTGAGCCAGTAAAAAAAGCGTTTGATGACTTCAAAAAACTGCTTCAACGCTACCCGAACAGTCCATACGCAGAAGATTCACAAAAACGCATGGTTGCGCTGAAAAACCGCCTAGCGAACTATGACTTAGCGACGGCTGACTTCTACCTCCGTCGTGAAGCCTGGGTAGCTGCAATTAATCGCACTCAAGAGCTACAAAAAGCATTCCCAGACACAGAAGCGGCACGTAAGTCACTGACTATCCAGCTAGAGGCCTACAAGCAACTCGGTTTGGAAGACGCCGTAGCAAGAACTGAAAAGCTTATCGAGCTCAACCCTGTGAAGTAACTGAGCCGCTTCAAACTAAACCGCCACCGTTTTTACCGTGGCGGTTTTTTTATTACCCGCAATAGCGTGCTCTGCCCTTGCTTGATGATCTACGGGGCTCTACATATGCTTAAAGTTCCCCTCCCCTTTATAAAAGGATGTGAACGTGACGATACCTAAGCTATGCGCAGTTATGCTGCTCTTATTGTCTGCTTCCGTTTGCGCACTGCAAATATCACCACTCAAGCAACCTCCTTACACTGGGGATCTCGATGTTATTAAAGAGAAGAATGTTTTACGTGTCCTCGTTTCTGCTGATCTAGGCTTCTATTACATTGAGGGCGGTACACCAAAAGGAATAGGTGCAGAACTCCTGGCGCATTTCGAAAAAGACCTTCGTAAGCTCAAACCGAAACTTAACGTACAAATTATTCCTCTAGCCCGTGACCAACTTCTGCCAGCCTTAGAAAATGGCTCCGGTGATCTAGTCGTCGCCAATCTGACCATTACCAACACACGTAAACAGAAAGTCGATTTTAGTTCACCCATTCTTACTGGTATTGACGAGTGGATAGTCACGAACAAAAGCACACCAGCCATGACTAACATTGAGCAACTGAGCGGCAAAGAGGTTTGGGTACGTGCCAGTTCTAGCTACTTTGAGAGTATTCAAGCACTAAATAAGAAGCTAAATAAAAAAGGCTTGCCACCCGTTGTCGTACATTTTATTGAAGAAACACTGCAAGACTACGAACTGGTTGGGATGCTCAATAACGGCTACGTCAAAGCCATTGTTCTCGATAGTCATAAAGCCAAACTTTGGCTGAAAGTGATGGATGATATTCGAGCTCACCCAGAAATCCCTATTCGTGAAAATGGTAAAATCGCTTGGGCAATGCGGGAAAACAGCCCAAGTTTGAAAGCCGTCGTGAACAAGTTTATTCAGAAATCTCGTTCTGGGACACTGCTCGGTAACGTCATTTACGGAAAATACATCGATAACACAGGTTGGCTAAACAAAGCCCTTAACCCCAACAAAATTGCTCAACTAGAAAAGCTTGCTACGTTGTTTTCACGCTATGGTGAGAAGTACGATATCGACTATCTACTGATCGCAGCCGTCGCTTATAAAGAGTCCGGCTTTAATAACGACCTCGTTGGAAGTCGAGGTGCAGTCGGCATAATGCAAGTTCTACCCAGCACGGCTCGAGACCCTAATATCAATATCAAAAACGTTCGGCAGCTAGAAAACAATATTCATGCTGGCGTGAAGTATTTAGCATTTTTGCGTAAACAGTACTTCAGTGATCCTGCTATTACGGCGGAAAATAAACTCTACTTTACCTTAGCGGCTTACAATGCTGGCCCCGGGAATGTAGAACGAATTCGTAAACGTGCAGCCCAGAAAGGCTACGATCCTAATGTTTGGTTCAATAACGTGGAAGTCGTTATGCGGAAAAGTTTAAGCTCAACGGTTGGATACGTTACCAGCATTAATCGCTATTACGTTATATACAAACAGCTAGAAAGTTTGGACCAAGTCAAAAGTCTAGAGCGGGTATCACTGGCTCCAAAGGATCCCTTCTTCATGATACCGCTACGAAAAGTCAGTCAAACGCCAGACACAAAAAAGCCGCTTGTACAATAAGCGGCTTTGTAAATAAATTCGTCTGAGAGACTCAGTGACTGTCATCACACTTTACGTATAGTTAAATTTTAACCACCTCTAATATTAGGCCGTAAAACTTCCCTAAAAACGAAGACGTTTTCAGCTGAGTACTCTATCCAATCTACGGATTTACTAACCGATAACAAGCAATTTCACGATAAATCTCAGCAGATCTTGAGTGAGATCACATTCATTTTTCATCATAAAAACCCCGAACAAAATAATGATCTGAATCACATTTTTTTATGCTTAAAGCGGTAATCTGAACTCAACCCATGAGGGATGCAACAGAGGAAAAACACTTATGACAATGAATATCACTGGCAAAAACATCGAAATCACCTCTGCAATCCGAGCTCATATTGAGAGCAAGTTTAAAAAACTGGAGAAATGGCAAGTAGACCTAATTGGTTGCCAAGCAACTTTCAGTGAGGAACCAAACAAACAGAAGAAATTCGAAGCGGTTATTAAAGTTCCTAAAGGCCAGCTCATTGCCTCAGCAACTCACGAAGATCTTTACGCAGCTATCAACGAAGTGGAGCAAAAACTAGAACGACAATTGAACAAGCTGACCCACAAACCTGAAGCTCGACGTGCAAATAAGCCTGAGCTAGTGGAAGAAGAAGAGTAAACTGACCAGATTGAGGAAATAGCGCCGAAAGGCGCTATTTTTTTGCTTGACGCTCTCCCCTGCCTTGCTTATTGTGTTTAAACACTCATAAATTAAGCACTATTTATGCATTTAACCTCACTGTTTATTTTTGACTTCTTTTTCCTCCCATAGTCGGAGGGGCGAACTCGTTTGTGAAAGAAAAGTCAAAAACAAACAGAAAGCCTCCCAAATCGGGAGGCTTTTTTATAAGGAAAGAATTGATGACTGACCAACCTATTTCCCTCGAAGAAATTCGTTTGCGCTTGAATGAGCTAGATGACCAACTTCTCAGCTTATTGTCTGAGCGCCGTAAACTCAGCATTGAAGTAGCCAAAAGCAAAGTACAAACCTCAAAACCCGTTCGTGATGCCGTTCGAGAACAACAACTATTAGTTAAGCTGATTTCTAATGGCCGAGATAAATACGAACTCGACGCGCAGTACATCACTAAACTTTTCCATACCATCATTGAAGACTCTGTGCTTCTTCAGCAAAGTTACCTGCAAAACCTCGTTAACCCGCAACAAAGTCGTAAGCCACTTGCTCGCGTCGCTTTCTTAGGAGCCAAAGGCTCTTACTCGCACTTGGCAAGCCGCGAATACTTCAGCCGTAAAAATACAGAACTTATCGAGCTCAACTGCGAACACTTCAAAGAAGTGACTCAAATAGTAGAATCGGGCCATGCTGATTATGGCGTTCTGCCAATCGAAAACACCAGTTCAGGCTCTATTAATGAAGTGTACGACCTACTACAACACACGACGCTTTACATCGTTGGAGAGCTAACTCAACCAATCGAGCACTGCTTGGTTGCGAAAAAAGACATTCGTCTGGAAAACATTAAAACGCTGTATTCACATCCTCAGCCACACCAACAGTGCAGTGAGTTTTTAAGCCGTATGAAAGGTGTAAAACTGGAGTCTTGCGCCAGCACGGCAGATGCAATGCAGAAAGTTCAAGAGATGGATCGTGATGATGTTGCTGCAATTGGTAATGCATCAAGCGGTAAGCTATACGGCTTGCAAGCAATTCAAGGCAACATTGCAAACCAAACTGAGAACCATACTCGTTTTATCGTGGTTGCTCGCAAACCAGTTGAGGTTTCAACTCAGATTCCAGCAAAAACTACCTTGATCATGTCGACCTCCCAAGAGGCTGGCTCATTGGTTGAAACACTATTAGTGCTGCAACGTTACGGCATCAATATGACCAAGCTAGAATCACGTCCAATTATGGGGAACCCATGGGAAGAGATGTTCTACGTAGACTTGGAATCTCATCTTGCTTCGACAGAAATGCAACAGGCACTAGAAGAGCTAACTAAAATCACTAAACACTTGAAAGTATTAGGGTGTTACCCTAGTGAGAACGTAAAGCCTACCCAAGTAAAATTGAGTTAATAGACACCAGTGAGTAAAAAGATCATGGCAACCCAAAAAGTCGTAATCGCATCGCTAAACCCAGCTAAAATTAATGCCGTTCAAAGTGCATTTAACAGTGCATTTCCGCACCAAGAGTTCAACTTCGTTGGCGTCAGTGTACCGAGTGAGGTCGCAGATCAACCTATGAATGATGAAGAAACTCATCGCGGTGCACTAAACCGCGTTAAAAACGCAAAAGTAGAGATGCCAAACGCGGATTACTATGTCGGACTTGAAGCGGGAATTGAAACAAACGTGACGTTTGCGTGGATGGTGATTGAGTCGAATACTCACCGTGGTGAATCTCGCTCTGCGAGCTTAATGCTGCCGCCTAAAGTATTGGAAAAACTCGAGCATGCGAATGAGCTGGGAGATGTCATGGATGAGGTGTTTGGTACCGAGAACATCAAACAGAAAGGTGGTGCCATCAGCCTGCTCACCCAAAACCAGCTGACTCGAAGTTCGGTTTACCATCAAGCCTTGATTCTGGCTCTGATTCCATTCATAAACCCTGAGCACTTCCCTTCAAATTTATAACGCTCACCCTATTTGCTAGGTACTAAAAAGGGCGGATATTTCCGCCCTTTTTAACACGTTATCTTAACCACTTGTGATACCAATACCTAAAGGCGAATTGGAATCACTGGCTACTTAGATACCGCAACTTGCTCTAACAAAACCTTGAGTTTGTCTTTCTCTTCATCAGATTTAGACTTTAACTCGTTAGAGCCACGAGTAATAGTGGCAATACCCACGCCAAGCATCTGGCTGATCTGACGTTGAGATAACTCGCCTTTAAGAAGCTCGTTAATAATATTAACGCGTGATATTAATGATTCTCTCTCATCACGTGACATCAGCATGGTTAACAGCATGTCATCTTGCTCACTGTCCATGCTAGTTCGAATTAGCTCAATAATCTGTTGCCAGTCTTTGTACTCGGGTTCGTGCGACATCAAGTTACCTCACTCAATACTTGGTATTGATCTCATGTTGATTCAAGAACGCGCCATCGATACCCAAAAGATCACGGTAATATGTTTCAAACATCAGGATGTTTTGTACATAACCGCGTGTCTCTCTAAATGGAATTGCCTCAATAAAGGCATAAGCATCCACTTTTCCTTGGGTACGCTCTCGCCACGTTTTTACTCTGTTAGGACCTGCATTATAAGCAGCAAGAGCAAAAATACGATTATTATCGTAATCCTCTAATAAACCTTGCAAATAATGGCTACCAATTTCGATATTTTTGCCCACATTGTAGAGATCCTGCGTACCTTGATAACTCAACTTATATTTACGTGCTGTATACTTTGCTGTAGCGGGCATGATCTGCATAAGACCACGAGCACCAACTGGAGAACGGGCTTCGACATCCAACGCACTTTCCTGTCGAGCTAGGGACATCATCGTCACGGGATCTATGTTGTGTTTTTTTGCATAAAAGTTAAACCACCAGCGATGCGCAATCGGGAACCTCAGTTCGATATTATCCCACATCTGCGCTTGAATACTCGCGGTCACCGTTAGGTTATGCCAACGCTTAGAAGACGCATAAGCCGCCAGCATCGCCTTTTCATCTTTCCCTACGCGGCGCAATAAATGTGCCCATTCACTTTTCGCTGCTGCAATTTTATCCGTCGCGATCAACTCTTCAATACGAACTAACGAGTCTTGATAGGGTTGAACCACTCGCTTATCAAACTTAACCGTATGCGTAGGGTATTTGATTGATTGTCCAATCGCATTGGCGGCTGCCACACTATAGAAGTTTCGCTGCCCGACCAAAGTCGCTAAACGCTGTTTCCCTGCGATGTCATCACCTAACGCAATTTCACTTCGTCCAAGCCAGTATTGCCAGCGAAGCGACGCTTGCTCTTCTTTATCGAGAACGGCAATCCACTCTTGTACGCCCTTCCAATCCGCGTTCTGAATCGCTAAGCGAATGCGAGTTTCAATGAGCGGTAAGTACTGGCTGGTTTTCGTTTTATCATCGCGCCACTTAGCTAGTGACTCAGACTCAGTACGGGTCAATCGAAATGCGATATAGTCAGCCAGGGCTTGCGCCTTTTCTGGAGAAAACTTCTGCCCTTTAATGACGGCATCATACGCACTCTGCGCTTGACTGGTATTCATGCGAGCTAGCTTTTCCAGCGCATATTCGCTTTGCGCTCGATTAAAATCATTAGCCGGTTTTTTCTTCGCGAACTCCGCAACGCTTGAAGGATTATCAAACAACGCCTTCATTTCTTTCGCTTGTTGCCTTGCCTGCGAGGATTTAGGCAGTTTAAGTAAGTAACTCATCAAACTGCCATTACGAGCATCAAACGCCAGTAGCATACGCTGGAGGATCAATTCATCAGTACGTTCACCTGCCTTGTCCCATGCTGCGAATAATGGATCGCACTCATCGGCAATATTTCTGCCACGCAACCACATATGCTCAGCCCCTTTAAACGCGGCGACTTTCTTACCTTGCTCTAACTGAGCCACGTAGAAAATACATTGGTAACGCTCGCCACTTGGAATGACTTTTTGAAATTCAGTAATGGTTTTCCAATCTTTTTGCTTATAAAGATGGTTGAGGTATGGAGCGCGAACACGACGAGAAAAAGGAAACGACTCGTACTCCGAAATAAATTCGTTCACCTGCTGTGGCGACTTTTCCGGTAACTGTCTAATAAATGTTCGGTAGTCCACATAAGGCGTCAGTGGATAGTCAGAAATTTTAGGACGGATCGAAAGGTATCCGTCGATGTCATTTTTATCTAATAAATCTTGAGCTTGCTCATAAACTTCACGCTGCTTTTCCAAGCTCAGCGCGGCATTAGCACTCAAACTCATCGCACACAGCGCGGCTGCGCAGCATACGTTTTTAGCCAATTCAGATACGTTGAATCTCATTTGTGTCATTTTCCCCAGACATATACTGCCCCAAAGCCTCGTTTTGTTAGCGTTCATGTGATGTTAAGGCAATTTTCACACATGCATCTATTTACACAGAATGCAGATGTCCATGTAAAGCAACTTAGTGTATTAAAAATTGTACTCGTGAAACTTTTAAGACGATGGAGACAAGGAGTTCCTAACTTGTGCAGAAAGCACTTCGTCATTTATAACGAATAACAAAAGTGTATACCCTAACCGTGTAAGTTTCCGGTCAGCTCAAAATAAGAAATCCATTCGAAAGGGAAATTCTTGCAATGCGGTAACAAAAACAAAGCACTTGGTATAAAATGATGGGTTTGAATGACAGTTAATTTAGGAACGATCGGCAATGGCTGAATACGTATATACCATGTCGCGGGTGAGCAAGATTGTGCCACCTAAGCGTCAAATTCTTAAAGACATCTCTCTGAGCTTCTTCCCTGGTGCGAAAATCGGTGTTTTAGGTCTGAACGGTGCAGGTAAATCCACACTGCTACGTATCATGGCAGGTATCGACACGGATATCGACGGTGAAGCGCGTCCACAACCTGGTCTAAACGTAGGCTACCTACCCCAGGAGCCAGTATTAGACGAATCAAAAACCGTTCGTGAAGTTGTTGAAGAAGCGGTTGCTGACGTTGCTGACGCATTGAAACGTTTGGATGCGGTCTATGCCGCTTACGCAGAACCAGATGCAGACTTCGACGCACTTGCAAAAGAGCAAGGCGAACTTGAAGCTCTGATCCAAGCGAAAGATGGTCACAACCTAGAAAACGCACTTGAGCGAGCTGCAAACGCACTTCGTTTACCTGAATGGGACCAAAAAATTGCGCACCTATCAGGTGGTGAACGCCGCCGTGTCGCTATTTGTCGCCTGCTACTTTCTAAGCCAGACATGCTGCTGCTTGATGAGCCTACCAACCACCTAGATGCAGAATCTGTCGCTTGGCTAGAGCGCTTCTTAGTGGATTACACAGGTACTGTAGTCGCTATCACCCACGACCGTTACTTCCTAGATAACGCCGCGGGTTGGATCTTAGAGCTTGACCGTGGTGAAGGTATCCCATGGGAAGGTAACTACACCTCATGGTTGGAGCAAAAAGACGCTCGTCTACAACAAGAAGCATCTCAAGAAAGTGCTCGTCAAAAAACCATCGAGAAAGAACTTGAATGGGTACGTAAAAACCCTAAAGGTCGTCAAGCGAAATCAAAAGCACGTATGGCACGCTTTGAAGAACTGCAAAGCTCTGATCACCAAAAACGTAACGAAACCAATGAACTGTTTATCCCGCCAGGTGAGCGCCTAGGTGATAAAGTTATTGAAGTGAAGAACCTAACGAAGTCATTTGACGGCCGTGTTCTCATTGATGACCTATCATTCAGCATCCCTAAAGGTGCGATTGTTGGTATCATCGGTGCGAACGGCGCAGGTAAATCGACCCTATTCAAGATGTTAAGTGGTACTGAACAACCAGATTCAGGCACAATTGAAATGGGTGATACAGTAAAACTAGCATCGGTCGATCAGTTCCGTGACAGCATGGACGATTCTAAAACCGTATTCCAAGAGATTTCTGAAGGCGCTGATATCATTAAGATCAACAACTTCGAAATCCCAGCTCGCGCATACTGTTCACGCTTTAACTTTAAAGGCAGCGACCAACAAAAAATCATTGGTGAGCTATCAGGTGGTGAGCGTAACCGTGTCCACCTTGCGAAACTGCTTAAAGCGGGCGGTAACGTGTTACTACTCGACGAACCGACCAACGACCTTGACGTAGAAACACTGCGTGCTCTAGAAGAAGCACTACTAGAGTTCCCTGGTTGTGCAATGGTTATCTCGCACGACCGTTGGTTCCTTGACCGTATCGCGACCCACATCATTGACTACCGTGACGAAGGCCAAGTTAACTTCTACGAAGGTAACTACACCGAGTACATGGACTGGTTGAAGAAAACGTTGGGCCCTGAAGCCGCAGAACCACACCGCATCAAATACAAGCGTATTGCGAAGTAATCGCAACCCGCAAAGTTTGATTGTAATTTGTACAAAGGCCGCTATCATAGCGGCCTTTGTTTTCTTTGTTATAAAAAAGAGCTCATTAGCCCGTCTCGTTCGTTAAGAACATGACATTGCACTTACGTCACTCTGTAGCGACCTCGACACTTTTCAAACAGCAATCGAACATTTTTTGTTCGCATTGATATACTATTCAATTCTGTTTGAAGACATGACGAGAAAATGCACATGGCAGAGAGACGACGCTTTTCACGCATTCTCCATCAAGCGCCAGCGAAGGTAGAACAACGTGACTTGGCAATTGAAGCTAGGATTCAAGATCTTTCCTTACATGGTTTACTCATGAAAGTGGAAGAGACTGAGGCTTTGGATCCAGCCCTTCCAACCCATGTTACTTTTTCATTTGATCAATCCGAACAAGTGATTACGTTAAAAGCGCAAATTGTGGATGTTTCTAAGTGTGAGATTAGGTTAAAGATCATCAAGATAGACATCGAGAGCATTAGCCAACTAAAACGATTTATAGAATTGAATGTAGGCAATAACGACCTTCTGAACCGAGAGTTAGAACATCTCTCTGATTTAGGAGAAAAATAAATGAACGCCTATTTAAGTAACAATAACTATGTCTAAAAAAATCATCATGCAGATCCCGACGAAAGACGGCGATCAGCAGCTCTATTTGGGCCGCAGTTCGGTCCTAGCAGTATTTGCTTCGGTATTGGCATTACCCGCCGTCGTTGGTGGCGCGTGGTATCTCAATCAACAGCAGATACACAATAAAGACGAACTAACACAAACCATCGCCAAACTAGAAAGTGAAAAGGCCGAAATCACCGCGCTTTATGAAGAGCAGCTTGATACCAACCACTCGCTTTCTCAGTCATTGACCGATAAGAACAATCAAATTCAGCTATTAGGAAAACGGGTATTCGACGTCGAATCGGTTCTAGGTCTCGCTGACGAAGAGCTGATGATCGATGAAAACAACATGGCGTTAGAAGAGCGAATTGATGCAGCAGCTATCGATTCCGCAGTTCGAGCAACCATGTTTCGTTTGATTCCAAATGATAGCCCAGTGACATACCAACGTATTTCTTCTTCCTACGGCAGTCGCATTAATCCTATTTCAGGTAAACGACACGTTCATACTGGTATCGATCTTACCTGTAAACGAGGAGAAGAAATCCTCGCACCTGCAGACGGAGTGGTGGAAACCGTTCGCCCGAGTAATCGTGGCTATGGCAACTATGTCACTATTCGTCACTCATTTGGCTTTATGAGCTCCTTTGCTCACTTACAACGCTTTAAAGTGAAAAGCGGCCAATTTGTCAGTAAAGGCGATGTGATTGCTCAATGTGGTAGTTCAGGTAATTCCACTGGCCCGCACCTGCATTACGAGGTGCGCTTTCTCGGGCGAGCACTCAACCCTCAATACTTGATGGAGTGGACACCTGAAAACTTCAATTATGTATTTGAAAAAGAGAAAAAAGTGAAATGGGGCCCTTTAGTTCAATTGATTGATAATGTCGTGCGTCTGCAAGTCAATTTAACCAACTCCCCCTATCGCGACACCAGTATCAATACAGTATCAAGTGAAGATACCAGCAATACCGCGACTAACTGATTTATCTCTCGACACAAAAAAGAGCAGCGTAAGCTGCTCTTTTCGTTTCGGGCTCCACACGGATAGATAACCCGCGATTAACCGCGATGAATATTATCATTCGCCTGTTTGAGTAAGTTTTGGCTCTCATTCATAAATTGTTGTGAATAATCACCAAACCACTCACTCACCTGCTCAAAGCTTTCGACAAATTTGGCTTTATCTTTGCTATCCAAAATCGCAAGTGCTTCGCCGAAGCGTTGGTGGAATCGCTTAATCATGTCGATGTTTTCTTGCGATGAGAGAATAATGTCACCGTAGAGGTTTGGATCCTGACCAAACAGACGCCCTACCATCGCCAACTCCAAGCGGTAGATTGGTGAGCTCAACTTTAACAGTTGCTCAATGTTCGGGTTCTCTTTGCTTAGATGCATGCCGTAAGCAAATGAGGTGAAGTGACGCAGCGCTTGGATTAACGTCATGCCATGATCGTGCTCTTGCGCATCAATCTGACACAAGCTCGCGCCCCAAATACCAAACTGTTGCAGCAACCATTGGTATTGATCATTTCCACGCCCATCACAGTACACAATCACCTGCTTGGCAAGGCTCGGCACATCTGGACCAAACATTGGGTGTAAACCAACTACCGGTCCTTGGTGCACATTCAACATTGCTTGCAGTGGCTTAGATTTGATAGAAGTCAGGTCACACAGAATGCAGTCTTGTGGCAGATTACCTAGCTTTTCAATCACACCTTCTGTTAGGTGAATTGGCACAGTAACCACCACCAGGCCCGCATCTTTTAGGATGTCATCCGCACGATCCCAGTCTTTGCTACCAAGCACTTTGACTTGATAACCAGATAGCTTGAACATACGTCCAAACAGGCCGCCTAACTGGCCATTACCACCAATAATGACCACTGAGCGTAATTCAGGGTTCAAACACTTAAAACCGGAGTCTTTTTCACTGGCATAAGACTCACGCATGGTACGACGCAGAATATCTTCAATAAGCTGTGGAGGAATTCCCATTTTCTCAGCTTCTGCTCGGCGAGAAGCCAGCATCGCCGCTTCACGATCAGGGGCATAAATAGGCAAACCATGTTCGCTTTTTACTTCCCCAACTTTCTCTACGAGCGCTAAACGCTGAGCCAATAGCTCCAACATTTGCTTGTCGACTGCATCAATCTGATCGCGTAATGCGTTAAGTTCAACTGCCATTGATGTTCCTTAAATCCTGTATTAATTAGCCTTTAGACGATTTTCTAAGAAAGGCACGAGCTCTTCATGTGCATGACGTAATAGTGCCTCAGTTGAATCCCAATTGATACATGCGTCAGTGATAGATACACCGTATTTCATCTCTTCAAGAGCTAAGTCAGAAGATTGATTTCCTTCATTGATATGGCTTTCAATCATAAGACCGATAATAGATTTATTGCCTTCACGGATTTGATGAATCACATCCTCCGCGACTAATGGCTGGCGACGGTAATCTTTACGTGAGTTGGCGTGACTGCAATCCACCATTAGTGATGCATCAAGACCAGACTTAGCCATTTCTTGCTCACACTCAGTAACTGATACTGAGTCGTAGTTAGTTTGCTTGCCACCACGTAAGATCACATGCCCATTAGCATTACCCTGAGTGGTCAATAGCGCTACTTGTCCCTCACGGTTGATCCCCATAAAACGGTGGCTAGAAGACGCAGCTTGCATCGCATTGATTGCAGTTGCCAAACTACCATCCGTGCCATTTTTAAAACCGATTGGCATAGACAGGCCACTTGCCATTTCACGGTGAGTTTGTGACTCCGTAGTACGTGCGCCGATCGCAGCCCAACTAAAAGTATCCGCCAAGTATTGTGGGCTAATTGGGTCCAGAGCTTCAGTCGCGAGCGGGATTTCCATCTCTGCCAATTCCACTAGCAGTTCGCGTCCAACATGCAGACCATGTTCAATATCGAAGCTGCCATCGAGGTGCGGATCGTTAATCAGCCCTTTCCAGCCGACCGTGGTGCGTGGTTTTTCAAAGTAAACACGCATAACAATATACAGTTGGTCACTTAGTTGTTCAGAGAGCGCTTTAAGACGTTTTGCGTAATCCTTCGCCGCTTCCACGTCGTGGATAGAACATGGACCACATACAACCAGCAGGCGATGATCCTTTTTATGAATAATATTAGCGATAGTTTGGCGAGACTCTTGAATAAAGCGGCGCGCTTTTTCACTCAAAGGAAGCTTGGTTTTTAGCTCCTCTGGGGTAATAAGAACCTGCTCTTCGCTAATATTAATATTGCTCAACTCACTTTTCTGCATAACTCTAACCTGTATATTTATTTTTACACCCAACCAAATCCTTGGTGAGACAACTAAGCTTTAACGACAAGATAACAGGCTAAAAAAGAAAAACAAGCGTACACAATAAAAAACATTTGGTGTAAATTATTATTTACAGGCAAATAAAAAGCCAAAGTATAATTAACTTTGGCTTATAATCGGTGTTTTGAATCGTTTACAAGAGGTTTAGCTGGTCAAGCGTTTCATCGCTTCACTCGCCGCTTTCCACTCTTGAGATAACTTGAGATCGCTTAGAGAAAACGACTGTTTTTTCAGTAACGCATCCGCCAGTGGCACAGTTGATACTGGCAAGTTATCCAACACCTCAATATGTGCTTCGCGCTTATTACACATCAATAGCATATCGCAACCGGCTTTCAAGGCTTGAACCCCACGCTCGGCAGGGCTACCCATGATTGCAGCGCCTTCCATCGTCAGATCATCGGAGAAAACCAAGCCTTTAAAACCGAGTTGCTGTCGCAAAACTTGTTTCAACCAGTATTCTGAACCACTCGCAGGCTGAGAGTCGTAGTTCGGAAAAATCACGTGAGCAGGCATCATGGCATCTAAAATACCGGCATCAATTTGCGCTTTAAAGATAGCCATGTCTTGTTCAAAAATGTCGCTGCGCTCGTCGTATGGCGTTTCTAAGTGTGAGTCAGCAATCACACCACCATGACCCGGGAAGTGTTTGCCTGTTGTTGCCATTCCTACGCTCTTCATACCCTGCATGTAAGCGGTGCTAAAGCGAAGAATGGTATCGGCATCTTCGCCAAATGCTCGGTTACCGATCGCTTTACATTGATGACCTTTGTCGAGCACGGGTGCAAAGCTTAAATCGATGTCGTGTGCTATCAACTCCGTTGCCATTAGCCAACCGCCCATACGTGCTAGCTCTTCGCCATTTTGATGTTTGGCGTATTCTTCGGCTGCAGGGATCAACGAGAAACCTTCACGGAAGCGTTGTACTCGCCCCCCTTCTTGATCCACACCGATCAAAATCGGGCGCTTGGCAGCCTTGCGGATTGATTGAGTAAGTGCTTGAAGCTGTTCACTATCATGATAGTTGCGAGCAAATAGAATTAAGCCACCAACCGTAGGATGTTCCAGAATTTCTTTGTCTTCAGCGGTCAGTTCATAACCCGCGACGTCAACCCATAACGGTCCCATGTTTTCTCCTCAAAATCGGCTGAATATCTCGTATTCGATGAGGTTATTCGCTTCAGATTTGCTTTACAATAAGTGAATGAAGAATTGACGAGATCGGCTATGAAATTTAACGAACTGTACATTGGTGTGATGTCTGGAACGAGTATGGACGGCGTTGATACCGCTCTGGTTGAAATAAGTGATGAGCACGTTCGTCTGGTTGCGCACGACGATTACCCAATGCCCACAGCACTGAAAGAAATGCTGTTATCTGTTTGTACCGGTCAAGCCACAAATTTAAAAGCCATAGGTGAATTGGATCACCAACTTGGCCACCTATTCGCTGACGCCGTTTTACAACTGCTCAATAAGTCTGGCTACGTCGCGGAACAAATTCGTGCGATTGGTAATCACGGTCAAACGGTATTCCACCAACCTACTGGAGAGTTACCCTTTACCACTCAGTTGGGTGATGCCAACATCATCGCAGTGAAAACAGGGATTGATACGGTTGCAGATTTTCGACGTAAAGATATGGCGCTAGGTGGTCAAGGTGCCCCACTCGTCCCTGCTTTCCATAAAAGCATTTTTGCGATGCAGGACTCCACAACTGTGGTGCTTAACATTGGAGGCATTGCCAACATCTCTGTACTGCATCCCGAGCAACCAGTCATTGGCTATGACACTGGCCCGGGTAACATGTTGATGGACGCGTGGTGTGCGCTGCACACTGGGCAAAGCTTCGACAAAGATGCACAATTTGCACTGAAAGGAACGGTAAACGCTACTTTGTTGACTCAATTACTTAAAGAAGCTTACCTCGCCATGCCAGCACCTAAAAGTACCGGGCGAGAACTGTTCAATATTGACTGGCTGCATCAGCAACTGGCTCATTACAATTTACCAACCGAAGACGTACAGCGTACACTCTGCGAATATTCTGCGATTACCATTGCCAACGAAGTCGACAAGTTTTCTCATGGCAGCACGCCTCAACTATTGGTCTGTGGCGGTGGAGCAAGAAACCCACTTTTAATGCAGCGATTGACTAAGTTATTGCCACAATGGCACGTTGCGACAACGGCAGAAAAAGGCGTTGATGGTGACTACATGGAAGCCATGGCATTTGCTTGGCTTGCGCAGCGCTATATTCATAGCCTCCCTAGCAATTTACCGGAAGTCACAGGGGCAAGTCGTCTCGCTTCACTTGGCGTACTCTACTCAAAAAATTAATCACGAAGGCTTAAATTACTATGACAAATGACGCGCTTATTGCGGCTCTTTCTCACCTTGTCTCTGAAGGTCGAAATCCTGAAACAATGGATATCGATCTTCTTCCTTCATTCGATATTGTGCAGCGTTTAAACCAACAAGATAAACTCGTCCCAATTGCGGTCGAGAAAGTGCTACCAGAGATCGCTCAAGCCGTTGATAAGATCACGGAAGCATTTAAGGTCGGAGGTCGGTTGTTTTACATCGGTGCAGGCACCAGTGGTCGGCTCGGAGTCTTGGACGCTTCAGAATGCCCGCCGACTTTTGGCACGGATCCAGAGATGGTCGTTGGTATTATTGCGGGTGGAAAAGAGGCAATGTTCCGCGCGAAAGAAGGGGCAGAGGACGACCCTGAACTAGGCGAGCAAGATCTTAAAGAGAATGCGCTAACACAACGCGATGTCGTCGTTGGTATTGCGGCAAGTGGACGAACACCGTACGTGATTGGTGGCTTAGAGTATGCGAACGAACTTGGTGCCACCACTGTAGCACTATCTTGTAACCCTGACTCTCCGATTGCAGATATTGCCGATATTGCGATCAGCCCCGTTGTTGGACCTGAAGCGTTAACGGGATCCACTCGCTTAAAATCAGGGACGGCGCAAAAGCTCGTACTGAACATGCTCACTACCGCAAGCATGATCCGCCTAGGCAAAAGTTATCAGAACTTAATGGTAGATGTGAAAGCGACGAATGCAAAGCTAGTTGCAAGAGCGGCTCGTATTGTTATGCAAGCAACAGATTGTACTAACCAAGAGGCTAAAACTGCGCTCAAAGAAACGGACTACGACGCCAAGTTAGCGATTTTGATGATTTTAACCGGGCTGGATAAAGAAAGCGCGACTGAGCAATTGAAAGCCAAACAAGGATATTTAAGAAAAGTCGTGATCGATCAAGCGAATCAACCTTAATCAATAAAGCGCCTCACTTATTTAAAAGTCAGGCGCCTTTTATGGCTTAATTTAGTAGTTCAATCGTTCAATGTGAGTAATACCGACTTTACCTTCAAGGTCGCTGAACATATGAACCATTGCTGGGTATGGTTGTGCTCCAGGGTAGACAACTTCTGCATTACAGAAAAACGCATAGTTTTGTCCGGCTACGACTTGAGTAGCCACAACCAAAGGGGAGTATTTGACGCCGACAAACCCCTCGATACCTTTAGCAAATACTTCTTTATCCTCTGCTTTGAGTTCATTAAATGGACTCCAGCCACCAGCCATTTGCGTTGACATAATGTGATTCCTTTTTTCTGTGCTCACTATCAAGCAATATGAACATAGTTTAATAATGGTAATTTTGCCACAATTATGTTTTGCGGACGGTATCACAACGGCTTTATTGACTATTAATTTGAGTACTCATTCCAGCCACGCTGCCATTCCATACGGAATTTTTGTGCTTGCTCAGTACCCTCACAAACCCCTTCATAATACTGACCAGATAACCCCATTTGATACGCAAAAGCAGGGTTACAGTATTCACGTAGACCCTCTAAATAACCTTGGTCGTAGTCACTTTGCTTAACGCTACCCAACTCACGCAGCTCGCTCATCGTGCGTGATGTATGTCCGGCTACACCATCTTGATATCCGATCTGATGCCAATCTCCTGACTTGGCAAGATCTTCCGTCGTTGCAGCGCATCCTGTAAGTAAAGCCAGCGCCAAACCTAACGTTGCCTTTTTCATGGTTCTTCCTTAAGCAATTGTTTTCAAAAATAAGCTTACCACTAATTATTGGCGTTTGCCGCTTAGCTTGCAGATTAAACCACTGACGCCTCGAATCAGCCGCTCACTACTGCAATCAACCATTCGCCATTTTTAAAAACCGCTCAAGCAGTATATCGACCACTCAGTGCTCTATTCGACCACTCATCTACTAACCGAATGCATTTAACACAAGTGACGCATAACATGCATCCTGAGATTAAAAAATTACCCTACCCAACTAAGACCAAGGACAATTGCTATGATGTGGTTTCTAACCTGTGTCGCAGCCCTAATCGGCGGATACTTCATCTACGGCGCTTTCGTCGAGAAGATTTTCGGCATCAATGAAAAACGCCAAACGCCTGCTCACACCAAATCGGACGGTGTTGACTTCGTTCCAATGTCAACAAAAAAAGTTTATCTAGTTCAGCTACTTAACATCGCTGGTGTTGGTCCAATTTTCGGCCCAATCATGGGTGCACTATACGGTCCAGCGGCAATGCTTTGGATTGTTGTCGGTTGTATTTTTGCTGGCGCAGTACACGATTACTTCTCAGGCATGCTTTCAGTGCGTAACGGCGGCGCATCTGTACCTACTATCACAGGTCGCTACCTAGGTAATGGCGCAAAACACTTTATGAATATTTTTGCCATTGTCCTACTGCTTCTTGTTGGCGTAGTGTTCGTTTCTGCTCCTGCAGGCATGATTGCTAACCTCATCAATGATCAAACAAGCTTGAGCGTAAGCATGACTACTATGGTTATCGCTATCTTCGCTTACTACATCATTGCGACGATTGTTCCTGTCGATAAAATCATTGGTCGTTTCTACCCACTGTTTGGCGCCCTACTCATCTTTATGTCTGTTGGCCTAATGACAGCCGTTGCTTTCTCTAGCGAACACACAGTAATGGGTGACTTCCAAGTTTCGGACATGTTCTCTAACCTCAACCCAAATGACATGCCGTTATGGCCTGCATTGTTCATCACTATTGCATGTGGCGCTATCTCTGGCTTCCACGCTACTCAGTCTCCACTGATGGCGCGTTGTATGGAAAACGAGAAAAACGGTCGTTTCGTTTTCTACGGAGCAATGATTGGTGAAGGTGTTATCGCGCTAATCTGGTGTGCTATCGCTCTGTCTTTCTTCGGCTCTCTAGACGCACTATCAGAAGCTGTGAAAAACGGTGGTCCTGGTAACGTGGTATACAGCGCATCATTTGGTCTGCTTGGTGTGTTCGGTGGTATCCTTGCGTTCCTAGGTGTGGTTATCCTACCAATTACGTCTGGCGATACAGCATTCCGTTCAAGCCGTCTGATCCTTGCTGAATACTTCAACATGGAACAAAAGACGCTACGTAACCGCCTACTGATGGCACTTCCACTGTTCGTTATCGGCGGTATCTTAACTCAAGTAGACTTCGGCATTATCTGGCGCTACTTCGGTTTTGCTAACCAAACAACAGCAGTAATGATGCTTTGGACTGCGTCCGCTTACCTACTACGTCACAACAAGCTGCACTGGATTACCACTATCCCTGCTATCTTCATGACCACGGTATGTGTCACGTTCATCTTAAACAACAGCTCGCTAGGTTTTGGCCTGCCAATGCAACTATCAACTATCGTCGGTATTGTGTTTGCCTTAGCAGTGACTGGTTACGTTATCAAAACCTCTAAGGGTAAAGGTGAAACTGAACTGGCTGACGAAGAGAAACCACAAGCCGTATCAGAAACAGCGTAATACTCGTCACATCCGAGTGACTAAGATAAGAGCCTGCCAATTGCAGGCTCTTTTTGTTTTATACCCAAGTTACTTTAAGATTCAGAACTCGGAGCGCAGCGCCATGTATTTAGGTGTCTTTATTTATCTGAGCCAAGTATCTTGAGGTGACTTAGGTATACAATAACAACATTGATTCTAGGTTAGGTTCACTATGGAACTGGTCGTTTCCCTTTTACAACAGATGTGTGTGTACTTAGTTTTGGCTTACATGCTAAGTAAAACGCCAATCATCTTACCTTTGCTGAGTATTTCTTCGCGCTTAAGCCACCGCCTAATTTGTTACGTACTCTTCTCTGGCTTTTGTATTCTCGGCACCTATTTCGGTCTGCATATCAACGACGCTATTGCCAATACTCGCGCGATCGGCGCGGTCATGGGCGGGCTGTTTGGTGGCCCAGTGGTAGGTTTCGCCGTCGGATTTACTGGTGGCATCCATCGATACTCTCTTGGTGGCTTTACTGACCTCGCCTGCGCAATTTCAACCACCGCCGAGGGTGTAATTGGTGGCTTGCTCCACGTTTACCTTATCAAGCGAAATAAAGGCGCATTGCTGTTTAATCCAAGCGTCGTATTCAGCGTCACGTTTGTTGCTGAAGTGGTGCAAATGATTTTGCTGCTCGCCGTCGCTAAACCCTTTGCTCAAGCCTATGAGCTGGTGTCTGCCATTGCAGCACCGATGATCATCGCGAACTCATTTGGTGCGGCATTGTTCATGAGTATCCTGCAAGACAGAAAAGCGATCTTTGAAAAGTTTTCTGCGACGTTTTCGCGTCGAGCACTCACCATTGCTGATCGCTCAGTGGGAATTCTAAGCAACGGCTTCAACACCGAAAACGCTGAGAAAATCGCGCGTATTATTTATGAAGAAACCAAAGTGGGCGCTGTCGCGATTACCGACCAAGAAAAAATCTTAGCGTTTGTGGGCATTGGCGATGATCACCATAAACCGAACACGCCGATTTCATCGCAAAGCACATTGGATTCCATGGAGAAAAACGACATCATTTATCTTGATGGCGCAGAACGTCCATACCAATGTTCCATCGCAAAAGACTGCAAACTTGGCTCCGCGCTGATCATCCCACTACGTGCGGGAAAAGAGGTCATTGGTACCATAAAGCTGTATGAACCGAAGCGTAAATTGTTCTCCACGGCCAACATGTCAATGGCGGAAGGGATAGCCCAGCTTCTCTCTAGCCAAATCCTGTATGGCGATTACCAACAACAACAAGCCTTACTCGCTCAAGCAGAAATCAAACTGCTTCACGCTCAGGTGAATCCACACTTTTTGTTTAATGCACTCAATACTATTAGTGCGATTACTCGTCGTGATCCTGACAAAGCGCGCGAGCTAATCCAAAATTTATCGCACTTCTTCCGTAGCAATTTAAAGCAGAACATTAATACCGTGACGCTAAAAGAAGAGCTAGCACATGTGAACTCTTACTTGAGCATCGAGAAAGCCCGCTTTACGGACCGCTTAGAGGTTGAAATCGATATTCAGCCTGAATTGCTGGACATCAAATTGCCAAGCTTTACACTCCAGCCTTTGGTTGAGAATGCCATTAAGCACGGCATTTCAAACATGCTTGAAGGTGGTAAAGTTCATATATACAGCGAAGCACACCCACAAGGTCATTTGATTACTGTCGAAGACAATGCAGGCAGTTTTGAACCGCCAAAAGAAAACCACTCCGGGCTAGGTTTAGAAATTGTCGACAAACGTCTCACTAATCAATTTGGGCGTGATGCATCGCTAAAAATTACGTGCGAGCCACATCAATTTACTAAAATGAGCTTTATCATTCCCCCAAAATCATAAAAGCACGCTGAAGCAATAAAGGTAATGTTGGATGTTAACCGCACTCGTCATTGATGATGAACAGTTTGCTCGTGAAGAGCTGACAGAGTTATTGGATGAAACAGGCCAAGTTGAAGTGGTGGGCAATGCCTCAAACGCGATCCTTGGTCTAAAAAAAATCAATGAGCTCAAACCTGATGTGGTGTTTCTCGATATCCAAATGCCTCAAGTCACTGGGATTGAACTACTTGGAATGCTTGATCCAGAAACCATGCCTTATGTGGTTTTTGTCACTGCTTACGACCAGTATGCAATTCAAGCATTTGAAGACAACGCCTTTGATTACTTGCTCAAACCTGTCGACCCATGCCGTTTAACCAAAACGGTCAAACGGCTAAATAAAGTCATTAGTCAATCCGCCCTAACTCAACAGCTGTCTGCTATTACGCCCGATACTTTAGATCAGATTCCGTGCATCGGGCACAACCGTATCGTTATCATGGCCACCGACACGGTAGAATGTGCATACAGTGACATCAGTGGCGTGCATGTACGCTCCACCAGCCAAGCCGCGAGCACTCAACTAACATTAAAAACGCTAGAAGAGAAAACCCCACTGGTACGCTGTCATCGCCAATACTTAGTCAGTATTAAGGCCATCAGCGAAATCAAATTACTCGAAAACGGATTAGCAGAAATCATCACCAAAACTGGCTTTGAGATACCAGTAAGCCGCCGCTACCTTAAAGTGCTCAAAGAGATGCTGGGCATTAGCCACTAACACAAAAAGTTCACACATCACCGCTGAGTTTCCGCTAGCGTATAAATAAGACGCTCCGAAAAGACGAGGCGATGATGTATAAAGTTTTGTTCATATGTAAGCACAATGCTGGACGAAGTGTGCTCGCTGAGTCGATCGCAACCCATATCCTGCCAGCAGAGTTTAGTGTCGCCAGCGGTGGCTCTCATCCCACAGGCAAAGTTCACCCGGTGGTGCAAAAATATTTAGATGACCACCAACTTCCCATTCCACATATCCACACCCACTCATGGGAAGAGCGAACTCAGTTTCTTCCTGACATCGTGATTATTCTCTGTGACTCTTTACATCAAGAGGCAGCTCCTCAATGGCTTGCGGGGGGCGTTCGAGTAAACTGGCAAGTCGATGCCTTTCCGACTGAAGGTTCTGATGAAGAGGTGTACGCACATTGCGAAAGGGTTGCTCAGTCGCTTGAGCGAAGAATCACGAAGATGTCCGATATGATTATCGATGGTTTAGGAAAAGACCAAATTCGTGATTACCTAAATGAACTGAGAGAGATGTAAAAAAGGCGACCCACTGGTCGCCTTTTGAATATTCGATCAATGGAGATTAATCCACTTGCTTGATTTGCAGTTCTTTGGGTACTTCAAAGAACATATTCTCTTCACGGCCAAGTACTTCATCGACCGCTTCGGCACCGACGAGTTCTTTGATTCGCTCTAGAATCTGATTAACGAGCTCTTCCGGAGCAGATGCCCCCGCAGTCACGCCGACCTTTGTTTTGCCTTCGAACCATTCAGGTTTGATATCTTCCGGACAGTCGGTTAAGTAGCCTGGTGTCCCTAGCTTTTCAGCTAGCTCTTTAAGGCGTGTAGAGTTTGATGAGTTTTTAGAACCCACAACAACCATCACATCTACGTCACCCGCTAATTCACGTACGGCATCTTGGCGATTTTGTGTCGCGTAACAGATATCGTCTTTACGAGGTCCTTGGATATCTGGGAAGACGCGGCGTAGTTCTTCGATAACATCGGCAGTTTCATCTACAGAAAGTGTCGTTTGGCTTACGTAATGAAGATCAGATGGATCTTTCACGATCGACTTCAGTTTCTCAACGTCGGCCGGGGTTTCAACCAAGTACATACCACCGGTTTCACTCGCGTACTGCCCCATTGTGCCTTCGACTTCAGGGTGACCTGCGTGACCAATCAGAACCACTTCCATATTGCGGCGGCTTGCTCGCGCTACTTCCATATGCACTTTGGTTACCAACGGGCAAGTCGCGTCAAATACCGTCAAATCTCGCTGCTTGGCTTCCTGACGAACCGCCTGCGATACACCATGAGCAGAAAAAATCACAATGTTGTTGTCTGGCACTTCATGCAGCTCTTCAACGAAGACAGCGCCACGTTGTTTTAGCCCTTCAACCACAAAACGGTTATGCACCACCTCATGACGAACATAAATCGGTGGCTGATACATCTCTAGCGCACGCTCTACGATGCTAATCGCACGGTCTACACCAGCACAAAAGCCGCGTGGGTTAGCTAATAGGATTTTCATTTCATTGCTCATGGAAATTATCTTTATTGGGTTCGCTATTCTACTGACAAAATTTCAACTTCGAAAGTCACGTCTTGTCCCGCTAGAGGATGGTTGAAGTCCACAGTGACTGAATCGCCAGCAATCTCTGTAATAATGCCCGGGATTTCCATGCCATCAGGACCACTGAACGCCATGATTGTACCCACTTCTACTTCTGCATCACCTACAAACTTAGTGCGATCCATATGGTGTACATGGTCTGGGTTTGGCATGCCAAACGCGTCTTCTGCTTTTAGCTCAATCGCTTTTTGTGCGCCTGTTTCGAGGCCTATCAAGCACTGCTCAAAGTTTTCACTCAAGCTGCCATCACCCATAACAAATTTCGCTGGTTTACCCATGTTATGAGTACTATCCGCAACCGATCCGTCTTTCATTTTAATCGTAAAGTGAAGGGTTACTACAGATTCATTGGTTATTGTTGTCACGTTACTGCTTCCTTGTTCTTGGGTTATTACGCTGTCAGCTTGGTCTTTTTATACATTGATATGCTGATTGGCGCTCCAACATAATAAAAAGCGTCGCTCGAATCAACGGGCGACGCTTAGGGTTATTCAACTTTTCGCAATATACACTGCCACTACTTAGGCTTTCGCCTCGTCTTTCTTTCGAAAGCCGTCAAGAATAATCATCGCGGCACCAATACAGATCGCCATGTCTGCAAGGTTGAACGCTGGCCAGTGATAATTACCCCAGAAAAAGTCCAAATAATCCACGACAAACCCATGTATTACTCGGTCGAATACGTTGCCTACTGCGCCACCAATAATCATGGCATAAGCAATATTATTCCATTTCTCTTTCGCTGGTAGTTTGCTCATCCAGTAAGTCAAAAGACCTGTAACGATAAAAGCAATACCTGTAAATAACCAACGTTGCCAGCCCGCTTGATCACTCAAAAAGCTAAAAGCAGCGCCATAGTTATGCACGTACAAAAGATTAAAGAATGGCAAAATTTCTATGCGGTTTGCCCAGCCATATCCCATGTTGTTCATTACAACATACTTAATGCCAATATCAGCTAAAAAGATAACCACCGCTAACCATAACCAGCGAATACCAGATTGCTTTAAAGACAGTGCTTTTTCACTCATTACTTTACCTACAAACAGCCCCAGTAAATACTGGGGCTGTTAATTTTAAAAAAAGTTCAGTCGTTCTAGGCAATTACGCGAATTTACGTACTTCACCTTCGCCTTCTACGTTAGACACACAACGACCACAGATTTTCTCGTGACCTTCAATTGTGCCTACGTCTGGCGTGTGGTGCCAACAACGATCACACTTCTCGCCTTCAGCTGCTGCTACTTCAACAAACAAGCCTTCGATATCCGTGGCTTGTGCTGCATCAGTCTTCTCACCTAGAGGCTTAACTTTCGCCGCAGAGGTTAGTAGAACAAAGCGCAGTTCATCTTCAAGTTTGTTGATCTTCGCCGCTAAAGCGTCATCAGCAAATAGAGTCACTTCAGCTTGTAGTGCACCACCGATGGTTTTCTCTTTACGCGCATCTTCTAGAAGTTTGTTTACTGCACCACGAACCGCTTGGATCTCAGCCCAGAATTCATTGTTCAGCTCTTCACCTTCAGCAAGGCCGAATAGACCGTCGAACCACTCACCAGTGAATACGAACTTGTCGCGCTCGCCTGGCATTTCGTTCCAGATTTCATCTGCAGTAAACGACATGATTGGCGCCATCCAACGAACTAGCGCTTCTACGATGTAGTAAAGTGCAGTCTGACAGCTACGTTGAGCGTTGCCGCCACGTTTTGCTGTGTACTGACGGTCTTTAATTACGTCTAGGTAGAAAGAGCCCATTTCGATCGAACAGAATTGCATTAGACGCTGAGTCACACCATGTGTGTTGTACTCTTCGTATGCTTTAACAATCTCTTCTTGTGCTGCTAGCGCACGACCAACTGCCCAGCGATCTAGCGCAACCATCTCTTCAACAGGAACGATGTCTGTTTCAGGGTTGAAGCCGCTTAGGTTGGCAAGGAAGAAACGCGCTGTGTTACGGATACGACGGTAAGCATCTGCGCTACGTTTTAGGATTTCATCAGAAACCGCAACTTCACCAGTGTAGTCTGTTGAAGCAACCCATAGACGAAGAATGTCAGCACCTAGCTTGTTAGTTACGTCTTTTGGCGCAACCACGTTACCGATAGATTTAGACATCTTACGACCCTGACCATCAACCACGAAACCGTGTGTCAGTACTTGTTTGTAAGGCGCCTCGTCTTTCATCGCGATAGATGAAATTAGAGAAGACTGGAACCAACCACGGTGTTGGTCAGAACCTTCTAGGTATAGGTCTGCACTGTTGCCGTTGTACTCTTCACGAGCATCAACAACGGAGAAGTGAGTGACACCTGAATCGAACCATACGTCTAGCGTATCGAGTACTTTTTCGTATTGGTCAGCGTCAGCACCGAGTAGTTCAGCGGCATCGACATCCCACCATGCTTGGATGCCTTTCTCTTCAACCAGCTTAGCGACTTTCTCGATCAGCTCTAGCGTGTTTGGATGAAGTTCTGCTGTTTCTTTATGAACAAACAGAGCAATTGGCACACCCCAAGTACGTTGACGAGAGATACACCACTCAGGGCGACCTTCGATCATACCTTCGATGCGGCTTTGACCCCACTCAGGCATCCACTCTACGTTCTTGATTGACTCTAATGCTTTAGCACGTAGGCCAGCTTGGTCCATAGAAACGAACCATTGAGGTGTAGCACGGAAGATGATTGGAGTCTTATGACGCCAACAGTGTGGGTAGCTGTGCTCGTAAGCGTGGTGGTGTAGTAGTGCACCTTTTTCTTTCAGTACTTCTACTACTGCATCGTTCGCTTTAAATACGTGCTGACCAGCAAATAGCTCTGTATCTGGTAGGTAAACACCGTTTGAACCAACTGGGTTTGCTACTTCTAGGTTGTACTTGTTACCAACCGCGAAGTCTTCTTGACCGTGACCAGGTGCAGTGTGAACAACACCAGTACCTGAATCAGTCGTAACGTGATCACCTAGGATCGCCGGTACAGTGAAATCGTAGAATGGGTGTTGGAATTGAGAAAGCTCTAGATCCGCACCTTTAGCAAAGCCAAGATTGTGGAAGTGCTCGATACCCGCACGGTCCATTACGTCTTTCGCTAACTCAGCAGCAACGATGATACGTTCAGGTTGCTCACCTTCAACTTGGATAAGTACATACTCAAGGTCATCACGTAGACACACAGCACGGTTCGCAGGAAGCGTCCAAGGTGTTGTCGTCCAGATGACAATAGAGATATCGCCTTTACCTTCATGGCCTTCAGTCAGCTCAAACTTAGACAACAGTGCCGCTTCGTCAGCCGCTTTAAAACGAACGTCGATAGATGGCGATACTTTATCTTTGTATTCTACTTCCGCTTCAGCAAGAGCAGAACCACAGTCTGTACACCAGTGAACAGGTTTGAAACCTTTTAGCAGGTGACCATTGCTTGCGATCTTACCAAGAGCACGAATAATGTTCGCTTCAGTTGCGAAATCCATAGTGCGGTATGGCTTGTCCCACTCACCCATGATACCAAGGCGTTTGAAGCTCTCTTTCTGACCTTCAACCTGACCTGCTGCGTATTCACGACATTTCTCGCGGAATTCTGCTGCCGTCACTTTTTGGCCTGGCTTGCCTACTTTTTTCTCTACCATTAATTCAATAGGTAGACCGTGGCAGTCCCAGCCAGGAATGTAAGGTGCGTCAAAACCTGAAAGTGTTTTGGATTTAATAATAATGTCTTTAAGAATCTTGTTTAGTGCGTGACCAATATGAATGTCACCATTTGCGTAAGGAGGGCCATCGTGCAATACGAATGACTTTTTGCCTTTCTTAGCTTTACGGATTTCACCGTAAAGATCTTCTTTGTACCAACGCTTAAGCATTTCTGGCTCACGATTGGCCAGATTGCCGCGCATTGGAAACCCTGTTTCAGGTAAGTTCAGGGTATCTTTATACTCACTCATCGATTCTTAATTCCGTTATATTGGGCGAAAATTAGACATTATGTTGAACGGTGGAATAAACCGCTCAACGCTTAAGCTGACGCAGCCACACCCTTGCTGCTTCAGCATCCAATTCGATTTGTTGTTTAAGTGCTTCAAACGACTCAAACTTTTGCTCATCTCGAAGTTTATGCAAAAGTTCCACTTCTAGTTGCTTGCCATATAAATTGGCATGAAAGTCGAATAAGTGTACTTCTAACTGCTGGCGAACGCCATTGACAGTCGGTCTTTGACCAATATTAGCGACACCGCCAATTGGCTTATTTCCTAAGCCAAGCGCTTGAACAACATAGACTCCGGAAACCGGAGAAACACAGCGTTTCAAAGGAATATTCGCAGTAGGAAAACCTATCGTTCTTCCCAGCTTTCTTCCGTGAGAAACACGACCGCTGATGCTGTAGTTTCTTCCCAGCATCTGTTGCGCGGAATGCAAATCGTCACGCGCCAGCGCTTGACGGATAGCCGTACTGCTGACACGTAATTGTTGTAAACAAAAGCTCTGGGTACTCACGACATCAAAACCGTACTTTTCCCCCGCTTCCTGCAGCATTGCAAAGTTACCTGTACGGCCTTTGCCAAAGCAGAAATCATCACCAACGACAAGAAACTTAACACCCAAACGCTCGACCAACAAGTCACGGATAAATTCTTCCGCGGTTAAACTTGCAAAATGACGATTGAAATTGACGCAGAGCAAGCGATCAATATCGAGCTTACTCAATTGCACGAACTTATCGCGTAATCGCGTCAACCGTGCAGGTGCCTTATCTTTGGCAAACAGCTCCATCGGCTGAGGTTCAAAGGTCATCACAACAGAAGGCAATGATAGCCTGTCCGCTTGCTCAGACACTTGCTGCAATACTTGTTGATGGCCTTTATGGACACCATCGAAATTGCCAATAGTCAGCACGCAACCATGATGTCGCGGGGTGATATTGTGAATGCCTCTAATCAGTTCCATTGGATACTGCTTTCTGCCTCTGTTTTTACTTTACACTGTGTGAAACTGACGGATTATATACTAATCACCCTTAGTCTGTCCCAGCTTTTAGGTCTTTTAAGCGTGCACCAGTTAAAAATAGAACCACTAGGTAAACCACAGCTCCTAGACCGATCAACATTCCTAGTACACCGCTGCGGTGAGCAAAGCTCCAACCTAGCCACACTGACATGTCTTCCAATTGCCATAAGATCGCAGCCACCATCGCCGCACCTGCAATAACCAAACGTATAATAAAGAAGACGGTTCGTTTGGTGATTTGGTATACCCCTGCGATATGTAGACCACGATACAGCAATGCCATATTCACAAACGCCGAAAGTGCCGTCGCGATAGCCAAACCAACGTAACCATAAAAGTACGCAAAAATTGCGTTAAATACCATGTTGGTCACCATCGCAATGATGCCGTACTTTACTGGCGTTTTAGTATCTTGACGCGAGTAATAACCTGGCGCGAGCACCTTAATCAGCATGAAGTTCAACAAACCTGAAGCGTAGGCAAAAAGCGACAATGATGCTTGATGTACGTCTTGAGGAGAAAATTCACCTCGCATAAACAGAACCATCAGCATAGGTTTTGCCAGTACCATCAGACCAAGCATTGCAGGAAGGCCAAGCAAGATCACCATGCGCACCCCCCAATCCATGGTTTGCGCGAAGCCTTCACTTTGTGCGTCAACGTGTTTACGTGAAAGCGCGGGTAAAATCACAGTCGCAATCGCAATACCAAACAGACCTAAAGGAAATTCCAATAAGCGGTCTGAGTAATATAGCCAGCTAATCGAACCGGTTTGCAAAAAACTGGCGATGAACGTATCAAACAACAGGTTAATCTGACTGACCGATACACCAAATAAAGCGGGGATCATCAAAGTGCGGATTTTCACTACACCCGGATCGCGCCAGCCCCATTTTGGCTTAACCATGACGCCTGCTTTAATAAGGAAGGGAATTTGGAATAAGAACTGGACCAAACCACCTAAGAAAACACCAATGGAAAGCCCTATTTCTGGCATTTCCATTTGCGGCGAGATAAACCACGCCGCCAAAATAATCATCACATTGAGGAAAACAGGGGTAAAGGAGGAGACAGCAAATTTACCTAATGTATTGAGGATAGCGCCCGATAGAGCGACAAAGGTAATGAACCATAAATAGGGAAAGGTGATTTTGAGCATCACGCTAGCAAGCTCAAACTTTGCTGCAGCCGGGCCACCATGCATCCAGTCAAGGAACCAACCAAAACCAAACACAGCAGTGACCACGCCGGAGCCTAGGACACCTAAAATGGTAACAATCGAGACTATCACCCCTAACGTACCCGCCGCGCGAGCAATGAGCTCCCGAGTTTTATCCATGTCGCCTTGAGCATGGCTTTCCGTTAAAACAGGTACAAACGCTTGGGAAAAAGCACCTTCAGCAAACAAACGTCGTAAAAAATTAGGAATTTTATTGGCGAAGAAAAAGACGTCTGCGCTTGCTCCTGCCCCCATTAAATTTGCCACTACAACATCACGAACTAGGCCAAGAACGCGGGAAATAAATGTCATAGCACTGACGATCATGCCAGACTTGAGTAGTCGTTTACTCACTGTAACCTCGGAATATCACCATAAGACAGCTAACCCTATACTGTTTCTCTGACAGGTGCTGTAAATAGACGTCAAAAATCTATCCGCGGGTTGTAAGGAATAAGTGTGCCTTTCGCGGATAATTATTAGCATTGGTATAAAAATGCTGTTAGAATCCCCGCCATCTTAACCGCGATAACCTCTCTTACCAAAATTTGTTTTGGCTTAGATCGGTTTTTGCACAAATCATTTGACATTTAAGCGCAAATGAGGGATATTCCTCGCCCTTAAATTGTCACAGAACTAAGTTTTTGGGAGTTAGACCCTTGGCAAATAGTAAATCTGCTAAGAAGCGCGCTATCCAAGCTGAGAAACGTCGTCAGCACAATGCTAGCCGTCGCTCAATGATGCGTACTTACATGAAGAAAACTGTTGCTGCTATCGAAGCAGGCGACAAAGAAGCTGCAACTGCTGCATTCGCTGTAGTTACACCTATCCTAGACCGCATGGCAACTAAAGGCCTTATTCACAAGAATAAAGCAGCTCGCCATAAGTCTCGTTTCGCTGCACAAATCAAAGCTCTTTAATAGAGTCCTGATTTTACAGTGAAGAAAAAACCGACCTTATGTCGGTTTTTTTATATCTACAAAATTTTCTTAATAAAAAAGCTGGCAATGCCAGCTTTTCTTTTTTCTGCACGCCTATTCAAAGGCATCAGCTTATTTACCTTATAAAGCTCAAACTGGAAAGCACCAATAAAACACTTGAGAACAAAGCAAATTGGTCGATGCGCAGCAACTCTACCATCAAAAGTTTAACGCCACTCTCAAATATTCCAACGAGTTAGACTCACAGCCTAAAATGAACGATATATTAGGTATATGTAATTAACGCTAAGCGCTTTCAGCACAATAAAGACTATGCAGTGTTTTTATTAACGCTTTCACTTCATCACTCTTTAATGTGTAGTACACGGTTTGTGCTTCTTTCCTTGTCGTGACTAGCTCATCACGGCGAAGCCAAGCAAGATGCTGAGATAATGCCGACTGGCTTAGCTCTAACTTTGCACACAGCTCTCCCACGGACAGCTCTTGGTTATGCAGCATACAAAGGATTTGTAGGCGTCTCTCGTTTGCCATCGCTTTGAGCAACACGACGGCTTTTGCGGAGTTCTGCTCCATTTCTTGTAGATTCATGTGTTGGACCTCTAGCTACAACTTACTTATTCCAACCCTGGCCAGCTTGTTGTGTTGCACTGATTTATATATCTAAGAAAATCAAGATACACTTCCAGAGTCTTCATTATTAGAACCTCTAATTTAGTTGTTAGTGATACACCAATATTATCCACCAAAGTGGAGAATTGATGCGCCATCAATAATTAATAGTTTTGCTCACTAAAACAAGTATCTTGAGTTACTTAGGTATTATTTAGAATTATATTTTTATTGATAGTAATCTATTTATTTGCGCAACGATACGGGTTTACTCAAACATTTGACTGAAATCAGCATCACAAACATTTTTTACCGCTGGGTGTTGGATCATTCGTTCCGCAAAAATCACGTAGTACTCTTCTTTTAACCCATCGACATGACCAATTAGCTGTAGATTTCGGTCGTCCTCAATCTCCGACATGTATACGGTCGGCGCTAAGAAAATCACATCATCGTGATACCGTGCGAAAGCCTTCATCAACGCGACATCATCAAACTCTCCCAACACATTAGGCTGAAGACCTTGACGATCAAACCACTGAATAACCTTACGCCCCATTGCTGTTCGGCTTGCAGGAATCAAAAGCTTTTTCTGTTCCAGAATCTCAGGGAAACGCACATTTTCAATTTCAGAAGAGGCGAAAAAGCTCATGCTGCTCTCACCTAGCTTTTTGCTATAAAGGCCAGGGCTTTGAGTTGAGTCAACGGGACAATCCGAGAGGATCATATCCAGCTTGTGCTGAGACAGTCGTTCAAGTAGCAATTCGTGGGTTGACTCATAACAGCGTAAATGAATACTGTTATCTTCCGGGACAGTCGTCATTAGTACTTTACTGACCAAGCGCTTAGATAACGCATCGGCTACGCCAACTTCAAACAGAATGTTCGAGTGCTGACTGTAATTGACGATATCTAACATCTCATAACTCAAACCAAACATTCGGTCGGCGTACTTAAAAACAAGTTGCCCTAACTCAGTTGGCTCAACTGTACGACCATTTCGTTTGGTTAACTTTCCTTTCATGCGTTCTTCAAGCGCTTTAATCTGCCCTGTCACTGTTTGCGGTGTCAGGAAAAGCGCATCGGCCGCTTTAGTTACAGAGCCCTGTTTGCACACCATCCAGAAATAATATAGATGGTTGTAGTTTAGATGTGACATGATCAAGTCCCGAAAAGAAAGTGATGCTTTTTATACCAAATGTGACAGAGACAAACAATAAACTCGACAAAACCATACAATACATTACAAAAACATAAGTTTTACCGAATATATAAAATTAACACTGTCATAAAATTTGAACTGAGGCGCATTTTCTTTCTAAAGAAAACGCAAAAACCACACAAAACAAAAGTCAAATTTATTTATTAAATTCAAAGAGTTAAAAACCATCAATTTTCCCTACTCACACCACTATCAAAAAGAACAATAAAAATTACTCACAGCAAGAAATCTGTAATATTACTGAAATATTTGTTCTCTAACATCGCCCGCAGTTTCAACTACAGACCGAAAAATGAACTGAAAGGTCAACGGAGAAAATTATGATGAACCAAGCTACTTCAACAGTGGCGCCAATTTCGAGCACTGCTCGTTGGTTACGCTGGGCTAACTTGGCATTCATGTTGTATCTGCTTCTTCTAGCAGTATCTATGGTTGGTAGTGGCTTCAAATGGGCAACTGGCGATCAAGCTAAGGTGCTATTTGAGTTTGCCGCTCACCCTGTTGCAGGTCTAATGATCGGCTTGGTGGCAACAGCCTTAATTCAGTCCTCAAGTACTGTAACGTCTATTATTGTAGGTTTAGTTGCAGGTGGCTTACCAGTAGAAACCGCGATTCCGATGGTGATGGGTGCCAATATTGGTACCACAGTGACTAATACGCTTGTTTCTCTTGGTCACGTACGTTGTAAAGAAGAGTTCAAACGTGCATTTGCAAGCGCAACTATTCACGACTTCTTCAACTTACTTGCTGTTGCTATTTTCCTTCCGTTGGAAATGATGTTCGGCATTTTAGAGAAAGTTTCTCATTGGCTTGTTTCTCCACTACTTGCTACTGGCGATATGAGCATTAAAGGCTTCAACTTCATTAAGCCAATAACAAAACCAGTTGTGGGTGCAATTAAAGAGCCACTTTCAACATTCGGTGATACTGTTGGTGGCATCATGCTTATCGTTTTGGGTATTGCGACAATCTTCGTTGCAATTACGGTAATGGGTAAGCTAATGAAGAGCTTAATGGTTGGCCGCGCACGTGAAATTTTGAAAAATGCGATTGGTCGTGGCCCTATTCACGGTATTGTATCGGGTTCAATCGTGACTGTGTTGGTACAATCTTCATCAACAACAACTAGCTTGATGGTTCCACTTGTGGGTACAGGCGTTCTTAAAGTTCGTGATATTTACCCATTCACGCTAGGTGCAAACATTGGTACTTGTATTACGGCGCTACTAGCAGCAACAGCCGTATCGGGTGAGTTTGCGGTATTCGCGCTTCAAATCGCTCTGGTACACCTAGTATTTAATATCATGGCAACGCTGTTTATCTTTGGTATTCCGTTCCTACGTGAAATTCCAGTGAAAGGCGCTGAGATGATTTCTGAAATGGCTATCAAGAACAAAGCTGTTGTCGGTGGCTACCTAATGTCTGTATTCGTTATTTTACCAGGCGCGATCTTAGCCCTAACGACATAACAATAACTTACATACCATCGCTTATTGTTTAGGCTCCACATTGTGGGGCCTTTTTTGCGTTAATGACGCTGTTCAAATTCGTTGTCTGGTGATAATTTGAGCCATACCAGCATACTTATGCTGGGCTACCTCATTTGGAGTCGACAACATGACGCAGCTTAATGGCACTATTTCTGATCAGCTACTCGCAATAGACGAAAACCTAACTCAACTGGTTGCTGATATTGATATCCTCAGTAGCGTGAATCCTCTCAATTATGCTCAGGAAAGAGAGCGCTTTATTAAGAACAAATACTCTCAAGAGCCTAACTTCCAATACTCAACTACCAATATAGATACTCACAGCGCAAAGCGACGTCTGTATGAACTGCCTTTAGAAAATATTCAAGACACCCAATTACAAAAGCTGTACGCGGATGTGATTCAGTCTTACGCAGATAAATTGGATCAAGTGAATACTATCGGTACACAAGAGTTTCTTTATAACTCCTTGCGCTATTACGGAGAGCCGAGCGCCAAAGATATTGCCAACGCCCATTTCATTTTACACCTTCCCACGGAAGAAGAGAGCAAACCTCAGCATGATAGCCGTGTGATAGCACACTTCATGCAAAACTTTGCTCAACGTAATGGATATGAATGTGAAATACAGGTGTTGGATGGGATGTTAGCAAACGCACTCGTTTCGGGGTCTCGAGTCAAAATTAACCACGCAGCATACATCACGACCGATGAGTTAGAGGCTCTCGCACATCATGAAATGGGTGTACACCTTCTTACTACGCTTAATGGTCGTCAACAACCGCTAAAGGTCCTGAGCTTAGGGTGCCCAGCCAATACCAACACCCAAGAAGGGCTGGCTATATTGTGTGAATATCTGTCAGGACATTTCAGTATCAAACGCCTAAGAACCTTAGCCTTACGAGTCCTGGCGGTAGAGTCGATGATCAAGGATCGCGATTTCCGCCATACGTTCATGCTATTAAAAGAACAGTATAAAACGTCTGACCTTCAAGCATTTACAACGACTGCTCGTGTGTATCGAGGAGGCGGTTTGACGAAGGATTACTTGTACCTCAGAGGGTTCCGAGAGGTGCTCAATGCCTACGATAAACTGGGCAATGACTTTTCATTGTTGCTATGTGGGAAAACAGAACTGAAGTATTTTGAGCTTATCCGCTCATTAGTGAGCAAACAAATATTCACCCAACCCAAGTTTATTAGCCCGGCACTGTCTGCACCGATGCAGACCAACCCTATTCACCGCTATATTGTCAGTGCACTCAAGTAATATCTTCAAAGTACGAAAAAGCAAAAAAGCTCCATTCGGAGCTTTTTTCATATCTTGAAGAACAATACTGGTTACACTGAGAATGGGTAACGAATAGGGTCGTGATGCTCGTATCCTTCAACCCAAAAATCATCCAGTGTGACCCATGTTTCCAGATCTTCTAGAGACTTAATCTCTGGATTGATGTGGAACGTCGGCGCTTTTAATGGTTCACGTTTCAACTGAACATCACGCATCAGTTCAAGCTGATCTTCATAAATGTGCGCATTCACAATCTTATGAAATGCCTGACCAGGTTTCTTGCCCGTGATTTGCGCCATGATCACCAAGAACACGTAAACTTGAACCATATTGAAGTTTAAGCCAAGCGGTACATCACACGAACGCTGAGTACTGTTCAGGTATAGCGTATCATCCAGCAATGAAAAATGGTGGCTATACATGCAAGGACGCAAGCACCCCATGTGGAATTCACCCGGGTTGTAGAAGTTCAAGATTTCACCGCGATCATCAACACCACGCGTTAAGTCATCCACTATCTTGCGTAATTGGTCAACATGCCCGCCATCAGGCTTCGCCCATGCGCGCCCTTGGACACCGTAGACACGGCCCATGTCGTCTTCACCTTTACGGTATGGATTATTTAACCAAGCATCATTTAGGTTGGCATTGGCATCCCAGGTTTTCGTGCCCAGCTTACGAAAATCTTCCGCATTATCGTAACCACGAATGTACCCTAGTAGCTCTGCAACGGCCGCTTTCCAAAAACTTTTACGTGTGGTTACCAACGGAAATTGATTGTTCGCAACATCGTAGGTTAAATCCGCGTTGATTACGGTCAGGCAGCGCTTGCCTGTACGCTCATTTTCAACCCAAACACCTTGGTCAACGATGCGTTGACACAAATCTAAATACTGTTTCACACCAATACCTTACTTCGTCTTTTGTGGTAACTCGTCTTTGTAATGACCACGTTTGTATGCCCAAACCATCATTAGGACACCGATAACCACCATTGGCAGGGATAAAATCTGTCCCATGGAAATAAAGCCACCGAATAACCCCAAATGAGCGTCTGGTTCGCGCACGTACTCAACTAGGAAGCGGAATGTACCATATCCAGCTAAAAATAGCCCTGAAACAGAACCTAAAGGACGAGGTTTCTTGATGAACCAATTCAAGATGAAGAAAAGTACGATACCTTCAAGCGCCATTTCATAAAGCTGCGATGGATGACGTGGCAGTGGACCGCCATTTGGGAAAACGATCGCCCAAGGTACATCTGTTACTCGGCCCCACAATTCGCTGTTCATGAAGTTACCTAAACGCCCCATACCCAAACCAAATGGCACAAGCGGCGCGATAAAGTCGGCAACACCGAAGAAAGTTCGCCCGTTTTTGTGTGCATACCAGAACATCGCGGTAATAACACCCAGTAAGCCCCCGTGGAAAGACATACCACCGGTCCACACTTTAAACAGATACAAAGGGTCAGCCAAGAAGAGCTCAAAATTGTAGAAAAGCACGTAGCCTACACGACCACCAATCACCACGCCAAGGAAGCCTGCGAACAACAAATCAGAAACCTGTTCTCGTGTCCAACCACTTCCCGGCTTATCCGCACGTCGGTTCGCCAACCATAGGGCGAACATAAAGCCCACAAGGTACATCAAACCGTACCAACGAACCGAAACAGGACCAATAGAGATTAAAACCGGATCAATATTGGGAAATTCAATATATCCCTGAGACATAAATCATTCTCTTCTTATCACAACAAAATAAATATACCCAAGTAACCTCTAGATGCTTGGTTCAGCGAGAATGACTTGGGTACAAACTTAGAGCAGCATGGTCGCTGCTACAAACATTAAGAACACCGCGAATATCTTTTTTAATACCGCAGTTGGAAGGTTAGTTGCCAGCTTTGCGCCCACTTTTGTTGTGAGCATCGAGGCCATGGCAATTGCTAATAAAGCGGGAAGATAAACATAGCCAATACTGTATGAAGGCAAGCCTTCTACTTTATAGCCATGTAAGATAAAACCGATCATACCAGAAATAGCAATCACGCAACCACAAACGGAAGATGAACCTACCGCTTTACGCATTTCTATCCCGTGTTTATTTAAAAATGGGACCGATAGTGAACCGCCACCAATACCAGCAAGGCTTGATACGACGCCAATCCCCGTGCCATACGCAACGGTCACCGGGCTGCTCGGCATAGGTTTACTGCTCGTAACTTTAATGGAACGGAACATCTGTACTGACAGGCAAAGAACAATGACACCAAATACTTTCGGCAAGTAGTGCGTAGGGATCCACTCAGCAATATTGGCACCGACAAAACCACCTATAACCACACCTGGCATCAACCATTTTACGACGAACATATCGACATTGCCGAGCTTAAGGTGATTCATCGCCGATGAGCCTGACGTGACAATAATACTCGCTAACGAAGTGGCTAGGGCCATGTGCATACTCATTTCTGGAGAGATTCCAGCAAGAGGAAGCAAATACAACAAGGCAGGAACAACAATCAAACCACCACCGATACCGAGTAACCCCGCCATCACACCCACAAAAGCGCCTAGCGCCAACAATAACAAAAATAAAGAGACGGTCACGATTTCCTACTTTTTACCTGCACGGATAAAGCCCGCAAAACCCTGTTGGATGAAGAAGTCATGCATCATTTGATGAATGTCCTCCCCGTAGGACTTTGTCATTGCTTGCTCCGCTAATTTTTCTAATTCTTCTTGTTGGCTATGACGAATCAAATATTTCACCTTAGCCACGTTGGAGGTGTTCATACTCAAACTGGTATACCCTAACCCAAGTAAGAGAAGAGCGCCAAATGGGTCGCCAGCTAACTCACCACAAATACACACTGGCACCTGATACTTATCGCACACCTCATGGATTTGCTTAAGCGCTAACAGTACCGCAGGATGCATAGATTCATAGACATCCGCGACGCGCGAATTGTTCCTATCAACTGCTAATAAATACTGGGTTAAATCGTTTGTCCCGACAGAAACAAAATCAACACGGTGAGCAATCGTTGGCAATAAATACACCATTGATGGCACTTCGATCATGACCCCAACTTGTGGGAACTGAATTCTATCATCAAGCAACACGGCTTCGCTGTGAGCTTGATTAATCAAGCTAATGGCATCGTCTAGCTCTTTTACCCCTGACACCATTGGCAATAAGATACTTAAGTTTCCGCTTTCTGCGCTCGCTCTTAACATTGCACGCAGCTGGATCAAGAAAATATCTGGGTGATCCAATGTAAAACGAATGCCACGCCAGCCTAGAAACGGATTATCTTCTTCGATGGGCAAATACGGCAAAGGTTTGTCACCACCAATATCCAAAGTGCGCATCACCACTCGTTGATTCGGATAACTGTTGAGTATCGCTTGGTATTGATGATACTGCTCATCTTCTGACGGAAAGTGATGCTGAAGTAAAAATGCAATCTCAGTTCGGTACAACCCAACTCCATCAACACCTGTATTGATGGCAATATTACTGTCTGCACTGAGCCCCGCATTGAGCATAATTTCGATGTGGTGATTGTCTTGCGTAACCGCTGGGAGTGCTAGGTCCTTGTTTACCATTGCAAACAATTCTGACTCTTCACTCACTAAGCTGCGATACTCTCGCAATAATTGACGGTTTGGCTCTAGGAAGATCTCGCCCGTATAACCATCCACTATCCCGAGTTTGCCATTGACCACATCCGGGTTAATGTTGGCGCCCATGACAGCGGGAACTCCAAGTGCGCGAGACAAAATAGCCGCATGAGAGTTCGCGCCACCTTCTAGTGACACGACGGCTAACAAAAACTCTTTAGGTACAGACGCGAGCAAGGTGGCTGTGAGTTCATTCGCCACCAAAATAATGGGACGATCAATTGCAGAATTTTCTTGCTCACTGTTATGTAGAAAATAGAGCAGCCTTTGCCCTAACTCTCGGATGTCTTGCGCTCTCTCGCGCATGTAGACATCCGACATTCTGGCAAATCGATTCGAGTATGATTCTACCACTTGGCGTAACGCCCAGTCTGCCCTATCTCCTTTTTCAATCTGCTTCTTCAAATCACCGCGAAGCATCGGGTCATTGAGTAAGTGCGTAAACAGATCGAAGATCGCCAGCGCATCTTTGTTGATTTCACCGTCCAGCTTTTTCCGCATACGGCGAAAATCATTTAACGCTCGCTCTATGGCCACCAGCAATGTCTCGTGCTCACGTTCCTTATCTAACGTGGACGATGGGAAAACATCCGATAAACTCGGTTGGGTATTGTCGAACCAAAACTCTCCAATCGCGACACCAGTAGATGCAGGCAAACCTTTTAATACCGTGGGTTTAGATGCCAACTGCCAATGCCCAAGATTCTGCGCATGCGCAATAAGCACTGCTAGCTGAGCGGACAACGTGACAAGAAACGACTCTTCCATTTCACTGAACAAGCGCGGTGTTTTTTGCTGGATCACCAACACACCTAAAACTTGTTTTCGATGAATGATTGGAGTGGCTAAAAAGGAGTGGTAAATCTGTTCGCCGAGTTGAGGGAAGAATTTAAACTCGGGATGTTTTGAGGCTTCGGCAAGGTTGAGTGGCTCTGCGCTTCGTTTAACCAACCCAACCAAGCCTTCATTGAAGTTGATATGAATACTATCACCTTCAAAAATAAGGCCTTGAGTTGCCATTAACTCAAGGCGCTGCATTTCTTCATTAGCAAGATAGATAGTACAGCACTCAGTGCGAAGGGCAGCACAAGTCTCTTTCACCAATATATCGAGTGCCAGATGCACATCATCGACCCTGGAGACTTTCTCAACTATTTCCCTTAGCTGACTGAGCATGATTATCCTCTACGTTGCTTTTTTCTTTTCCCTTTCGCTTTTCTCTCTCGAAAAGGCATGGCTAAGGATGCAAACTCTTTCATCGCTCGTCGATAAACATCTCGCTTGAAAGAAACAACTTGCCTAACTGGATACCAGTAACTCACCCAGCGCCAACCATCAAATTCAGGGGATTTTCCGCGTTGCATATTAATACGAGATTCATCGCATTCTAATCTCAGCAGAAACCATTTCTGTTTTTGGCCGATACAAACAGGCTTGGAGTCCCAACGCACCAATCGCTTTGGTAGCTTATATCTTAACCAATGACGACTTGTTGCAATGATCTTAACGTCTTTTTTCGTTAAACCGACTTCTTCGTATAACTCCCTGAACATGGCTTGTTCAGGGGTTTCACCTTCGTCAATCCCACCTTGTGGAAATTGCCATGAGTGTTGCCCGTATCGTTTAGCCCAGAAGACCTGACCATGGTTATTACATATCACAATACCAACATTAAGTCGGTAACCATCGCCATCTATCACTGGCTAACCTCTATGAATAAATTTTTTATTACCGTGATTTTTCCACATATCCCCATTACTAGCAAACTTACTGATGTGATATGAGCAAGATTTATTACCTTTTCACCATATTTGGATATCTTTTAATCAAATCATACCTTATCAACACAAGAGTGAGACATTGCCCACATTTATTCACCTTTTCTGTGAATAACTTTGTGAAGAATTCAATTCAAATGAGTAATTCTGTTAAACCCCATCACAAGCGAAACAAATAAAGAAACAGAAAATCAAACATAACACACTGATAAAAAAGTCTTTATTTTAAAAAATAGCGATAAATCGATCTTCAGTTTCTTGATGATCTTTTCACCAAACTCAGATCGGTCAAAGATCCACCAACCGGCTATTTATCCACACTTACCGGGTATTCGTTTAGAGTATTACGATAAAATCAACCCCAAAAATGCATTTTAACCCCTGTTTATTCATACAGACCCCGCAAAGATCTCGTCAACACCTTCCTCACCTGTGGATAAGTTATGAATTGATCGTTCTTACAACGCCTCGGTGAAATCTTAAACAGTAGATTTGGCCGGAGTTTGATAAACTATATTTTTTGTAATACCACCTTGTGACTATGAAACCAGAACCACAAACAGAAGCAGAGCTATTGGAACGCGCTCATGATATGGCAGGACTTAGCTTTGCAGAGCTGGCCGCCGAGGCGAATATGATTGTTCCTGAAAACTTAAAACGTGATAAAGGTTGGGTGGGTCAATTACTCGAATGGCATTTGGGCGCTCCGGCTGGCAGTAAACCTCAACAAGATTTCGCTAAGCTAGGGATCGAGCTGAAAAGTATTCCGATCAGTCACTCTGGCAAACCGTTGGAAACAACCTTTGTTTCTGTGGCCCCCCTCACTGGTGTTCATGGTCTTACATGGGAAACAAGTCATGTACGCAACAAGCTATCTCGTGTGCTTTGGGTACCAGTGGAAGGGGAACGAGAAATTCCACTTGCAGAAAGACGTGTTGGTAGCCCACTGATTTGGTCACCAGACGACGACGAAGAGCGTATTTTACGAAACGACTGGGAAGAGCTAATGGAGATGATCGTCTTGGGGAAGTTTGATCAAATTTCCGCCAGACACGGAGAAGCGCTGCATCTTCGCCCTAAAGCCGCGAATGCAAAAGCGCTCACCGAAGCATACAGCTCAAATGGCAAGCCGATAAAAACTCTGCCCCGAGGTTTTTACCTCAGAACGCAGTTTACTGAACAGATCTTACTCAAGCACTACATCAACACGCAATCTGAGTAATGTTGTTTCCGCCATTTAGTGCGTCACGAGCGATAACTCGATATCACAGTACGAGGCTGCCTCTTCAGTGCCACATTCGTCATACGCATTGTGCAGCCTTAAGTACGCTTTATCTACCCCTAACCTCAGCAGCTCTTCTTTCACCAAATCTAGCGAACCGAAATGTATCGGATCTTCACCGTCTTTAATTGGCTCAAGTTGATGCTTGTACTCCACTGCTAGCAAATAGTCAGAGACATCAGAACACCCAATCACAAATACTTTGGGAGTTTTATAAGTATCTTTATGGGGACCGTGTAACCACATGTCCAATTGATGCTTCTGCATAACGTACCTCCTTCACACGATCATTTAAGTGTAGTTAGGCTATGTATAGCTTTCGAGTTTGGTCTTCCTTTATACGTAAATCATTTGCGATAGCGGTTAAAAATCCCCTATATTGGAATCACTTATTTAGTCGGTAACTCTTCAAGGACGTGATATGCAATACACAAAACTACCGCACTCATCACTTGAGATCAGTAAAATCTGCCTCGGAACCATGACGTTTGGCGAGCAAAATACAGAAAAGGACGCCTTTGAACAGCTCGACTTTGCCCTTGATCATGGGGTGAATTTCATTGATACCGCAGAGATGTACCCTGTACCTCCCAAAGCGGAAACGCAAGGACTCACCGAGCAATACATCGGGAATTGGTTAGCAAAGAGCGGCAAACGTGAAAAAGTTGTGCTGGCAACAAAAGTGGCTGGCCCTCGCGGCGTCCCTCACATCCGAGACAACATGAGCCTTAATCGTCGCCACATCCATACAGCAATTGATGACAGCCTTAACCGCCTACAAACGGATTATGTCGATTTATACCAGTTACATTGGCCTCAACGTCAAACTAACTGCTTTGGTCAACTCAACTACCCATACCCTGACAAACAAGAAGAAGTCACGTTAATTGAAACGTTGGAAGCGCTTACAGAATTAGTGAATGCAGGTAAAGTGCGCTATATCGGCGTATCAAACGAGACGCCGTGGGGTGTGATGTCGCTACTGCGTTTGGCAGAGAAACACGATTTGCCAAGAATTGTCTCCATTCAAAACCCATATAACTTATTGAACCGCAGCTTTGAAGTGGGCTTGTCTGAAATCAGCCACTATGAAGGTGTCCAGCTACTGGCCTACTCTCCACTGGCATTTGGCTGCCTAAGCGGCAAATACTTGAATGGTGAGAGACCAGAGGGTGCTCGATGCACGAAGTGGGAGCGTTTTGCGCGCTACTTTACTCCTCAGGGGATAAAAGCGACCGAAGCTTACGTCAATTTAGCCCAAGAGCATGGTTTGGATCCTGCACAAATGGCACTCGCATTTGTCAATCAGCGCCCATTTGTAGCATCTAATATTATCGGCGCGACCAACCTCGACCAATTAAAAGCCAACATCGACAGTATCGATCTAAAACTAAGCGATGAGCTCCTTACTGAGATTCAAGCAATTGGTACAACCTACTCGAACCCTTGCCCTTAACAGTAAAGCTCCCCTCAAACGAAAACAGCTGACCTTCAAGGTCAGCTGTTTATCAAATGAAGTATGACTTCATATCGCACGTTAAGCGTGTTGAATGACTCGATAGCAACTCAGTCAGTCCAACACGCTAACGATTACGTCATTATTCGCGACGTTAAAACTCGACGAAGGTGACGAACTCGACGTTCAACTTTTACTGCATCCGGAACATTGGCGCGTGTGGAACGACCATCGCTATCTAAACCAATATCCCTCAATAGATGAACATTCGTCCATGGAACATCATGAGCAGTGCGGCGTATGGTTCGCTGCCATTGCTTTTCTTCGCGTTTAAGGTCTGCTTTCAATAGCAAAGTTGCCAGTTGTAAGTAAATAGAGTGACGCATAATATTTTCTCCGATTATCGATGTATTCGACTGGGAAAAATAGTGCGTAAAATGAACAGAGGTGTTCTGTTGATACTAAGCCGCTACTTTTCCGCAGCCTAGTAATAAATAAGATAGGTTACGGATTAATTTTTATCTTGTGAGCCAGTGGTATTGGTATCATCCGACTTAAGAGTCATCGGAGCGATAGGCATACGATCAGCGCAAGCAGTGGTGTTAACAACGTAATGTTTCATCTTGCGCCTCCTAGCTAAAAATTAATCCGTTTATGAAAGGTATAACTCATTGAGTTACGGTTAAATTGTAAGCTTTGATGAATATATATCAAACATTTTTTGTCTTTTTGATTAAAAACAAATCAATACACCGCAATTCAGTTTCATATACTTTTCTATATAACATATTCACCTAGGGAATATATGAAATTACGGATTTTATAAATCAAACTGAATACAAAACAAAAAGAGCGGCTTTGTAGCCGCTCCTTCACTGATATTCATTCACCAATTTAACTTCAGAAAGAACAAATTTACATGGCTTGATCAGAAATCAAATTATGTTTGTTCAGTAGTCGATACATCGTCGCGCGTGAAACACCAAGCTCCTTCGCCGCATTCGAAACTTGACCAGAATGAGATTCCAAAACAACCAGTAACGCGTCACGCTCACTCTTCTCACGAATCGATTTCAAACTACGCTTTGAGTCATTACGCTGAGGCAAATCTAGGTGATGCTCTTCAATCATTACGCTGTCAGACATCAGAACCGCTCGTTTCACTTGGTTCATCAACTCACGTACGTTACCTGGCCAGAAATAACGTGTCAGTGCCTTGAGTGCATCCTCAGAAAAGCTTTTTGCTTGCGAGTTATACTCTTTAGAAAACTCTTGTAAGTAGTAGCGCGCTAACAAAGAAATATCGCTCGCGCGCTCTTTTAAGCTCGGGACATTAATGCGTAATACGTTAATGTAGTGATAAAGCTCTTCATTAAAATCTCCGTCAATCAAGGCTTTTTCTACATCTGACGAGTTAGCCGCAAGGATGCGCACATTGACCGCTTTTACACCATCTTTGGTATCAATGCTGCCTTCTTGCAAGAATCTCAGCAGATTCATTTGCTGCTCTTTTGAGATAGTAAGAATGTCATTAAACAGCACCGTACCGCCATCCGCTTGTTCGAGCATACATGCTTCCATATCTTCATCGGCGTTAATGCCAAACACTTCCGCTTGGAAACGTTGCTCATTGAGTGCGCGACAGTTAATTGCCATAAACGGTTTATGAGAACGTGAAGAGACTTTGTGGATAGCGCGAGCAACCGCTTCTTTACCTGTACCACTTTCCCCAGAAATCAGAATACTGACGTCCGTCGGACCGATTCGCTTTACTTGATCGCGTAAACGCTTCATCGGGATAGATTCACCTATCAGCCCCATATCTAAGCTGCTACCAAAACTAGGCCAAACTTTTTTCTCCAACTTGAGCATACCAAGCTGGTGACCAATCGTGCTTAAAAGCTGGGCATCCGGGATTGGCGCAGTGAAAAAGTCGATACAAAAGTTAACAATGAACTGGCATATGGTGTCAGTGCCAAGCTGAGATTCACGAATAAACGCTAACCAACGCACGTGTTTGTGAGAACTGACTAAGTTCGCCAAACCGTTCAAGCTGAATTCGTCATGGCTGAGATCGACAATACCGATACATGGACCAATATCCTCTAACAACGTATTAGCTTTGCGTAAGTCACCCACTTGGTGACACTTCCAGCCCACTTGCTCAAGTACTGATAACCAAGGCTCATAAGTACCGCCAACTACCACAAGCGATCCCGGGATGGAATCCATCTTAAACTGCCCAGCCATTCTCTAACCCTTTTTCATTGTTAATAGAAATTTTGCGCCACAAACCTATCTTTGCGAGCGGGTAACATTATCGAGACTCCGAGCCCCCGCGTCTGTCTCAGTATTAAGACTATGCAATAGATTGAGATTTGGCGAATGTTTATTTGCATATCCTATTAAAAAGCAAATGCAACAACTTGAACTTATTTAACTAAAAGGCATAAAAAAACCACCCGAAGGTGGTTTTTTTGATCATCCTGCCAAATTACGCTTGTGGGCGCATTGCTGGGAATAGGATCACGTCACGGATAGTGTGCGTGTTAGTCAGTAGCATAACCAGACGGTCGATACCGATACCTTGGCCTGCCGTTGGTGGTAGGCCGTGCTCTAGTGCAGTGATGTAATCTGCATCGTAGAACATGGCTTCGTCGTCACCAGACTCTTTAGCTTCAACCTGTGCTTTAAAGCGCGCGTCTTGATCTTCTGCATCGTTAAGCTCTGAGAAGCCATTCGCTACTTCACGACCGCCGATGAAAAATTCAAAGCGGTCTGTAAAGAACGGGTTGTCATCGCTACGGCGAGCCAGTGGAGAGATGTCCGCTGGGTAGCCAGTGATGAACGTTGGCTGCATTAGCTTAGGTTCTGCTGTTTCACCGAAGATTTCTTCTAGAAGCTGACCACACGTCCAGAAGTCTTCTACTTCAACATGTACTGATTTCGCGATAGAAACCATCAGTTCACGGTTTTGTAGATCTTCTTCGGTTAGCGCTTGGATTTGCGCGTGATCTGGGTTGTACTGCTTGATTGCTTCAAACATGCTCATACGAGTGTAAGTGCCACCAAATTCAACCGTTTCATCACCGTAAGGCATTGATGTTGAACCTAGAACTTCTTGCGCTACCGAGCTTAGTAGTTCTTCAGTAAAGTCCATCAGATCTTTGTAATCCGCGTACGCCATGTAGAATTCCATCATAGTGAATTCAGGGTTATGACGTGGAGAAAGACCTTCGTTACGGAAGTTACGGTTAATTTCGAATACGCGATCGAAGCCACCAACCACTAGACGCTTCAGGTATAGCTCAGGTGCAATACGTAGGTACATTGGCATGTCTAGCGCGTTGTGATGCGTGATGAATGGGCGTGCACTTGCACCACCAGGGATCACGTGCATCATCGGCGTTTCTACTTCCATGAACTGTTTTGAGATCATGAAGTTACGAATTGCAGACATTACTTTAGAACGTACAATAAATGCTTTACGTGAATCTTCGTTCACAATCAGATCAACGTAACGCTGACGGTAACGCATTTCTTGGTCAGTAAGACCGTGGAACTTCTCAGGAAGTGGACGAAGTGCTTTAGTTAGCAACTCGTATTCTTCCATGTTCACGTATAGGTCACCCTTACCAGATTTGTGCAGCGCACCTTTAACACCGATGATGTCACCGATATCAAGACCTTGGTATTTCTCTTTTAGCTCTTTTTGTACGTCTTTAGCAGCGTAAGCTTGGATACGGCCAGATGTTTCTTGAATTACTAGGAATGGACCACGCTTAGCCATAATACGGCCAGCAATTGCAACCACGTGGTTAAGCTCTTCTAGCTCTTCCTTCGTCTTTTCACCGAACTCTTTTTGAAGGTCGCCCGCTAGTGCGTCACGACGGAAGTCGTTTGGGTGGCCGTTTGCTTTGCAGCTCTTTCGGATTTCATCCAGTTTAGCGCGGCGTTCAGCAATCAGCTTATTTTCTTCTAGTACAGTTTCGTTTTGAACAGCATCAGTCATTTTCGATGTATCCTGTTTTTGTCGGTGAAAAGCTTTATAGGCCTGATTTCAGGCTAGCTTCAATAAATTTGTCCAGATCGCCATCAAGAACCGCTTGAGTATTACGGTTTTCAATGCCCGTACGGAGGTCCTTAATACGTGAGTCATCCAATACGTAAGAACGGATCTGGCTACCCCAGCCAATGTCAGACTTAGCGTCTTCATTAGCTTGTTTTTCCGCGTTTTGCTTTTGCAATTCAAGCTCAAATAGCTTCGCTCGAAGCTGTTTCATTGCCTGATCTTTGTTCTTATGTTGAGAACGGTCATTCTGACACTGAACCACGGTGTTCGTTGGTACGTGCGTAATACGTACCGCAGATTCTGTGGTGTTGACGTGCTGACCACCTGCGCCTGACGCACGGTAAACGTCGATGCGTAGGTCAGAAGGATTAATGTCGATATCGATGTTTTCATCAATCTCTGGATAGATGAACGCAGACGCAAATGACGTATGGCGACGGCCGCCTGAATCGAACGGAGATTTACGAACAAGACGATGAACGCCCGTTTCAGTGCGCAACCAACCGTAGGCATACTCACCAGAGATGCGAACTGTTGCCGACTTAAGACCCGCGACTTCACCTTCAGAGACTTCAATCACTTCAGCTTTGAAGCCCTTCGCCTCTGCCCAGCGTAGGTACATACGCAGCAGCATGTTGGTCCAGTCTTGTGCTTCCGTACCACCAGAGCCAGCTTGCAAATCGATGTAGCAATCTGAACTATCATGGTCGCCCGAGAACATACGACGGAATTCAAGCTTTTCTAGCTTCTCTTCCAACTCAGCAAGTTCTGGTTCGATTTCGTCAAATGTTTCTTGATCTTCTTCTTCTACAGCCAACTCAAGAAGACCTTCTACGTCTTCTACACCTTGCTCTAGTTGATCAATAGTTTCAACAACCGCTTCTAGCGATGCACGCTCTTTACCCAGTGCTTGTGCACGTTCAGGTTCGTTCCATACATCAGGTTGTTCAAGCTCTGCGTTGACTTCTTCTAGACGCTCTTTCTTCGCGTCATAGTCAAAGATACCCCCTCAGGACATTTGTGCGCTGAGACACGTCCTGCAGACGGTTTTTAATTGGATTGATTTCAAACATGTTTACTCAACATTTTAGAATAGAATTTAACCGAGAAATTCTACTGAAAAATGTGACCGAGATACAGGAAAATTTCGGATGAGAAATCAGATTGCGGTTAGAGAGAGCACGGTCATAAAATTTTACACCCTCTTAGGGGCAACCGTACTCTATAAGAAAGGTTAATCTAAATATTACTTAGCTTCGATATGATCGATCATCAATTGCAGTGATTGATTACCACGAAATTCATTCACATCCAATTTGTAAGCTAAACGTACCGTTTTAACTGATGCATCCGGCCAGCGACGCAAATCGACATTAAATGCAATGCCGTCGATCATCACATTGGTAGGGTGACCTTTGTAAAGCGGTTCTAACATCAATTTAAGATGCTTCTCACCCACCAGCTTTTGATGCAACACTTTAAACTCACCATCAAAGATTGGTTCAGGGAAGGCTTGTCCAAAAGGGCCACCAGACCGCAGCTGTTCAGCGACATGCATAGAGAATTCTTCAGGCTTAAGTTCACCATCAGACATGATCACGCCTTTTAGCGCCGCTTCATCGAGTTCCTTTTTTACCACTTCATCAAATAAACGGCTGAAACGTTCGAAATCCTGCTCTTTAATTGTTAAGCCTGCCGCCATCGCGTGACCACCAAATTTGATGATCAAACCTGGGTTTTGCGTGTCGATGAAATCCAACGCATCACGCATGTGTAACCCCGGAATAGAACGACACGAGCCCTTAATTGTCCCTTCTCCGCCATCAGCAAATGCGATGACTGGACGGTGAAACTTCTCTTTGATGCGCGAGGCCAAAATACCAATCACACCTTGGTGCCAATCACGTTGGAACAAGGCTAATCCGTAAGGAAGCTCACTGCCTTCACCAAACTGAAGACGCTCGCAGAAAGCCATCGCTTCTTGCTTCATGCCTTCTTCAATCTCTTTACGAGTTTGGTTCAAACCATCCAGTTCACTTGCCATACGACGAGCGGCGTGAATGTTGTTACACATCAACAGTTCAACACCAAATGACATGTCATCAAGGCGACCAGCAGCATTGATACGAGGACCTAAAGCAAAACCAAAATCGGACGCCACCAAACGACGCGCATCACGCTTCGCGACCTCAATCAATGCTTGAATGCCAGGGCGCGCTTTGCCTGCACGAATACGTTGCAAGCCTTGGTGTACAAGAATGCGGTTGTTTTCATCCAATGGAACGACGTCGGCGACGGTACCCAGTGCAACAAGGTCAATCAGTTCCATCAACTTAGGCTCTTGCATGCCCTGCTCAGCAAACCAATTGTGTTTTCGCATATGAACGCATAGTGCCATCATGAGATAAAATGCGACCCCGACACCAGCGAGCGCTTTAGACGGAAAATGACAGCTCTCAAGGTTTGGGTTCACCATTGCATCCACATCAGGCAACACTTGTCCCGGTAAGTGGTGATCGGTAACGAGCACGGTAATGCCGTTTTCTTTTGCGTAACGCACGCCTTCGATTGATGACACACCGTTATCTACCGTCATGATCATCTCAGCGCCAAGCTCTAATGCCTGGTCAACGACTTCTGGGCTTAACCCATAACCGTCTTCAAAACGATTCGGTACTAGGTAGTCCACATTGTGACTACCAAGCATACGCAGCGCGAGCACCGACAATGCAGAGCTCGTCGCACCATCAGCGTCAAAATCACCGACAACGATGATGCGTTTTTGTTCTTTTATTGCCTGAAACAAAAGCTCGACAGCTTGCTCAATCCCCCCGAGTTTTTGGTAAGAATGCAAACCACGAGCTGACGTTTCTAGTTGCGCAGGATCCGTAATCCCACGGTTGATGTAGATACGTTTGAGAATCGGAGGAATGGAATCAGGAAGAAGGGAAAGATCAGGTTCAGGACGTCGTTGAATTTCTATCATGCTTGAAAAGAGCCGGCGACTTTGCCGGCTCTGCTCCTAAAGGATTATTGTTGCTTTAAACGTTTCAATAGCTCTGCAGGCGGTAGGTAACCGCCAACCATTTCGCCATTCGGTAAGAAGATCGCTGGCGTACCAGAAATTCCCAATTGGCGACCTAGATTGTAATGTGATTGGATGGTTTCTTTACACTGTTTTAAGTCTTTCGCAGGGTTATCAAACGTACGATTCACTTTCGCGTTGTGCATTGCCGACTTTGGATCTTCAGCACACCAAATCGTCGCCATTTGCTCTGCCACTGGGCCAGTAGCACCTTGGCGAGGGTAAGCCATGTAACGCACTGTAATGCCTAGATCGTTATAGCCTTGCATTTGGCTGTGCAGACGCACACAGTAACCACAAGTGATATCAGTAAATACCGTCACTGCATATTTTTCATCGTCGGCTTTGTATTCAATCATGCTATCGGAGAACTGCGCGATTTTCTCCGCATTAAGCGGCGCTTGGCGCTCTGCAATGACATCTTTGTAACTACCATCGTCATTGATGGCATAAAGCGTACCGGCGATAAAATGGCTACCATCATTTGAAGCAAACAAGATCCCGCCATTAGTTTGGATTTCCAATAAACCAGCAACTTCTGATGGCTGAATATCAACGATAGATAAACCAAGCTTTGAGAACTTAGTTTTTAATGCCGCTTCATCAAAACTGCTTTGCGCAGCTGGTGCCACTTGCTGTGCAGGAGTGTCCGTTTTAGCCTGACTTTCTTCTGCACCACACGCGGTAACAAAAAATGGTAAAGTCAGCAGAGTTAGTCGGCGTAATACGCTCATGAAATTCACCTTAATATAAAATCGTTTTTCCAAGAAGACATGGATGAATCTAACCATTGTTATGCTCTTGGGTGGTGTTGACTGTGGATCTGCTTCAATCGTTCAGTCGCCACGTGAGTATAAATTTGCGTGGTCGATAAGTCACTATGTCCTAATAGCATCTGTACGACCCTGAGATCTGCGCCATAGTTCAATAAATGCGTGGCAAATGCATGACGCAGTACGTGCGGCGACAACTGTTCAGTGTCAATCCCTGCTATCAAAGCATAGTACTTAATACGGTGCCAAAACGTCTGACGAGTCATTTGCCTTGCGCGTTTGCTAGGAAAAACAATATCAGATGATGTATCACCAAGTAACGCAGGACGCCCTTGTTGAATAAACGTCTCGATCCAATCTACCGCGTTCTCCCCCATTGGCACTAAGCGCTCTTTACCGCCTTTACCTGTGACACGCACAACACCTTGACGCAAACTAATGTTTTCCATAGTTAAACTGACCAATTCCGTCACACGCAAACCAGTCGCATACAGCAGTTCCAGCATCGCTTTATCCCGCAATTCCACAGGATCATTCGGGTCTGGCGCTTCGAGCAAGGCGTCCACTTGCTCTTCACTAATATCTTTGGGCAAGCGTTGTGGCAGTTTAGGACTGACCAAGAGCGCACTCGGATCATCAGCACGTACTTTCTCACGATGCAGATATTGGAATAAACGGCGAATTGCCGACAACATACGCGCACGGGACGTCTGTTTGTAATCCAAGTCTACAAGGTAGCTTTGGTATTCTTGCAAGCCAGACAAACTAATGAAATCAAGACGGTAGCGATGTTTCTCCATCCACGTGAGCAGCTTCATCAAATCATTTCGATAGGAGGCCAGCGTGTTCTCTGATAGCCCACGCTCCATCCACATCGCATCTAAGAATTGTTCAACAAGCGAAAAATCTTGTTGATTGACAGGCTGTTGTGCCGTCATGAACGCTTCCTTATCTGTTTATATTTACAGTATTTAGATTAAGGCACCTGCCGATCCAATACCATAAAAAAATCATCCCGCTTAGGATATTCGCTGCAATCTTCCTCAATTTATGGTTAGAATCTTCCACAACAGCAACACAAATAACGATGAATATAATGAAAATCGGACTCTTTTACGGCTCAACGACCTGCTACACCGAAATGGCAGCAGAGAAAATTCGTACCATTATTGGTGAAGACCTTGTCGACATTCACAATGTGAAAGAGACACCGTTATCACTAATGGCGGACTACGACTTATTACTCCTTGGCATCTCAACTTGGGACTTTGGTGAAATTCAAGAAGATTGGAACGCGATTTGGCAAGACATCGCAACAACACCATTAAAAGGTAAAGTTGTCGCGCTGTTTGGTCTGGGTGACCAAGAAGGCTACGGTGAGTGGTATTTGGACGCGATGGGCTTACTTCACGATGAATTACAAGCGACCGGCGCAACCTTTATCGGTTACTGGCCAAATGAAGGCTACGAATTTGAAGCATCGAAAGCACTGATTGAAGATGGCAGCAAGTTTGTTGGACTAGCGTTAGATGAAGACTCGCAGTACGAACTGAGTGATGAGCGCATCGAAAAATGGTGTGAACAAGTTCTTGTGGAGTTCCACGACACACTTTAATAGTGTGAACGCTTCAAAGATAAAAAATAAAAAGCCCGATGAAGTAATTCATCGGGCTTTTTAATATCTTGATAGTGCGAAGTTATTACGCTGTTTCTTGTGCTAGCTCTGGACGAGGTTTCGCGATGAAGAACATGCACACGATAGCCGCAAATGTTGGAAGCACCCAACCCATGCCCACTTCGAATAGTGGCAACATGTTAAACGCAGAAACATCAACACCCGATACTTTTGCCGCGTCAACCAACGCAAACAACAGAGATACAAGCAGTACCGCGCGGTAAGCAAAACGTGGATTTGGCAGTTTGCTGCGTACAAATGTTAGTGCAACCAACGCAATCGCCACTGGGTACAGCGCAAACAATACTGGCACTGACAGAGAAATCAGTTGTGCAAGGCCGACATTCGCAACCAACGCACAAACAGAACCGTTAATCAGTACCCATTGCTTGTATGACAGTGGCGTTTTCGAGCTGAAGAAGTCTGAACACGCAGAAATCAAGCCAATAGCCGTTGTCAAACACGCTAGTAATACAATGACAGACAGAACGATTTGACCGTATGGACCAAACAGCGCTTGAACGTATTGGCTAAGTACCAGACCACCGTTATCTGCACCAGCAGCAACAGTTGCACTCGTCGCGCCCAAGTAGAATAGTGAAATGTAAACAAACGCAAGACCGGCAGCGGCAATACAACCTGCATAGATCAGATACTTAGTCGTTGCAGAACGCTCAGTAATGCCTTTGCCGCGCAGTGCATCAACCATCAGCATGCCAAACATCAATGACGCGAACGTATCCATTGTGTTGTAGCCTTCTAGGAAGCCTTTGGTCAGTGGTTGCGTTAAGTACTCACCGTGCGCGCCCAGCATGTCACCTTGAGGATCAATAAATACCGCGACAGCAAGAATGATCAAACCCACGAACAATGCCGGCGTCAGTACTTTACCAATAAGATCAATCAAACGGCCTTGGAACCATGAGAACATCATCGCCGCAATAAAGAAGATCACTGAAAATGCTGTGAGATGCGTTTGTGACGCTTCAAGGAAGAAAGGTTTCACCGCCATCTCGTAAGCCACTAGGCCAGTACGAGGCGCTGCAAACGCAGGACCGATGATGATGAAGATCAACGCAGCCATAATAACCGCTGCTTTTTTCGGAAGGTCTTGCGTTAAGTGATCCCAAGAACCACCAGCAACAGCAATAGCAACGATAGTAATAAGAGGTAGACCTACCGCTGTTAGCAAGAAACCAAACATCGCTGGCATTAAGTTTTCACCGGCTAGCTGACCCGCTAGAGGTGGAAAGATGATATTGCCCGCACCTAAAAAGAACGCAAATAGCATAAAGCCTACTGCGATAATATCTGTTAGTTTTAACGTCTGCTTCACAGATAACCCTTGTCTTTTAATTAATGAATGTTGTGTATGCTTAGACCACTTTTTGTATACCTAAAGTCAATAAGTACACGTGGTTCAATCTATAAAATTTTCGCCGCATAATGACGAAAGACTCATCATTTGGCAACCTTTAAGAAAAAAACACCATATTAATTTAGTTTTCAAACTTAAAAGCAGTGGATATAACCAGATCTAAATAACAGACCAGTTCTTTATCTCGAACAATTAACAATACAATTTAATAACCAACAAAACAACAATCTATACAATTAAGAAACAATAGAGAAATTCACTTAATTATTGAGCAAACATAAAACAATCATGAAGAGCAAAAAACTGAAAACTAAAGGCTTCAATTTTAAGCAATTTTGTATTGAGGGCGGCGAGAGTGGTATGCCCGTCAGCACTGATGGGGTCATGCTTGGTGCTTGGATTCAAAGCCCGAACAACACTCAAATTCTCGATATTGGCACTGGCACCGGGTTGCTTGCCCTGATGTGTGCCCAACGCTTTACAGAAGCTCAAATAACCGCGGTCGATATTGAATTAACAGCTATTGAAGCTGCGCAAAAAAATGTAGTTCAGTCGCCTTGGTCAGATCGTGTGAGTGTGCATCATTCCGACATACTAGACTTTACGCCGACGCATCCATTCCAACGCATCATTTGTAATCCGCCCTACTTCAACAGCGGCGAGCAATCGAAACACAGTCAACGTGCAGCCGCGAGGCACACTGATACGCTACGCCACAACGCATTGCTACAACGTTGCTATCAGTTGCTTGATGAACAAGGGAAAGCTAATTTTGTGTTACCAATCACCGAAAGCGAACGGTTTATTGAACTAGCATTACACCAAGGTTGGCATCTATCGCGAGTCTGTCGTGTACAGCCATCAGAAAAGAAATCGGTACATCGACTGTTATTTGAACTGGCGAAGCAGCCTTGCGATACTCAAGAATCCCATTTAATAATTCATTCGCATGACGGTTACAGTGACGATTTCGTCCAATTAACCCGCGAGTTTTATCTTAAGATGTGAAATAACATGTGATCCTTATCACCAATCACTTTATAATGTGCGACCTTTTTGTATTCTATGCTGTTGTGGCGAACCATTAACCAAGCTTTGCTTGTGGAGAACTCATTGTGATCAGAACCTTTGCTGAACTTGATCTAGACCAAAACCTACTTGAAGCCATTGAAGAGATGGGTTATGAACGCCCAACAAAAATTCAGGCAGAAGCGATTCCACAAGCGTTGGATGGTCGTGACATTCTAGCGTCAGCGCCAACAGGTACTGGTAAAACGGCAGCCTTCGTTCTGCCAGCATTGCAATACTTGCAAGACTTCCCTCGTCGCAAGCCTGGACCTGCGCGTATTTTGATCCTAACGCCGACGCGCGAATTGGCGATGCAAATTGCCGATCAAGCACGAGCTTTGGCAAAAAACACTAAACTGAACATTTTCACCATCACAGGTGGTGTTCAATACCAAGAGCACGCCGATATCCTTGCGACAACACAAGACATTGTGGTTGCAACGCCTGGCCGTTTAAAAGAATACATTGATGCAGAGCGTTTTGATTGCCGTGCGATTGAATGGTTAATTCTGGATGAAGCAGACCGTATGCTAGACATGGGTTTTGCTCCTACTGTCGATCGTCTATCTAACGAGTGCCGCTGGCGTAAACAAACCCTTCTGTTCTCAGCAACTTTAGAGGGTAAAGGCGTAGAGGGCTTTACCGCTGATCTGTTGAATGACCCAGCAGAGATCGATGCAAAATCGCCACTGCGTGAGCGTAAGAAGATTGCTCAGTGGTACCACCGTGCTGATGATGCAGAACACAAGCTTGAATTACTAAAACACATTATTACTCAGCAAGCAGAACGCACCATTGTCTTCTTGAAGACACGTGAGCGTTTGGCAGAGCTACGAGCGCAGCTTGAGAGCGCACAGATTCCATGTTCTTGGATTCAAGGTGAAATGCCTCAAGATCGTCGTAACAATGCGATTTCTCGCTTCCGCGATGGTACTGTAAACGTGCTGCTCGCGACAGACGTAGCGGCGCGTGGTATCGACCTTCCGGATGTGTCACACGTTATTAACTACGACATGCCACGTACGGCTGATGTCTACCTTCACCGTATTGGCCGTACGGCTCGTGCGGGTAAGAAAGGTAATGCTATCTCAATCGTAGAAGCACACGACCAACCAATGATGGATCGCGTTGCACGTTACGTGAAAGAAGACATCAAAGAGCGTTTCGTGAAAGAGATGCGTCCGAAACACAAAAAACCTGTGTTTAAGAAGAAAAAGAAAAAAGAAGACAAGAAGAAACCAGCGAAAAAGAAAACCGCTAAGAAGAAATAATTTTGTTAGGGCGAAATAGCCCAAGCTAAAACATAACAAAGGGTTGGCACTGCCAACCCTTTTTCGTTTGTACTGATAGAGGTTAACGTAGACTAAGTCTCAATCAGTTTTAGTTTTGCTCTTCGCGTTTAAATACTAACTCTGTTGGTGTCGATTCATCTTCAACAAAGTAGTAACCCGCCGTATCAAACTTAGTCAGATCTGCCACGCTCTCAATACGGTTTTCGATGATGTAACGCGCCATCATGCCGCGCGCTTTCTTCGCGTAGAAGCTGATGACCTTGTATTGGCCATTCTTACAATCTTTGAATACTGGCGTGATCACTTGCGCATCTAAGTTCTTTGGCTTCACCGCTTTAAAGTATTCATTTGATGCAAGGTTGATAAGCACATTATCACCTTGAGCAGAAATCGCTTCGTTAAGCTTATCCGTAATCACATTGCCCCAAAACTGGTACAAGTTTGTGCCCTTGTCGTTTGCAAGCTTGGTACCCATTTCAAGACGGTATGGCTGCATCAAATCGAGTGGTTTTAGTAAACCATAGAGGCCAGACAACATGCGCAAATGATCTTGGGCATACTCGAAGTCCGCCTCAGATAAGGTTTCGGCGTCTAGTCCTGTGTAAACATCACCTTTAAACGCTAGGATCGCTTGTCGTGAGTTTTCCGTGGTAAACGCTTCACTCCACTCTTGAAATCGCCCGACATTCAAATCGGCAATCTTGTCGCTCACTTTCATTAAAGAGGCAACATCAGCAGGAGTCAGTTTGCGGCAAACATCGATAAGCTCTTTTGAGTATTCGACCAACTCAGGTTGAGTAAATTTTTCTGTCGCTAACGGAGACTCGTAATCAAGAGTCTTCGCTGGAGAAACTACGATAAGCATGACTTTCCCTTCTCTAATTTTGTTTTTTAATAGGGTACAAAAAAAGCCATGCATTGTCTGCATGGCTTTTTACATCGTACTAATAGCTTTCAACTATGAGTGATAGCTCACTTAGTCTTTTTTATCGTTGTACCAAATGCCTTCTTCAAGCTGAGATTTCAGCTCAGGGAAGTCATTCGCATCAAACGTTGGTACTTTACCTTCACCAAGTTGGCGGTTGTAATCTTTTGCTAGCTTAATCACGATGCCAGATAGCAAGATGATTGCCACCAAGTTGACTATCGCCATCAGCCCCATCGAAACATCAGCAAGTGACCATACGACTGGGAGCGAAGCAAGTGCACCAAACATCACCATACCAAGAACAACAACGCGGAAAATGCTTAGGCCCGCCTTATGGTTGTGCTCTAGGAAGATTAGGTTCGTTTCAGCGTACGAGTAGTTCGCGATGATTGATGTAAATGCAAAGAAGAAGATTGCCACGGCAACAAAGATGCCACCCCAATCACCGACTTGCGAGCTCAATGCACGCTGAGTTAGCTCGATACCCGTCACTTCTGTTGCTTGACCGACATACTCACCTGACATCAGGATGATAGCCACTGTCGCTGAACAGATAACGATCGTATCCATAAATACACCTAGCATCTGAACATAACCTTGAGATGCAGGGTGTGGTGGGTAAGGCGTTGCTGAAGCCGCCGCGTTTGGCGCAGAACCCATACCCGCTTCGTTCGAGAATAGACCGCGTTTAATACCGTTAATCATTGCCTGTGCAATCGCGTAGCCAAGACCACCAGCCGCCGCTTCTTGCAGACCAAATGCGCTCTTAAAGATAAGCATTAATACATCAGGTAGCTTCTCTAGATTAGAGAACATGATGAACAGTGCTAGAGCCAAGTAAAGCAGCGCCATGATCGGAACGATCATCTCTGCGACTTTTGCGATACGCTTGATACCACCGAAAATTACAATCGCAGACAGTACTACAACCGCGATACCAACGTACAGGTCACTCCAACCAAATGCGGTGCTCATTGCATTTGCAATTGAGTTAGCTTGTACGGCGTTGAATACCAAACCAAAAGCGATGATTAGGAAAACTGAGAACAATACGCCCATCCAACGCATGCCCAGGCCTTTTTCCATGTAGTAGGCAGGACCACCACGGTAGTTGCCATCATCATCTTTGGTTTTGTATAGCTGCGCCAGAGTACTCTCTGCAAACGACGTTGCCATACCAAGCATTGCGATCAGCCACATCCAGAAGATCGCGCCAGGACCACCTGCAGTCAATGCAACTGCAACGCCCGCCATGTTACCTGTACCAACACGTGCAGCAAGACTAGTACAAAGCGCTTGGAAAGAAGAAATACCAGCTTTGTCTGCTTTACGACTGTTCTTAAGAACAGAGAACATGTGGCCGAAATGGCGGAACTGAATGAACCCTAATCGAACGGTGAAGTAAATACCAACACCAACAAGAAGATAAACCAGAATCGAACCCCAAAGGAGATCGTTCATCAAATTGATTAAGTCTGTCATGTGTACCTCAAAGTGAGTTGCGCCGGTCTATGCGTCCAAGCCATCCACCAAATTGCCTGCTAAGTGTCAAAGTGTGCTTAGCTTTTTAAGTAATGTTTATGGGCAATCTAGAATCGTAAACGTCGCTTCATGCATCCATTTTACGTACCAGCGTATTTTTTGACGGGCGGATAATGCAACCTAGGAGCGCAAAAATCAATATGCAACTATGATAATAACATTGTTATTTTTCACTATAAAGTCACCAAAAAATAACATAAATGGAAGACTTAACACCCATAAGCCGCAACATTTCAATTACCAAACGCCAACATAAATAATTATCGCCCACCAAACAGAACGGAGACCCATATAATTAAGACCAAGCTAGTATTCACAAGGTGTTACATAAATTTGCTCTAGTGCCTTACCATCTAATTGAACACTATTTCATCAAACTGGTTTTATGCAACTTTGACCTTTGCACTGTCCCCCCACTCGCCAAATCGAATTAACATTGAAAATCTCTCTATTTAATCGTTTTCTTGAGATCGTTTGTGCATTTTTTAGCCATCACATTGCAATGAAAAGTGTGATTTTGAGAATATTTTTGCACGAAAATGTCATGCTACCGACACAAATGCGAAATATATCATGGTTATTCTCACGGCTATTGTGGTACTTAAAAAACTCCACAAGGACTGGTTACAACAGTTTAGCTTAAGAAAGGTAAAGGTGGCTTATGGAAGGCTTTCAACTAGATGACATTTTTAATCTGGATACTACCTCAACAACCAAATCTCGTGCCAAACCAGTAAAGCGAAAGTGGCGTGAAATAGAAGAGATGAACGACAGGCGCAATTTGCTTAAAGAGCTACGCGAACTTGATGCCTGTACCGACTACAACTTGGAAGACATTAAACTCTAATTCAAACAAAAGGCACCTTAAGGGTGCCTTTTGTTTTTGTTTACAGTAACCGTAAACGACTTGAGTTTAGGCGCCAGGATTTAAGTATGAGTACCGTTATTACTCAATAAGAATTTTCCTATCTTTTGGTCGAGAAGCGCAAACGATAAATTTACGTCCAATTCTCAATAAATAAGAAATGCAGCTAACAAACCCGAGTGATACTTTCGCTCGCTCAGGTTTTATCGCACACACTTAAACATACTCAGCATCACTTTGACGCACACGTTCAGCTAACTGTTTATAACGATCAGCGATGGTGTCACCAAAAACTGGGTCATCTTCACTGACGCTCCATAAGCTTTCAACATGCTGCCAATCTTCGGTAGTGAATAACTCCTCAATGAGAGGCAGGATTTTTCGCTCCTCTAACTCCAAGTGGCGTCTTTGTGATTCAATGAAGTCCTCTAGGTGGGCCATAAACATGTCTTGAGGCACAACAGCATCCTGCAGGATCATCTCTATCAAGGAAGCAAACTCTTTGGTTTTACTTGCTAGCTCTTGGTGTTCTTTCTCTAAGTTTTCCATGGTCTGTTGCTTACCATAGTGCTCAAGAAAGTGGTGATAGAGAATATCTTCTTTCGGATGGTGAACTTTTTCTGAATGATTAGAGAGGTAATCAACAATCTCGCTTACTAATGCGTAGTTGATCGCACGTTCTTCTTTTATCTCATTAAGTTTATGGCGCAGTATCGCCAACAGACGAACCATATAGCCGTGTTCACGTCGAATTCTTTCGATCATCATAGCGTCTCTCCTTAACACCTACTTTTAATAAGTGTACATGAGAAATTTGCCATCAGCCTCGAGCGTGCTCAAAAAAACAGCGATAATGGTAGCATTATCGCTGTCTCTTCTTTTATACAGTTAATGGCAAATGCCAGTTGATTGGTGCTTTTCCTTGCGAGGCAAGTAACTGGTTTGCTTGAGAGAAATGCTTACAACCAAAAAAACCTCGGTGTGCTGAGAGTGGTGATGGATGTGGTGCGGCTAACACATGATGTTTATTACGATCAATAAAGCGCCCTTTCTTCTGAGCGTGAGAGCCCCACAATAAAAACACCACGCCTTCCTGATGCTGGTTTATCGCTTCAATCACTCGGTCAGTGAACGTTTCCCACCCCGTTTTTGAATGTGAATGCGCTTTACCTTGCTCAACCGTCAATACTGTATTGAGCAACAATACACCTTGCTCTGCCCAGCTTTGTAAGAATCCATGCTGAGGGATCTGGAATCCTTCAATATCTTGAGCCAGCTCTTTATACATATTAACGAGTGACGGTGGCGTTTTGATTCCAGGAAGAACAGAAAAGCACAAACCATGCGCCTGATTTGGACCATGGTATGGGTCTTGTCCCAGAATCACTACTTTAACATCGTTAAACTCGGTAAAACGAAACGCATTAAAGACATCTTTCGCTGGCGGGAAAATCGCTTTGCCTGCAGCGCGTTCTGCTTCTACAAAATTCAAAGTGTCTACAAAGTAGCTCTGTTTTTTCTCTTCGCCGATCACATCGTGCCAAGTGGGTGACTGATTCATGGAAAGTTCCTGTCCTAAATTTTGCTTCTATTCTAACGAGCGAAACCCAAACAAACAAAAACTTACCACGAACTTGAGAATAGTAATAAAAGACTAATGCTTCTGTGGCGTTCGAAAATGCCCCTGTCCGGTAATGTGACGATTAGGCATCGGCAAACGAAGCACGCGGCGGCTATATGCGTAAGAAGCAAAAGAGAGTGGTCGAGACATAGTGGCATCCTTCTTTCTTAATTCCAATTGACTTAAGTGGCTAAGAAAGAAAGGTGCCAACTCTGCGATCACATCATTGGTTATCTATCGCCGCTAAATGGAATTGACGCAACGTGTTGATCTCTTGCTGCCAAATATCCGGATCAATTGTTTCTAAAATCAGAGGGATACTATCAAATCGAGGGTCTTTAGCGATGTACTCAAAACAATCCCACCCGATCTCTCCTTTGCCTAAAGAGTGGTGGCGATCCACTTTGCTGGCAAACTCAACTTTTGAATCATTTAGATGCATTGCTCTTAAATAGTGCATCCCAACAATACGGTCGAATTCCGCAAAGGTATGCTCACAATCCTCTTTAGTACGCAGATCGTAACCGGCAGTAAACGTGTGGCAAGTATCGAGACATACACCAACACGTTCTTTGTCTTCCACTTGATCGATGATTTCAGCAAGATGCTCAAACTTCCAACCTAGGTTTGTACCCTGACCAGCCGTATTCTCGATTACCGCGATCACATTCGGCACCGCTTTGTGCGCAAGATTGATCGACTCAGCGATCGTCGCTAAGCACTCCTGTTCAGAGACTTTCTTTAAGTGGCTCCCAGGGTGAAAGTTCAGCAACGTTAAACCCAATTGATTACAACGCTCCATCTCATCGATGAATGCAGCGCGTGACTTATCCAACTTATCCGCTTCTGGTGCACCTAAGTTAATTAGATAAGAGTCATGGGGAAGAATATGTTCTGCGCCGAAACCCAGCATTTTACAGTTCGCTTTAAACGCACTGATGGTTTTTGCTTCTAAAGGCTTCGCCACCCACTGGCGTTGGTTTTTTGTAAATAGTGCGAACGCATTCGCGCCAATTTCGCGAGCTCTCAACGGCGCTTGGTCGACCCCACCAGCAGCAGAGACATGTGCACCAATGAGTTTATTCCCAAGCTTGTTTTTCATGTTTGTCATTTAATCACTTTAGACTTTCAGTATTGCTACCTAAATACAGATAGTTGCGTTAATGAGTTTAAACTTTAAGCTCAATTTGTAGTAAATTTACAACAAAATGAGTTATTAAATATTTTTTATATTATCAAATAAATTGTAATTAGTTTGTTTTCAAAGGTTTTATTGATTTAACTCAACAAAATCACCTTAATAAAAATAATGTTTTTGGTTGTTTTTTGACTTAAATCAATATTAAAATAGTGGATATTAGCTATATAATACTCAGCTCAACGAAAATTCGAAAATTAACACCAATAATCACCACGTAAGTGGTCTAGGAGATAGTGATGATCCAAGGTATCCAAATTACAAAAGCGGCAAACGACGACCTACTAAACTCTATCTGGCTATTAGATAGCGAAAAAAATGAAGCTCGTTGTGTTGCTGCAACTGCTGGCTACGAAGCAGACCAAGTTATCGCAATCAGCGATCTAGGTGAATACGAAAGCCGTGAAGTAGCAATCGAAACAGCTCCTCGCATCGAAGGCGGTCAACACCTAAACGTGAACGTGCTTAAACGCGAAACACTAGAAGATGCAGTTGCACACCCAGAGAAATACCCACAGCTAACAATCCGTGTTTCTGGTTACGCAGTACGTTTCAACTCGCTAACTCCAGAGCAACAACGTGATGTCATCGCTCGTACTTTTACTGAGACGCTATAATCTCAATAAAATCGACTTACTCACATTTAAAAAGCTTGGTCTCAATGGCCAAGCTTTTTTTGTTTTTCCATGCATCTAACCGTTCTGTTCCTTTACGGAGCATTTCTCTGTGACGGATCCTTCTTAAACACTTCAGCCAGTGAGGTTGGGTCAAGCCTTTCTCTTTGTTGTGAAGCGCCTTCTGCCCACCAAATGAGTTGATGTATTGTGCGATTCATATAGCTGTCCCACTGCGTCTGCTGCAATTCATCCGCAACGACACCCTGTTCGTCAAACACTTCTTGCGCTTTCGGAATGTGAATCATCGCCGAGACAGGTAAACATCCAAGTTCAGATAAGAAGGTACGCATCGACACTTCAGCTCGAACACCACCCCATTGTCCAGCAGAATAGGTCACGATAGCACTTGGCTTATAAGAAAACAGCGAACTACCAAAATGGTTAAGCATATTAGCCAAGGCAGGACTCATCGAATGGTTATATTCCGGACTGACCATCACGTACCCATCGGCACTTTTAATTTTGTCTGCCAGTTCTCTCAAGTGGGCTGGCACTTTAGCTCGATGGTAAGCAAACTCAGGCTTAAACACGTCGTCAAAGTCGTAGTTCAATGGGTCAATGATTTCGACGGTATGTTGCGAATACTGATTCTTAAACAACGTTTCACAAGCTCTACTCACTCGCATGCCCAAGCGGGCTGGTCGTGGCGGTGTGCTGTCCCTTACTGAGCCTAGAAAAATCAAAAAATGCATGCTTCTATTTCCATCTTTAAGTTCATTTCTCAATCATAAAGAGAGTCGAGACTTACCGACAATAAAAAAGGCGAATGATTGCTCATTCACCTTTCGTCGTTCATCATTTTAATAATTACTGTACGCGGCGCAGTACTTGTTTCAATGCATCAAAGTCTGCGTCTAGCTCTTCCGATAGCAGTTCCATTGCCGCGTGCTTCGCTAGCGGTGCAGGAAGCTCGATGTCAGATTGCAAAATGTCATCCACCACTTCTTTGAACTTCGCTGGGTGCGCAGTACATAGGAACAGACCGGTTTCACCATCTTGCAGTTGCTCTTCAAGAACGCGGTAAGCAATCGCACCGTGCGGTTCACATAGGTAGCCCAATGAGTACAGGTCTTTCACAGATTGTGCGCTTTGCTCATCTGAAACCGCGCCTTTACCTAGTGTCTCTAGGCCCCACTCTTTCACTCGGCAAAGCTCTTCAATACGAGGCCAGTTGTTTGGTTGGCTCACGTCCATCGCGTTCGATGTCGTTGCAACCGTTGGTTTTGGCTCCCACTTACCTGTTTCTAGGTAGCGCGGAACCGTGTCATTAGCGTTAGTTGCAGCGATAAAACGTTTGATCGGCAGACCCAGCGCTTTTGCCAGTAGACCAGCAGTTAGGTTACCAAAGTTACCACTTGGTACAGACACGACTAGGTTTTCACGCTCTTGTTTGCTCATTTGCGCAGCTGCTTCAAAGTAGTAACATATTTGCGCCATCAAACGGCTGATGTTGATTGAGTTTGCAGAATTCAGACCGATCTCTTCACGCAGTGCGGAATCATCGAAAGCTTGCTTAACCAGAGCCTGGCACGAATCGAAGTCGCCATCGATCGCGACAGTGTGAATGTTCTTGCCTAGCGTACAGAATAGCTTCTCTTGCAGTGGGCTAATCTTGCCTTTCGGGTAAAGAATCACAACGTTGATGTCTTCCATACCATAGAAAGCGTGCGCAACGGCTGCGCCAGTATCGCCAGAAGTCGCAGTCAGAATGGTGATCTTGCCACCGTCCGATACCGCCGCAAGAGATTGCGCCATAAAGCGACCGCCAAAATCTTTAAATGCCAGCGTTGGACCATGGAAAAGCTCTAACGCGTAAACACCATCTTTGACTTGATTGATTGGCGCCGGGAATTGGAACGCTGCGTCCACAAGCGCGTTGACTTGCTCTTCCGCCAGCTCATCACCGATAAACGCTGATAAAATCTTAGTGCTACGAGAAACAAAGTCTTCTGCCAGTAGCGCATCAACGTTTTCAAACTTTGGTAATTCCGATGGGAAAAATAGACCTTGGTTACGGCCTAACCCTTGGCGAACGGCTTGGCCAAAGGAAACTTGTTCATCATTTTCTTTTATATTGTAAAGCTTCATAGCTCACTTCCTGTTACTTTCGAACCCTGCTTATCTAGACGACAAACGTGGACGAATCCTTCTTCGTTTTGTACGTAGTTCTGTTCTAACCAGCGAGCAACTCGCTCAGCGACATCTTTCTCTTTGCAAATACTGAACAGTGTTGGACCACTGCCAGAAATACCGGTTGCTAACGCACCTGCTGATGCAGCGTATTGACGTGCATTCGCAAAGCCCGGAAGCAGTTTCTCACGATACGGTTCTGCGATCACGTCTTTGATCATTTTTGCAGCTAGCTCTGGCTGACCAGAATGACACGCATGAATAAAGCCCGCAAGGTGACGACCATGAGCGATGATATCTTGTCGGCGGTATTGAGATGGTAGGATCTCACGCGCTTCTGCTGTTGATACTTTGATTCCCGGATACGCCATGACCCAGTACCAATCATCAAAACAAGGCACTTCTTGACTGATGATACCAAGCTCTTCAAGCATCAACTGAACACCACCAAGGTAACACGGCGCCACGTTATCATAGTGAATACCACCAGAGATCTTGCCTTCCATTTCCCCCATCAGTGCTAGCAGCTCAGTCTCATTCAGCGGTTGACCATGGAATCGGTTTAAGGCATCCAGCGCCGCCACGATAGAACATGCACTTGAGCCTAAACCTGAGCCTATTGGCATGTTCTTTTCTAGCGTCATTTCAAGTGGTTTTAGCTCAACACCTTTTTTATCTAGCTCGCGAGAAAACACCAGCCAACAATCGTAAACGATGTTTTCTTTTGGCTCTGTAGGCAACTTAGAGACAAAATTACCCGCAGTTTTCAGACTGAACGGCTCAGTCCCTGCCTTAACTTGCACTCTGTCACCTAGCAAGGTCCCATCAACTGGGGACACCGCCGCCCCCAATACATCAAAACCAACACTTACATTACCAATTGATGCTGGGGCATAAACCACTACATCCATATCACTTGAACTCATTCTTGTTATACCCCTAGTTTCCAACCTAAAGTACGCATCACGTCAGAGAATACACCCGCAGCCGTTACCTCAGTACCTGCGCCATAGCCACGCAACACAAGTGGGATTGGCTGGTAGTAACGGCTGTAAAATGCCAGTGCGTTTTCACCGTCTTTGATTTTATACATCGGATCGTTTTCATCCACCGCAGCGATGCTTACTGTGCACTTGCCCTCGTTAATTTCACCAACGTAACGCAGTACTTTGCCTTCTTCTGCTGCTTTAGCCGATAACTCTTTGAAGTAAGCGTCCGCTTCTGGGAGACGCGCCATAAACTCATCAACACTGCCTGAATCATCAAAGCCTGGCGGTAACGCTTGGTCAACAACAACGTCTTCAAGCTCTAGTGACATGCCCGCTTCACGAGCCAGGATCAACAGCTTACGCGCGACATCCATACCAGACAGGTCATCACGAGGATCTGGTTCAGTAAAGCCATTTTCTTTTGCGATATTCGTCGCTTCACTTAAGCTCATTCCTTCATCTAACTTACCGAAAATATAAGAAAGAGAACCCGAAAGAATACCGCTGAAGCGCTCCAGTTCATCGCCTGCAGAAATTAGGTTTTGCAAGTTTTCAATAACCGGTAGGCCTGCACCTACGGTTGTTTCATACATCAATTTACGACGGGAGCTACGAGCCACATCGCGAAGCTGATGGTAGTACGCCATGCTTGCTGTGTTTGCTTTTTTGTTTGGTGTTACAACATGAAAACCTGCCGCTAGAAAGTCGGCGTATTGTTTAGCAATGTCTTCACTGGACGTACAATCAACCAATACTGGGTTGATAATATGATTGCGTTGTACCAAAGAAATCAGACGCGCTAGGCTGAACTCTTCTGTGGCTGCTGACATACGATCACGCCAGTGCTCAAGCGGTAAGCCTTCGCTATCAAGCAAAAGACCTTTGCTGTTTGCTAAGCCACAAACTCGAATCACAATGCCTTTCTCAGCCAGTTTGACTTGTTGGCGCTCGATCTGATCCACAAGCTCGCCACCCACACCACCAACACCAACAACGAACACATCGAGGAAGTGTTTCGAGTTGAATAGGTTTTCGTGACACGCTTTGATCGCTTCAGAAATTTTGTCTTCTGGAATAACGGCAGAAATCGCACGTTCTGATGAGCCTTGTGCTATCGCCACGATATTCACGTTCACTTCAGCAAGAGAAGAGAAGAAGCGAGAAGCCACACCACGCGATGTGCGCATACCGTCACCAACAAGCGTAATGATTGAAACATTATCAATAAACTCGACCGGTTCTAGTAAGCCATCTTTCAGTTCTAGCTCGAACGCATCTGCCAGTACTTGCTGCGCTTTCGCTTTATCTTCAGCCTCAATACAGAAGCTGATGCTGTATTCAGAAGAAGACTGAGTGATCAGAACAATAGATACACCAGCAGACGACATCGCACCGAATACACGACTCGCCATGCCTACCATGCCTTTCATACCAGGGCCTGATACGTTAACCATGGTTAGGTCGTTAAGTGTTGTAATACCTTTGATCGCAAGATTATCTTCACCAGTATCTTGGCCGATAAGAGTACCTGCACCTTGAGGGTTAAAGCTATTTTTGATCAGACATGGAATGTGGAATTGAGCAATAGGGGCGATGGTTTTCGGGTGCAGAACGGAAGCACCAAAATAAGAAAGCTCCATCGCTTCTTGGTAGCTTAGTGATTTAAGTAGGCGAGCATCTTCGACTAAACGTGGGTCACAGTTGTATACACCATCAACGTCGGTCCAGATTTCACAACAGTCTGCACGTAAGCAAGCTGCAAGAACCGCTGCCGAGTAGTCAGAGCCATTACGACCAAGCGTGACAAGCTCTCCTTTTTCGTTGCCAGCTGTAAAGCCCGGCATAATGTTCACATGACCCTGAGGAAGGGGTTTTTGACGGAAGTTTTGCGTTGAAATATCCACATCAACCATAGCTTCAAGATGATCACCTTGGGCATACAGATACTCGACAGGATCGATCAAGCTCGCTTGTTGTCCCTTCGCCTCCAAGACAGCTTTCATCAACTGAATGGAAACACGCTCACCTTTACTGATAATGCGTGCATTTACGTTGTTTGGGCACATACCTAATAGATTGATGCCGTGAACAAATTGACGTAATTGAGATAGCGAGGTTTTCACTTGGTTATCGAAAGCTGAACCATCAATATTGGGTAGCACTGCTTGGATTTGAGTGAAGAGCGTTTTAAACGATTCATCCAACTCTTTGATTTGCAGCTCTGCTTCACCATTGCGCAACGCGCCTTCAATGACCGCAACCAATTTATTTGTTGTTTTACCTGGGGCTGAAAGAACAACCGCCACTTCTTCTTGTTGAGCGTTATTGGCAATGATGTCTGCCGCTCTTAAAAAGCGATCTGCATCAGCTAGTGATGAACCGCCAAACTTCAATACTCGCATCCCTTCCTCCGGTATATCTTCTCAAACTTGTCTAAATTCTGGATAAAAAAGCATAAAAAAAGGCCTGTATCTTGTTGGATACAGGCCTTTTTTGTGAATTTCTTTCGCTCAGCAGCCTGCCCCAACATGTGTCGTGTCGGTAATAATAATGGTCGTGGTCATTACTACTAGGCTGTTAGATGGCATAAATAAATATTCAACGTTAATTGTGTTTGCTTAACTCTACGTTTACCGAGTTTCCGATTCATAGTCAACAAAAAATTGTTTGTTTTTCAGCCTTACAGCGATTTCTGCTAAGCAATCTTATTGATATTTAAAGCTAATTGGATGTTATTGCTCGTTAGGAAATCTGTCGCTTATTTTTGTAGGGGCTCATCCCATCGTCATCAGTCTCACTTTTTACTCCATAACTAGTCTGATCTTCGTCATAAAGCGTAAGATCAAATTATGAAAGGGAGTTGTTGACACTTAACAACAACTTAACTGTGACCTATGTTCACAGGATCGAATTATTTAGAAAATAGGTGAGCTAGCTTTCATATTCTATGCTTTAATAGTGAGAAGCTTTGGGCACATACTAATAAAAAAGTTGACACAAGGAGTGGTGAGCATGAAAAGAGGGCTTTTTCTGTTGCTGTTTTTTGTGCCTGGCGTTTGTCTAGCAAACGAGCTTCCGCCTCTTCCAGGCAAAACATCCCCTTCTCCTCATAAACTATTTATTTCCAGCGACAGCTATCAATCTGACAGTTTCGATGTTTGGAATATCGACACGGGTTATGCGTACGAACTCTTTGACTCAGTAGACGTTTACGTCGGTGCACGAGTCAACAACTCTCCAACCCAAAACCAGAGCGGTTTTTTGAGTGGGATCAGCTATCACTTCAATGATCGTGTCACACTAAAAAGTACGGTTCGCTCTTACAAGAATGAGACTGCGGAAGGTGTTCGCCAAGAAGACAGCAGCCTCGCAGCTGAAGTTTCAAGTCGCGTAAAAATCACCGATAAACTAGATCTTCACGCGACTCTTGATTACCAAGATTGGCAACAAGGTATTGAGGTAGGTTTAGGCTTTCGTTTTTAGAAATCTAATTTTTGCTTTGAAATCAACACACCATTCCAATCAGCGTACACATAATGCTTCGGCTGCACGATTTGGTTTTGCATCGTTAAGGTCACATTGACCTCTCCCATACCTCGCTTCTCTGTCTTAAACGGATTGGTACCAAGTGCTTGCACGCCAATGTCCATCTGAGATATTTGTGCTACGTCGCGTATTGCACCATAGACAATAATGCCTTCCCACCCATTTTCTATTCCGAGTATTGCTAATTGATCGCCAAGCAATGCTTTCTGACACGAACCATGTCCGTCAACAATCAATACTTTCCCCGTTCCATCTTCGCCCAGTACTTCACGTACTTTTGAGTTGTCGTGATAGCAACGCACTGTGACAATTTCTCCGTAAAAAGCGGTGCGTTGACCAAAGTTCTGCAGTGGCAAAGTAAGCAGGGTAACTTGGTCTTCAAATTGGTCACAAATATCGGGTGTAATGTCTCTCATATTTCCTCCGTGAATTTTCTCACCCAAGCAGTGCTTCGGTGAGTAGTATCCTTTCCTATACGAGCCGAGGCTTAAGGGAGCCTAACTTATGCAACACTTTCGGCTGTGAGCACGCAATAAGGTAAAGTTGATCATCAATGACGTAGTAAATCGCGTTTTGTTGAAAGTCATTCGCCAATGCGACCGCCGCCTCTGGTGATAACTCGACGGCAAAGCTTTCCTCATACCATGTAAAAGAGCTGTCACCTACTGTGATAGGCGCGTAATTAACGTGCTGTAGCAGTGTTTCTAATGCTTGATTGCTTATGCAGTTCTCTTCTTTGGACCGCAAATTACTGTATGGGTTCCAAGCGGTTATCACAGCGTAGTTTGAAACGCACCACTCGGCCTCGAATCTGAAAAAAGATTCTGAATAAGCATTCCATAACGATGCGTCTATGTTCGTATTACTTTTTTCTATCATAAGTCTTAAACGATTAATAACAGTTACATTTCATCAATTGATATAAATCAACAAACTGAATGGAATTAACATTTGAGCATTGTTAGCATGCTGTTAACAATATAAAATCCGCTCCATATCTTAGGGTGTTTACGTTTCAGGCCCCACAGAAAGCAGGAAATGAAAGGTAAACAAGCCCTTTAGAATAAACGTCGCCATTGGATACTGGTGAGTTGGCAAAATTCCATGGAGGGCGGATAACTGAAAGAAGTGTTTTTTTGATCAACTTGATTTATTATCAAAATCACATTACCTGTATGTTATATTTTTGCCTAGAATTTATTCTATTAGCACAATTTTGTCACAAATTTAGGTACCGCCAATGCAAACCCCGCAGATTCTTATCGTTGAAGATGAGCAAGTAACTCGTAACACTCTTAAGAGTATTTTTGAAGCAGAGGGATACGCTGTTTTTGAAGCCAGTGACGGTGAAGAGATGCACCAAGTGTTGTCTGACAACTCAGTCAACTTGGTTATTATGGACATTAATCTTCCAGGCAAGAATGGCCTTCTGTTAGCGCGTGAACTACGCGAACAAGCGAACATTGCTTTAATGTTCCTGACAGGCCGTGACAATGAAGTGGACAAGATCCTAGGTCTTGAGATTGGTGCAGATGACTACATCACTAAACCATTCAACCCACGTGAACTGACTATTCGTGCTCGCAACCTACTTAGCCGCTCAATGAGCTCTAACGCGGTGCAAGAAGAGAAACGCTCAGTAGAAAAGTATGAATTCAATGGTTGGGTACTGGACATCAACAGCCGCTCTCTAGTAAGCCCTGCTGGTGATAGCTACAAGCTCCCTCGCTCTGAGTTCCGAGCTCTACTGCACTTCTGTGAGAACCCAGGTAAAATTCAAACTCGTGCCGATCTTCTTAAGAAGATGACTGGCCGTGAACTTAAGCCGCATGACCGTACTGTAGACGTAACGATTCGTCGTATTCGTAAACACTTTGAGTCTGTTTCAGGTACTCCTGAAATCATCGCGACTATCCACGGCGAAGGTTACCGCTTCTGTGGCGATCTAGAAGACTAATTGAATCGCTAATACGCAAAGGGCTTGCTCATTGAGCAAGCCCTTTTATTTTGGGTTTAGCAATTAGCGGACAATCACTGAATCTAATAAACCTTGTTAATCTTCACGTATTTTTCCACTAACCAGCGCTGTTTACCTGCGTCGTCTAAAAGTACCGCGACATCAACCGATTTTTCTGTGTCCGCGTCTACCTGAGACGTGAAGGCTACTTCCCATTGGCTCTCACTATGAGTTCGAGTTTCTAAAGAGTCTTCATCCACCCACCACTCTTTTTCCCCTTGCTTGATAATAAGCGCTTCGGCAGTCAGGTTGGCTGGGAGTAACTGGTCTCCTTCAAGGTAAAGTGATCCTTGAATGCTTTGCTCTTGCACTTCCCCAACGGTCGGCATCAGGTTCACCCATAAGTTACTTTTAAGCTCGACATTCACCTGGTTAATCGTAATCTGACTGTTTTGTTGCCAGTTCACACTTGGAACGGAACTGCAGCCAGCCATCAATGCTATAACCAACGCCAACGGTGCGATTTTTTTCATGTTATTTCCTTTGTTCCAACCAACTTTTGAGGACTTGAATATCGTTTTGGTATTCATTTTTGATCTCTTCAACCCAGTCTGAAATGTTTTCCCACCATGCTGGCATATCGGGAGATTGCGCTTTCTGCGCCACACTTTGGATACGTTTGAGGCCAATCGAACCTGCTGCACCTTTAATTTTATGCGCTTCAGAAACAATCCCATCTTGATCTTTTGCCGTCATGTTTGAGTCTAAGACATCAATATAGTCTGGCATCATGTCTTCAAACATTTTTATGCTGTCGTAGACCGGCTTGGCACCAACAATGTCGACGTAAGACTCTAACATATCCATATCGAGCAAGTGTGTCTCAATCACAGGAGAAGGAGTCGGCTCTTCCACTGTTTCTGGAACGCTCTCAGGTTGCTCTTGCTGCTCTACCTGATGCGCGAAGAATTTATCAATTACAGACTGAATGGCGTTCACAGCAAGCGGTTTACTGATGGCATCATCCATGCCGTTATCTAAGTATTCACGACGATCTTTCATCACATTAGCTGTTAGGGCGACCAATGGAGGCAGATTGTTATAATGCTCGCGATAATAATTTGCGACATCAAACCCCGTCATATCAGGCAGCTGAATATCCAACAACGCCAAGTCATATTTTTCTGGCACAAAGTTCACGAGCGCTTCTTGTCCCGTCATCGCCACGGTAACGGAGTGCCCTAAGCTCTCAAGCAACGATTTGGCAACAGTGACGTTAAGCTCAATGTCTTCGACCATAAAGATGTTGAGATGCATATTGTCGCGTTTTGCATCAATGACAGGTTCTTCGAGTTCCACAATAGGAACGTGAATCGATACGGTAAAAGTACTACCAAAACCCTCTTCACTAGCGACAGTAATGTCACCATCCATCATATTGATCAGCTGTTTTGACACCGCCAAGCCTATACCAGTCCCGACAGCATGTAGGTTGTCTTTACCTGATTTCACTTGGTAATACATGGCGAAGATTTTATCAAGCTCATCTTCCGGTATACCAATACCTGTGTCTTCCACTTCCATAATAATGGTGGCAAAATCGTCTTCGACATCCGCACTCACCGTCATCACAACGCCACCTTCTTTGGTAAACTTCATTGCGTTGCTGACCAAGTTCCAAATTACCTGACGTAAACGGGTCGCATCCACTTCAATTGCTTTTGGTAAATCACTCAAACGTTCTAAGTCAAAGCGCAGCCCTTTTTGCTCCGCCATCAAAGCTGAGATGCTTTCAATCTCGGCGACGAAGTCTTCGAAGTTAAGTGGCGCAGGTAATAGTTCTAGCTTGCGGCGATCAAACTTATCCATATCGATAATATCGTTGAAGATGTTACCTAGCGTAATCGCACTCACATTGATTGTCTGCATGTGTTTGCGCTGCTCTTCTGTCAACGGACTATCGAGAAGCATGCGACTTAAACCCACAATGCCATTTAGTGGCGTTCGCAGTTCATGACTGATGGTTGAGATGAAAGTAGTCTTATCACGGCTTGCTTTCTCTAACGACTCTTCATGACGTTTACGTTCAGTGATATCACGGCCAAAACCTACCAATCCAAGGTGACGACCATCTTTGCTGTAAAACGGCACTTTACGCAGTTCAAAGTAGTGCTTGCGTCCATCAGGATACTCTAGCCACTGCTCGTAAGTGATGGCTTGATTATCGGCGAAGACCTTTTGGTCAGTATCAACGATGTGCTCAGCGATTTCTTTGCTATACACATCCCAAGGGCTTAATCCGACTAACTGGTGCTCTTTCTTGCCTGTTAGCTCTTCCATTGCCCGGTTACAACCGGAGAACACACCATCGGCATTGCGGTAGTAAATTAAGTCTGGCGAGGCATCAATAAATGAACGCAGTAGTGCAGTGCGTTCCGCAAGCTCTAACTGAGTACGCTCTCGTTGGAACACCTCGTTTTCGAGATCTTGCATCGCCTCTTCACGAGCTTCTTCTGCTTTAATGCGCTCTTCAATTTCTTGGTTGAGCTTTTCGATGTTTTGTTGCAGTTGATAATTCAGTTCTTGGTCTCGCGAGCGCATGTCTTTCAGTTTGGACACCAACTTGGTTAAACGCTGACGAGACTCTTCTAGCTGATCAACAACAACAGAAAGAAAATAAACCGCCCAAGGTGTAATCAAGAGACCAAAAAACACCGAACGGACAATGTCGATATCGTCGACTCGCCCCTTGAGAGCTAAAGTAATCCCCACCTGCACCACAACGGCTAATGCCACCAGCGCAAGGGCCAGCAAAATCGAGAAACGAACAATCCCCAGTTTGACTAGCAAGTCGACATAATACTGGGCGAGATTTTTCATGGGTTTCATTAACTACTCCATGGTGCTGGCTAGATGTTGCCCTTCAATGATAAAAAACGAGCAGACATATTCGGCCTAACGCAATTTAGGTCTGTGTGATTAGTGAAAAATACGTAGTGCGAACTGCGCTTGCTAAACAGATAAAAAGATAAGTTAACCAACGAACGCACAGGCTTCGGTAAGTTTAACGTGTTTAATACGGCGATTTAAACAATCAGCTATCAACTTAGAGCAAGCGGTCACAAAGCGTTAGCAAGAACTTGGGTGAATACAGGTGCGATTACGTCCATCCGCTTTGGCTTGGTATAGCGCACTGTCAGCCATGGCAATACCCATTTCCGGTTCATCACCATGTTGAGGAATATAAGAGACAAGACCGATACTGACCGTGAGACGTTCCGATGCTTCTGAGCTGTCGTGCTCCATATCGAGTTGTCGAATTTGTTCATGAATACGCTGCGCTACATTGCTCGCGCCTTCCGTTGTGGTATTCGGCAGGATAAATCCAAACTCCTCACCACCATAACGCGCAACACAATCCGAGGAGCGATTGATGACTTTTGTGAATACGGTAGCAACACTGACCAATGCTTCATCACCTTGCTGATGGCCGTAACAGTCGTTGTAATCTTTGAAAAAGTCGATGTCACACAACATGATAGTGAGCGGCAGCTTTTCGCGGGCATGGTGGTACCATAGTACCTGCAGTTGTTCATCGAAGCGGCGTCGGTTCGATACCTGAGTTAAGCTATCCATAAAGCTCAACTTTTCTAACTCTAAATTGGCTCTCTCCAACTTTTGTTCGGCAAGGTAACGTTCAGAAATATCACGCGCCATGATCAGCACACCATTCGTTCCTGAAGCTTTATCTTTAAAGGGCGATTTCACCACATCAAACCACGTACTTTTTCCATCACTGCTAACGACTTTATCTATGTATCGGACAGGTTCTGACTGACGCAATGCATCTAAATCACTAGCAGCTAAGCGAGCGTACATCTCTTCAGGAATGACATCTTTAAGGCGCTTACCGATCAAATCAGACACGTCTGAAATACCTAATGCATTAACGAACGGTTTATTACACGCTTGATAGACCATATTCTCATTGAAGATACCGATAGAGTCAGGGCTAGCGTCAAGAATAGTTTGTAAGATAGTATCCCTTTGCGCCAACGCAACTTCTGTATCTTTACGCCGCTCCATTTCATCTCTCAGGTTTTGCTGCATTTTGTGCCACTCGGTCACATCATGACTAATGGATAATGTACCGATCAGCTCACCACTCGGTGACACAAGGGAGTTTTGATTCACTTCCAATAGGCAACTGCGACCTTGTGGATCCGTCGTCCACTTGCGCTCACTCTTTCTGGTAGCCTCACCCATGGAAGCCTTTGATGCGCAGGCTTCTTCCCTTCGCCCTTCCCAAAATTGCTCAAATGCTCGGTTCGTCGTTAATAAATTCCCTTGGCGATCTTGGGTACAGATTAACTCAGAGAGTGAGTCTAGTGCCGAACGGGCAATCGTTAATTGCGCAAGCTCTTGTTGCTGCTCTTGATGAGTGGATTGATATGGCTGCGCGTAGATGATCCAAACACGGTGATTGCGCAGCAAACTCTTTCTTCCTGACAACTCCACCTTGATAGATTCGCTTTCAGATAAGCGCCAATCAAATATCTGCTGGCTAAAATGACGACTAGAGACACTGTCGAGAAACGACTCAAGCTCACGAATATCGAATAAAGCGGGATACAAATATCCAGTGCCTAGAGAGCGAATACCTAATAACTGCATCGCAGCTTGGTTAGATAACAAGATCTGAGCATGGCCAGTATCCAGCACTATGACTGGATAGGGTGAATCCGTTACGAGTTGCTTAAGTGATGTTTGAAAGTGCAAATAGATCAGTGCTAACGCGCACACGCTAGCAATTAATAACAAGACGACATAGCCATAACCGCCTTGACCATCCCAAAGCCAATTGAGTAACTGATCCATCGTTTAAACCTTTAAAGAAAACTGGTTAAAATATATCAGTTATTTATTGAGCGATCTGCTATTAATTCCGGTTTAGTATAGATAAAAGCGTTTCCCGTTAGGCTTCCTTGAGCACCATGTTCACTGAGGGCTCGACCAATTTCAGTCATCGCCAGCCAGCGATTTTCACACCACAGTGGCGATAATAAGGTAGGTCTACGAGCTGCTGATGAAACGCGATGGTAAATCACGTCCGGTGGCGTCATACGAATCATCTCACTGGCAATTGCGACATATTCTTCTAGCTCTGGCGCCTCTAATCGTCCTGCACGCCACGCTTTCGCCATGGTGCTGCCTTCCACAATATGCAAGCCATGTAACTTAATGCCATCCGTGCCCACGGCTAACACTTTTTGCAGCGTCTCAATATTATCGTCGCGGCTTTCTTTCGGTAATCCAACAATTAAATGAGTACAGACTTTAATACCTAGCGCACGCGCACGCTTGGTGATCTCGGCATAACATTCGAAATCATGACCGCGATTGATGCGCTTAAGGGTGTCGTTATTAGCGGTTTGAAGCCCTAACTCTAGCCAAATTTCATAACCTTGCTGTACATAGTCAGACAGCAAATCTAATACGGCATCAGGCACGCAATCTGGACGAGTCCCGACACACAATCCCACAATATCAGCCGCTTTTAGTGCTTCTTCATACATATTTTTCAGCACTTGCACTTCCGCATAAGTACTGGTGTAAGCCTGAAAATAAGCGAGATACTTCTTCGCTCGATGAATTTCGCCCGCACGATCTTTCAACTGATCGTGAATACTCTTTATCTGTACTTCTTCATCCGCAAACGAAGCCACATTACAAAAAGTACATCCTCCCCGACCAATCGTGCCATCTCGGTTAGGGCAACTAAATCCACCGTGCAACGTTAGTTTATGGACTTTTTCACCGTATCGACGCTGAAGATCTTGGCCGATTGTATTGACCAACTCATGTAACTGCATAAATTCTCACCAACAATGAACCGTAATCAATCTCACTACGATCTGTGTAAATAAATTACATCCCTGCAAGAAAAAACACACAATACTAGTCAATTCAAACAAACATCATACGGCTCAAAATCAATAAACCTGCATAAATACAGATAAAAAACGTTCATGTTGCGTAAATGTTAAACTAAAAATGCATAATTAAACGAAAAAATTGGGTCACAACGTCGACTTTTTCATTGCATTCTGAAGTGACAAAATTGTAGGATACTTACACAACCCCGTTATTTTTGTGACTTTTATTACAAAGTACACTGCGGGATTTGTCGGTGTTATCCCACTCCTACCTATATAAATCACTAAATAGTGGCAATAAATAAAGGGATACCACCAAGGATTGTTTTTCTCGCAAAACTTTTCCTGCGAGATACGGAAAGGAATCAAGATCGGTCAACCTAGATCGGTGGCGATAATAAATATAAAGGACAAGACGTAATCAATGGTCTAGGTGGCATTTGCCTGCCTGGTGCTTTTGCGTCGACATTGAACTGGAAGGATGTATCTATGGTAGATAGAGAGCAAAATCCACAGGGTCTATATACTCCTGAATTGGAGCATGACGCGTGTGGTATCGGTTTTGTTGCTCACCTTAAAAACCGTAAATCTCATGAAGTAGTGACTCAAGCATTGGATATGCTAGCTCGCATGGAGCACCGTGGTGGTCAAGGTTGTGACCCATGCAGCGGTGATGGTGCGGGTATCTTGCTACAAAAACCTCATGAATTCCTATTAGAAGAGGCCGTTAAGCTCGGCATTAAACTGCCTTCATTTGAAAAGTATGGTGTGGGTGTCGTACTTTTCCCGAAAGACGAATACAAACGCGAGCAATGCCGTGACATTCTAGAACGCAATGCTCAGCGTCTAGACCTTGAAGTTATTGGCTACCGCGTTTTGCCAACCGATAACTCGATGATCGGTGCCGACCCGCTAAGCACAGAACCTCAGTTTGAGCATGTGTTTATCTCTGGTGGTCCAGGTATGACACCTGAAGAGCTAGAGCGCAAACTGTACGTACTTCGTAACTACACTGTACGTGTTTGCCTAGAAAGCGTTTCGAACATTGGTGATGACTTCTACATTAACTCAATGTCTTACAAGACATTGGTGTACAAAGGTCAGTTAACGACCGAGCAAGTCCCTCAGTACTTCCTTGATCTGCAAAACCCGACCATGGTGACTGCACTGGCACTGGTACACTCTCGCTTCTCTACCAACACCTTCCCGAAATGGCGTCTTGCACAACCTTTCCGTTACATTGCCCACAACGGTGAAATCAATACAGTTCGAGGTAACTTGAACTGGATGAAAGCCCGTGAGGCGATCATTGAATCCGATCTATTTACCCAAGCTGAAATCGACATGCTGCTTCCTATTTGCCAGGAAGGCAGTTCGGATTCATCTAACTTTGATATGGCACTTGAGCTCCTAGTTCTTTCTGGTCGTAGCCTGCCGCACGCATTGATGATGATGATCCCGGAAGCATGGCAAGAAAACAAAAACATGGATCCTAAGCGTCGCGCGTTCTATCAGTACCACGCGAACATCATGGAACCATGGGATGGTCCGGCTTCGGTATGTTTTACTGATGGTGTTCAAGTTGGTGCGACACTCGACCGCAACGGTCTGCGCCCTTCTCGCTACACAGTGACCAAAGATAACTTCCTAGTAATGGCATCAGAATCTGGTGTTGTGGATATTGAGCCAGAGAACGTTGAGTTCCGCGGTCGTCTACAACCGGGTCGCATCTTCGTTGCAGACCTAGAGCAAGGTCGCATCATCTCTGATGAAGAAGTGAAAGACACCATCGCAACAGCGCAGCCTTACGAAAAGTGGGTAGAAGAAAACCTACTGAGCTTGAAGAAGCTGCCAGATGCGAGCAACCAGTTCAGCCAACCTAAGCCAGAACATCTTCTACACCGCCAACAAGCGTTTGGCGTAAGTACTGAAGAAGTGAACGAAATCATCGTTCCAATGGCGAATGACGCAAAAGAACCATTGTCAGCAATGGGTGCCGACTGGCCTCTTGCAGTTCTATCTCATCAGTCTCAACATCTTTCAAACTACTTCAAGCAGCTGTTCGCACAGGTAACTAACCCACCGATTGACCCGATCCGTGAGCGTATGGTGATGTCGCTGAACACTTACTTGGGTAAAGACCAAAACCTTCTGACTGAAACACCACTTCACTGTCAGAAAGTCGAATTGGAATCGCCTGTTCTGGCGAACTCTGAGCTTGAGAAACTGCGTGCGATCGATAACGAGCATCTTCAGGCGAAAACGCTAGATATCGTATTCCAAGCCAGTGAAGACCAAGGCAAGCTTGAGCGCGCACTAAAACGTATCTGCCAATACGCAGAAGACGCGGTTATTGATGGTTACTCAATCATCCTGCTAACTGACCGCGCAGTGAACTCAAACCACGCCGCTATCCCAGCCATGCTGGCAGTTGGTGCAGTGCATCACCACTTGATCCGCAAAGGTCTACGTGCGAAGTGTGACATTGTGGTTGAAACCGGTGACGCGCGTGAAACGCACCACTTTGCAACGCTAATTGGTTACGGTGCCAACGCCGTTAACCCATACCTAGTGATTGAAACCATCATTGAGCTTCAGCGTACGAAGAAGCTGGACCCAGAAGCGAACCCTCGTGATCTGTTCAACAACTACCGTAAAGCGATCAATGGCGGTCTTCTGAAGATCTTCTCGAAGATGGGTATCTCAACCCTGCAGTCGTACCACGGTGCGCAAATCTTCGAAGCCTTAGGTATTCATAAGTCAGTGGTAGACAAGTACTTCACAGGTACAGTTTCTCGTATCCAAGGTCTCACCCTTGACGATATTGCTAAAGAAGTGCTCGTTCGTCACCGCATCGGTTACCCACAACGCGAAATCCCAATTCAAATGCTGGATGTGGGTGGTGTTTACCAATGGAAACAGCGTGGTGAGAAGCACCTATTCAACCCAGAAACCATCTCGCTACTGCAAGAGTCTACGCGCAACAAGAACTACGATCAGTTCAAGCAGTACGCGACAGCAGTCGATAAACAAGGTGACAACGCGGTAACGCTACGTAGCCAGCTAGAATTCATTAAGAACCCAGCTGGTTCTATCTCTATCGACGAAGTCGAGCCAATTGAAAGCATCGTGAAACGCTTCGCGACAGGTGCAATGTCATTTGGTTCTATTTCTTACGAAGCACACTCCACATTGGCTGTTGCGATGAACCGCCTTGGCGCAAAATCGAACTCTGGTGAAGGTGGTGAAGACCCAATGCGTTTCGAGCGCAAAGAGAACGGCGATTGGGAACGCTCTGCAATCAAGCAGGTAGCTTCGGGTCGTTTCGGCGTAACCTCTTACTACCTAACCAACGCTGATGAGCTACAAATCAAGATGGCTCAAGGTGCGAAACCAGGTGAAGGTGGTCAGCTACCAGGCGATAAAGTAGATGACTGGATCGGTGCTACACGTCACTCAACTCCGGGCGTCGGTCTTATCTCGCCACCACCACACCACGATATCTACTCAATCGAAGATTTGGCTCAGCTTATCTACGATTTGAAGAACGCGAACCGCGCGGGTCGTGTAAACGTGAAGCTGGTATCGGAAGCTGGCGTAGGTACGATCGCTTCCGGTGTAGCGAAAGCGAAAGCAGACGTTGTACTAATCGCAGGTTTCGACGGTGGTACTGGTGCATCCCCAATGTCTTCAATCCGTCATACTGGTCTTCCTTGGGAACTTGGTTTGGCAGAAACACACCAAACGCTACTAAAGAACGGTCTACGTAACCGTATCGTGGTTCAAGCGGATGGTCAGATGAAAACACCTCGCGACCTTGCAGTGGCAACACTACTTGGTGCAGAAGAATGGGGCGTGGCAACCGCAGCATTGGTGGTTGAAGGTTGTATCATGATGCGTAAGTGCCATAAGAACACCTGTCCTGTTGGTATCGCGACTCAGAACAAGACGCTTCGCGAGCGCTTTGATGGCCGCGTAGAAGACGTCGTAACCTTCTTCCAATACATGGCACAAGGTCTACGTGAAATCATGGCTGAACTTGGCTTCCGCACTATCGATGAGATGGTCGGCCAAGGTCAGAAGCTGAAGATTCGCCAAGACGTTTCTCACTGGAAATACAAGAACCTAGATCTGTCTCCTGTTCTACACGTTGAACAACCACGTGAGTCAGACGGTATCCATAACCAAACGCAACAGAACCACAATCTGGAATCGGTACTAGACCGTAAGCTGATTCAAGCGGCGATTCCTGCTCTCGAGAAAGGCGAGGCGGTGAATGCCGAATTCCCTATCGTCAACACTGACCGTTCTGCGGGCACCATGCTGTCGAACGAAATCTCGAAAGTGTACAAAGATGCCGGCCTACCTCGACCAATGAACGTGAAGTTCAAAGGTTCAGCGGGTCAGTCATTCGGCGCATTCCTAGCTAAGGGCGTGAAGTTCGAAGTAGAAGGCGACGCGAACGACTACTGGGGTAAAGGCTTATCTGGCGGTACGTTAGTACTTTACCCAGATGCGAAATCAAGCATTGTCGCAGAAGATAACATCGTGGTTGGTAACGTGTGTTTCTACGGTGCCACTTCGGGTGAGTCTTTCATTCGCGGTATGGCTGGCGAACGTTTCTGTGTTCGTAACTCAGGCGCGAAAGTAGTAGTAGAAGGCGTCGGTGACCACGGTTGTGAATACATGACGGGCGGTGCAGCAATTATCCTTGGTTCAACAGGTCGTAACTTTGCCGCAGGTATGAGTGGCGGCGTGGCTTACGTATGGGATAAATCAGGCGACTTTGAGTCGAAACTGAACCCAGAGTTAGTAGACCTAGATCCAATCGAGCAAGAAGACAGAGATCTATTACTCGACATGCTAACTAAGCATGTTCAATTCACAGGAAGTGAAGTCGCTCAGTCTTTCCTAGACAACTTTGAAGCAAGCCTAGCCTCTATGGTTAAGGTAATGCCGCGTGACTATAAAGCGGTGCTTCAAAAGCGTAAAGCTGAAGCACAGTCTCAAGGAAACGAAACTCAAGTGGAGGCCGTATAATGGGTAAGCCTACTGGATTTTTAGAGCATGGTCGTGAACTACCACAGAAGATCGACCCAGCTGAACGCATCAAGAACAACAAAGAGTTCGTTCTGAACGAGGAGTTTGGTGACAAGATCAATACTCAAGCGTCTCGTTGTATGGATTGTGGTGTGCCGTTTTGTCATAACGGCTGCCCTATCGGTAACATCATCCCAGAGTTTAACGATGCGGTTTATCGTGATAGCTGGGAAGAAGCATGGAACATTCTAAGCTCAACCAATAACTTCCCAGAGTTCACTGGTCGTGTTTGCCCTGCTCCATGTGAAAGTGCTTGTGTACTTGGCATCAACCAAGACCCAATCACTATCTGTAATATCGAGAAAACCATCGTAGAAACGGCGTATCGTGAAGGGTACGCCAAGCCAAAAACGCCACGTTCTCGCACTGGTAAAACGGTGGCGATCATTGGATCTGGACCTGCTGGTCTTGCGGCTGCTGAGCAGCTAAACAGCGCAGGCCATACCGTGACAGTATTCGAGCGAGACGAGAAGGTTGGTGGTCTGCTGCGTTTCGGTATTCCAGATTTTAAACTGAGCATGGAAGTCATTGATCGTAAGATCAATCTAATGGCAGAAGCTGGCGTTGAGTTTAAAGTAAACCAACACGTCGGTGTTGATGTAAATGCTCAGCAACTGCGTCAAGAGTTCGATGTGGTTCTACTGACGGGTGGCTCAACGGTTCCACGTGATTTGCCAGTTCCGGGTCGTGAGCTCAAAGGCGTTCACTTCGCAATGGAATTCCTAGGTCAAAACAACCGACGTGCAAATAACATGGACCTGAAAACAGAAGAAATTCACGCTGCGGGTAAACATGTTGTGGTTATCGGTGGTGGTGATACTGGTTCAGACTGTGTGGGAACATCAAACCGTCACGGTGCAGCAAGTGTAACTCAAGTGGAAATCATGCCGATTCCACCAGAAAAGCGTCCTGCTAATATGCCTTGGCCTCAATATCCAATGATCCTGCGTACTTCGACATCTCATGAAGAAGGCGTTGATCGTCACTGGAACATCCTAACCAAAGAGTTCATCGGTAACGACAAAGGTGAAGTGACTGGTCTTCGTTTGGCTGATATCGTTTGGGAAGAGGCGAAACCTGGCGAGCGTCCAGGCTTCAAAGAAGTAGAAGGCAGCGAGCGAGTGATCCCATGTGATATGGCGTTCCTAGCAATGGGCTTCTTACACCCAGAACCTACAGGCGTGCTTGCTCAACTGGATATCGCGCTAGATGATCGCGGTAACGTAGCAACTCAAGGTTTTGCTACTAACCAAGAAGGCGTATTTGCTGCTGGTGATATGCGAACAGGCCAATCTTTGGTGGTTCGTTGTATCAACGAGGGTCGCGAATGTGCTCGTGCTATCGATGACTACCTAATGGATGGCACAAACCTAGAAGCAAAAGCAGATTCACTGATGCTTTCTGCTTAACGGAAGTATTCACGCTTCCCTCTTTCAATGCCATAAATAGCCATCAGCGATATCGATGGCTATTAGCAAAGAAAGAAAACAATTCCTTCCAATCTTTCTATTTTGACCAGCATTTTATGCTGGTCTTTTTTATTTCCCACAGAATCAAATGTTACTTTTTTGTAACAATCAATTTTCTATCTATTTGAAATCATTAAACTATTTTAGCTTATTAAATGGTAAATCGCATATTCACGTGATTATCCACTAATAACTTGACCTTTTTTACAATAAGCTATAGCTTGTGAAGTTGATGAAAATAAAACACTCAAAAAATGTTAAATATTTCACAGCTTTTATTGAATAAATATACATAAAACCATAAAGATGACGCATATTCAGTCATCACTATCAACGTAAGCAGTGTTGATATATCTGTCGGGATGACGGATAAGCAAAGGGAGAATTGCAATGGCTCTTTATGATCCAAGTCTTGAGAAAGACAACTGTGGATTTGGCTTGATCGCGCATATGGAAGGCGAACAAAGCCACAAGCTGGTTCGTACAGCAATTTCTGCACTTGACCGAATGACCCACCGTGGTGGTATTGCCGCCGATGGTAAAACCGGTGATGGTTGTGGTCTTCTATTACAAAAGCCCGATTCCTATTTACGTCTTATTGCCGAAGAAAATGGTTTCAACCTTGGCAAGCAATACGCCGTAGGGATGATTTTCTTCAACCAAGATCCGGTCAAAGCTCAACTCGCTAAAGACATCGTCAACAGAGAACTTGCGCAAGAGACGCTAACGGTGGCCGGTTGGCGTGAAGTTCCAACCAATTCAGAAGTGCTCGGTCCAATTGCGGCTAACTCGCTTCCAAATATTCAGCAAGTCTTTATCTCTGCACCGGCTGGTTGGCGAGAGCGTGACATTGAACGTCGTCTCTACATCGCACGCCGTCGCATCGAGAAACAAATCACCGAAGATCCTGATTTCTACATCTGTAGCTTGTCGACTCAAGTTTTGGTGTACAAAGGCCTGTGCATGCCTGCGGATTTGCCTCGCTTCTACCTTGATCTTGCTGATCTACGCATGGAATCCGCTATCTGTCTGTTCCACCAGCGTTTTTCTACCAATACTCAACCGCGTTGGCCATTGGCTCAGCCGTTCCGCTATCTTGCTCATAACGGTGAGATCAATACCATTGAAGGTAATCGACAATGGGCACGAGCGCGTGCTTACAAGTTCTCGTCACCACTGCTGCCCGATCTTCAAACTGCAGCACCATTTGTGAACGAGACCGGTTCAGACTCCTCCAGCTTAGATAATATGCTGGATCTCTTCTTAGCTGGCGGCATGGATATCTTCCGTGCCATGCGTATGCTTGTGCCGCCTGCATGGCAAAACCACCCAGATATGGATCCGGATCTGCGGGCGTTTTACGATTTCAACTCCAAGCACATGGAACCATGGGATGGCCCAGCAGGTATCGTACTGTCCGATGGTCGTTATGCTGCTTGTAACCTAGACCGAAATGGTCTGCGTCCTGCACGTTATGTAATTACCAAAGACAAGTTGATCACTCTGGCATCTGAGGTAGGGATTTGGAATTACGCCCCAGATGAAGTTGCCGAAAAAGGGCGTGTAGGTCCGGGGGAATTGCTCGTCATCGACACTCGTAAAGGTAAGCTTTGGCAGTCTAGCGAGATCGATAATGATCTGAAATCTCGTCACCCTTATCGCGAATGGATGGAAAACAACGTTCGCAAACTCACACCATTTTCTCAGCTACCTGAGGATCAAGTAGGCGAGCGCAGCTTTGATGAAGACTTACTTAAGACTTATCAAAAGCAATTCGCGATGACGAACGAAGAAGTCGACCAAGTTCTGCGTGTACTCGGAGAAATGGGCCAAGAAGCCGTTGGTTCTATGGGTGACGATACTCCAATGGCAGTGCTCTCCTCAAAAGAGCGCTTGGTAACTGACTACTTCCGCCAGAAGTTCGCTCAGGTCACCAATCCACCGATCGATCCACTGCGTGAAAAACACGTGATGTCACTGGCGACCAGTATCGGTAAGGAAATGAATGTCTTCTGCGAAACCGATGGCCACGCGCATCGCGTAACATTTGATTCGCCTGTACTGCTTTATTCAGACATGCAGCAACTGCTCGAGCTTGGTGACGATCACTACCGTAATACCATTCTAGATATCAACTACGACCCACAAGAGAAAGATCTTAAACAAGCCATTAATGATCTCTGTGAGCAAGCAGAGCAAGTCGTACGTGAAGGCACGGTTTTAGTGGTACTTTCAGATCGCGCTTTGGTCAAAGGCAAGTTACCAATTCCAGCGGCAATGGCAGTCGGCGCCGTTCAAACTCGTTTGATTGATGCGAACTTACGTTGCGATGCCAACATTGTAGTCGAAACCGCAACTGCACGTGACCCACACCAATTTGCTGTCTTGCTTGGCTTTGGTGCGACTGCAGTTTACCCATACCTTGCTTATGAAGCGTTAGGTAAACTGATTGATGATAAGGCACTAGAGAAAGACTATCGCGATGTGATGCAGAACTACCAATACGGCATCAACAAGGGCCTGTATAAAATCATGTCAAAGATGGGGATCTCAACCATCGCCTCTTACCGCTGCTCACAACTGTTTGAAGCAGTTGGCTTGAACCAAGATGTGGTCGACCAGTGTTTTAAAGGCGTCACAACTCGTATTGAAGGCGCAAATTTTGACGACTTCCAGCAAGATCTTACAAACTTATCTCGCAAAGCATGGGCGAAACGTAAATCGATTGATCATGGCGGCTTGTTAAAGTATGTCCATGGAGGTGAGTATCATGCTTACAACCCGGATGTTGTCGGCACGCTGCAACAGGCCGTTAAATCTGGCGAAAGTAACGACTATCAGAGCTTTGCTAAGCAGGTAAACCAACGCCCTGTTGCCATGCTGCGTGACTTAATGTCGCTGAAAAAATCAGACTCACCGCTGCCACTAGAGCAAATAGAACCGAAAACCGAACTGTTCAAACGCTTCGACTCTGCGGCCATGTCCATTGGCGCACTTAGCCCTGAAGCGCATGAAGCCCTCGCGACTGCGATGAACCGTCTTGGTGGCTATTCAAACTCCGGTGAAGGCGGTGAAGATCCTCGCCGTTTCGGCACTGAACGTAACTCACGTATCAAACAAATTGCTTCAGGCCGATTTGGTGTAACGCCTCATTATCTTACTAATGCAGATGTACTACAAATCAAGGTAGCGCAAGGAGCTAAACCGGGTGAAGGTGGTCAGCTACCGGGACACAAAGTCACCGCAGAAATCGCAAAACTGCGTTATTCGGTACAAGGTGTGACTCTCATCTCCCCTCCTCCGCACCACGATATTTATTCAATTGAAGATTTGGCCCAGCTGATCTTCGACCTTAAACAAGTCAACCCGAATGCGCTGGTTTCGGTAAAACTCGTCTCCGAGCCAGGTGTCGGCACCATCGCAACGGGCGTAGCCAAGGCTTACGCTGATCTTATTACCATTTCGGGTTACGACGGTGGTACCGCAGCAAGCCCATTAACTTCGGTAAAATACGCTGGTAGCCCTTGGGAGTTGGGGTTGGCAGAGACACAACAAGCACTGGTTGCTAATGGTCTGCGTCATAAGATCCGCCTACAGGTAGACGGTGGTCTAAAGACTGGTTTAGACGTAGTTAAAGCCGCAATTTTAGGTGCAGAAAGCTTCGGTTTTGGTACAGCGCCAATGGTAGCTATGGGTTGTAAGTTCCTACGAATTTGTCACCTCAACAACTGTGCAACAGGGGTTGCGACTCAAGACGAAACGCTGCGTAAAGAGTACTTCAAAGGCTTACCTGAAATGGTGATGAACTACTTCACCGGACTGGCAGAAGAAGTGCGCGAGCTGCTTTCTGAGCTAGGCGTTGAAAAACTGACGGACTTGATTGGTCGTACCGATTTACTTGAAGCAGTAGAAGGGTTTACCGCGAAGCAAACCAAATTGGATCTATCCAACATTCTAGAAGCTCCCGTCTCGCCTGAAGGTCATCCGCTGTTTTGGACAGAGCCAAACAAACCGTTTGATAAAGCTGAGCTCAATCAAAAGATCATTGATGATGCTATGCATGCGGTAGAAAACAGCCAATCGGCAAGTTTCTTCTACAATGTCATCAACACTGATCGTTCTGTGGGTGCACGCTTATCTGGCGAAATAGCGAAGCGCTATGGCAACCAAGGTTTGGCTGCTTCCCCTATCAAAATCTATCTTGACGGCACTGCAGGTCAGTCGTTTGGTGTTTGGAACGCAGGTGGTGTAGAGCTGTACCTCACAGGTGATGCGAATGACTACGTAGGGAAAGGCATGGCAGGCGGCAAGCTCGCCATAAAACCTCACTTAGGTACAGCGTTCAAGTGTCATGAAGCCACCATTATTGGTAACACATGTTTGTACGGCGCAACGGGCGGTAAACTGTTCGCGGCAGGTAAAGCGGGTGAACGTTTTGGGGTACGTAACTCAGGTACGATTGCCGTCATTGAAGGTGCGGGAGATAACGCTTGTGAGTACATGACTGGCGGTATTGTTGCCATTCTAGGAGCAACAGGCGTGAACTTTGGTGCAGGTATGACCGGAGGCTTTGCCTATGTTCTGGATGAAAACCAGAGCTTTGAAGGTCGAGTTAATACTGAGTCTGTCGAAGCCATCTCATTGTCCGATCTATACATCCACCAAGAACATTTGCGTGGCCTAATTGCAGAACACCTTGAAGAAACAGGCTCGAGTCATGCAGAAAATATTTTGGCGAACTTTGATGAATGGATTCCAAAGTTCTATTTGGTGAAACCACAAGCGGCAGATCTTCGCACGCTACTTGGTCACCAGAGCCGCAGTGCTGCTGAGCTGCGCGTTCAAGCCCAGTAATCATGGAGGATGTTTGAATCATGAGCCAGAACGTTTATCAATTTATCGATGTGCAGCGTGTAGATCCTGCGAAAAAGCCTATCAAAGTTCGTAAGATCGAGTTCGTTGAAATCTATGAACCGTTTACTAAGCAGCAGGCAACTGCACAAGCGGATCGCTGCTTAGATTGTGGCAACCCATATTGTGAATGGAAATGCCCAGTCCACAACTACATCCCTCAATGGTTAAAACTTGCCAATGAAGGTCGTATTCTTGAAGCGGTTGAACTATCGCATCAAACCAATAGCCTACCGGAAGTATGTGGGCGCGTTTGTCCTCAAGACCGCCTATGTGAAGGTTCATGCACGCTTAATGATGACTTTGGTGCCGTCACCATCGGTAATATAGAAAAGTACATTACCGACAAAGCCTTTGAAATGGGCTGGAAGCCAGATATGTCCAAGGTGGAGTGGACCGATAAAAAGGTCGCAATCATTGGAGCTGGCCCAGCAGGCTTGGCAGCCGCTGATATCCTAGTGCGCAATGGCGTTAAGCCAGTCGTGTTTGACCGCTACCCAGAAATCGGCGGACTACTGACTTTCGGTATCCCTTCGTTCAAGCTTGAAAAAGGGGTAATGGAAAATCGTCGCCGTGTGTTCACTGAAATGGGCGTCGAGTTCCGCATGAACGTGGAAGTCGGTAAAGATGTACAAATGCAAGATCTAATCGATGAGTACGATGCCATTTTCTTAGGCGTTGGCACCTATAAATACATGCGTGCAGGACTAGAAAATGAGGATGCGCCGGGTGTATATGACGCGCTGCCATTTTTAGTTTCGAACACCTACAAAGTCATGGAACTTGAGAACAACCAACCTTTTATCGACATGGCAGGAAAGAAAGTGGTCGTGCTTGGTGGTGGCGATACCGCAATGGACTGTGTACGAACCTCTATTCGCCAAGGAGCCTCCAATGTGATTTGTGCTTATCGTCGTGACGAAGCCAACATGCCTGGCTCTCGTCGCGAGGTAAAAAACGCGAAGGAAGAAGGCGTGAAGTTCATGTTTAACCTGCAACCACTCGGTGTGGAGGTCGACGCCTCAGGTAACGTATCGGGCGTTAAAGTGGTAAAAACCGCTTTAGGTGAGCCCGATGATGCAGGTCGTCGCAGACCAGAACCAGTGGAAGGCAGTGAACATGTATTGCCTGCGGATGCCGTGATCATGGCATTTGGTTTCCAGCCACACAAAATGGACTGGTTGGAACCGTATGGTGTCGATTTAGACCAATGGGGACGTATCAAGGCACCTGTTGAGCAAGCGTTCATGTACCAAACCAGCAATGCGAAAATCTTCGCTGGCGGTGATGCGGTCCGTGGCTCAGACCTCGTCGTAACCGCCATTGATGAAGGGCGAAAAGCGGCAGAAGGCATTCTTGATTACCTAGAAGTCTAATCACAGCTAACATCACAAAAAGGATCCTATTATTGGATCCTTTTTCTTTTGTATCCATATAATTAGAAGCAAAATTATAAGAGTAAATACAATGAAAAAAGCCGCTCTCCTTTCCATCGCTTTACTCAGCCTTACAGCCTGCAGCCAAGGAGTCACCAGTATGCCAGATCGTTCTCAATCACCTTGTGGTGACAAACCAAATTGCGTTTCAACTCAGGACTCAAGAGACAAGTTTCAATTAGCACCTTTTTTGCTCACTGAGTCCGCAACGTTAGATGCCATTGAGCAAGCCGCGCTTCAACTTCCTGGCGCCAAAACCGCGGTAAAAGAGGGTGATTACCTTCGGATAGAATGCACATCTAAAATCATGCGCTTCGTGGATGACCTCGAATTAAAAGTAGCAGGAGACAAACTGATTGTTCGCTCAGAGTCACGTGTGGGCTATTCTGACTTTGGCGTAAACAGAAAGCGCGCCGAACAATTACGAGAAAAGCTCACTCAAGCTAAGCTCATCAAATAGAAAACTGCTCACGGGGAGTGCTATACTCTCGGCCAACTAAAATATTTACCGAAAGAGAGTGTTATGAAAGTTGGTATCATCGGTGCGATGGAACAAGAAGTGACCATCCTGAAAGAAGCAATCACAAACTGCAAAACCGTAAATAAAGCAGGTTGTACGTTTTTCTCTGGTCAAATTAATGATGTAGAAGTAGTCGTACTACAATCAGGTATCGGTAAAGTTGCAGCTGCAGTAGGCACTACCATTCTTCTTGATGAATACCAGCCAGATGTTGTGATTAACACAGGCTCTGCTGGTGGCTTCGATTCAAGCCTAAATCTAGGTGATGTTGTTATCTCAACAGAAGTTCGTCATCACGATGCAGATGTGACCGCTTTTGGTTATGAAATTGGCCAAATGGCTGGCCAGCCTGCTGCATTCAAAGCGGATGAAAAGCTAATGGATTTAGCAGAAAAGGCACTAGCGCAAATGGAAAACACTCATGCAGTTCGCGGCCTGATCTGTACTGGTGATGCATTTGTTTGCACCGCTGAACACCAAGAGTTTATTCGTAAGCACTTCCCATCCGTTATCGCGGTAGAAATGGAAGCATCTGCTATCGCTCAAACTTGTCACCAATTCAACACGCCGTTTGTTGTTGTGCGCGCAATCTCTGATGTCGCTGATAAAGAGTCACCAATGAGCTTTGATGAGTTCCTACCGCTAGCAGCAAAAAGCTCTTCTGAAATGGTATTCAAAATGCTGGAACTCATTAAGTAAACGACTCATTCATGGAAGAAGTTTTTCAGTCATTTTATGCCAACGGTGCGCTCCTTATTATGTGGGGCGCACTGCTCTTTCACCTTATTTTACCAATCCCCCGTTCATCGCATCCCATCACTTTATGGCGAAAGTTAGCTGAGAACCTCGCCAACAAAGTAAACAATAATCATAGTTACTCACAGAGCCTGACCTCCGGCAGTCTTGCATTGGGCTTGATGCTATTGCCTTGCTTGATCTTGCTGATTGCCGTGGAGCCATTCGTTTGGCAAGTGCCTTTATACGAACTAGTGCTATTGATCATTGCTTTGGACTGGCGCAACAGCGAAGCCTTAACGAAACAACTCGTCACAAGTATGTCGAGAGAAGACAAAGCTCAGTGCCGACAATTACTAAGACCATACCTTAATCGCGATACTGACAGCCTCTCGATCATCGGCATAGGTAAAGCAAGCTCAGAAGCTGTGATTATGGGATACAGCCGCAACGTAATCGGTGTGTTATTTTGGTACGCACTAGCAGGTGGTATTGGTGCGTTAATGTATCGACTAGCCACAGAGTTAGCTCGAGTTTGGTCCCCTAGCCGACGCCAATATTTGCCCTTTGGTAAACCTGCCGTTCAGCTGGTTGCCGCTCTGGATATTATTCCACTTCGTCTCTTTGCCATACTTTTAGCTGTAGGAAAGAACGTAAGCAATGTGCTTTCTGGTGTACAGCAACAAGCGAAGTCTTGGCCACTACCCGGGCCCGCCTGGGTGTTGTGTACCATCGGACACAAACTACAACTCTCTTTATGCGGCCCTGCTATCTATCAAGGTATACGTGCGGAACGCGCAAAAATCGGTGGACGAATCGCCCCATCGGCTATTCACCTTTCACAAATACATACGCTGCTCGTTTGGCGAGTCTTCGTTTGGATAGCTATCCAAAGTCTGCTTTTAGGAATGATTTATCAAGGATTATGATGAATAAACTATGCTTCGCATTAACGCTGTTTGTTTCGACAGCGACCTTCGCCCAAACACCAGCGCAACGCATTGTAAGTTTAGCTCCGCATGCCACTGAAATTGCCTTTGCGGCAGGGCTAGGAGACAAGCTTGTTGCTGTCAGCGAAATGAGTGATTATCCAGAGCAGGCAAAGCAGCTGGAAAGAGTCTCTAATTACCAAGGAATTAAATTAGAGCGCATTATTGCTCTTCAACCGGATTTAGTCATTGCTTGGCCGGCAGGAAACCCGGCAAAAGAGCTGGAGAAAATTAAACAGTTCGGCATTCCTATCTATTATTCCACTACAGGCTCACTGGAAGATATCTCCAATAATATCGAGCAGCTAAGCCAATACAGCGAAACCCCGCAAATAGGACAAAAGGCCGCTGAAGATTTTAGAACGCAACTGAATACACTAAAAGAGAAGTACAACACGCACGAGAAAGTTCGTTACTTTTATCAGTTGAGTGAAAAGCCTATCATCACTGTCGCCGGGAAGAACTGGCCAAGTGAAGTCTTTACTTTTTGCGGTGGTGAAAACATTTTCGCAGCATCCAGCGCGCCTTATCCTCAGGTCAGCATCGAGCAGGTCATCACTCGCCAACCAGAGGTTATTTTTACTTCTCGTCACGCAATGAGTAATGATGGTATGTGGGCAGAGTGGAGCAATGAGCTTCCCGCACTTAGAAATAAACACATCTGGTCTCTAAACTCAGATTGGATTAACCGCCCAACCCCACGCACACTAAATGCGATCACAGAAGTGTGTGAGCACTTTAAAAGCGTTCGTCAAAAACGCTAACGATTTCGTGGCAAATACCGTACAATTTCCGCCCATTTTTTCTCACACTATATAAAGGTACTAAGTAACATGGACTCCATGCTGCTTTATATGATCGATTTGTTCGGTACCGCTGTTTTCGCTATCTCTGGCGTGTTACTGGCGGGCCGTTTAAAAATGGATCCATTCGGCGTTATCGTTCTCGGCAGTGTGACTGCTATTGGTGGCGGAACAATCCGAGACATGGCGCTAGGTGCCACTCCTGTATTTTGGATAACAGATACTACGTACTTATGGGTGATATTTGTTACGTGTCTACTAACCATGCTTGTTATTCGAAGACCCAAGCGACTCTCATGGTGGGTATTACCCGTTTGTGATGCCATCGGTCTCGCTGTATTTGTGGGAATTGGAGTAGAGAAGGCACTCGCCTACAATGCATCTGGAATGGTCGCTGTGATAATGGGGGTTATTACTGGCTGTGGAGGTGGCATTATACGAGACGTGCTGGCTCGCGAAGTTCCTATGGTATTAAGAAGCGAAGTCTACGCTACGGCATGTATTATTGGCGGCATCTTCCATACGATGGCGGTAAACATGGGTTATGACCACTCAACGGCTTTACTCGCTGGTGTAATCTCAACGCTCATTATACGTCTCGGTGCTATTCGTTGGCATCTATCCCTGCCAACTTTCGCAATTAATCGTTAAACACAAATTACATGATTCGGTCATGGAGTCGACTGAGTGTCGGCTCCTCTCATTTATACTCATTTGATTCGCCAATTCTTGTACAATTCGCTAAATTATTTCAACCATTCCTAACTTTCATTAATTATTATGTTGCTTGAAGGTATTGAGACGTTACTTGTCCTCAGTAAAGAAAAAACCATGAGCCGTACGGGCAGCCAACTCTATATTAGTCAATCTGCGGTGAGTAAGCGCATTTCGAATCTAGAGAAGAAGTTAGGAAAAAAATTGATTGAGCCAAGTGGTCGGCACATAAAGCTGACCTCCGATGGCCTTGCGCTCATCAACACGATCGAGCCAACGTTCAATGAGTTAAGAGGTCAGATCTATGATCAGCAAGAAATAGAAGATACTTCTTTGATCAAGATAGACTGCTCTGAAACCTTAGTCGCTGGATACCTTAGTGTGATCATGGCAGAACGCTTTGCCCATGACCAATACATACGAATATCGACCAATCATACACCACGCATTATTGAGAACGTCAAATCAGGTAAAGCGACACTGGGATTCTGTGCTGGTTATTTACCGCCTCATCATGGATTAATGAGCCTTCACCTCGCTGATGAACCTTTTTCAATCGTCAGTAGATACCCACTTTCGCAACTACCCAAAGCCATTTTGACCAATGACTTAACCAATCCTGCCAACACTTACCAACAGGCTATTTTGTCAAAATACGGAATTGAGCCTTTGATGGAAATGGATTCATACACTGCGGCAGCACAACTGGCTTTGGGCGGAATGGCTCCTGCTTTAATTCCTAAATCTATCCTGAAGACACTTAATATCACACCCAAATTCTGCTATGACTTTGAAGAACTAGGACAGTTAATTCGACCAATACATATCTGCTTGCGCCACAGCACATATCGCAGCGAACGAGTTAAAGCACTGACAAAATCCATTGCTGATGTTGTTGCCAAAGAAGTTTCGTTGCCATAAGCATTGACATCACAACAACTAGACAATTGAAGTAGAGTATAATGTAAAAGTGTATTTCATAGTCATTTTACAAAAACATAGTACTCACTTAAAAACCATCGAGAACTAAGTTCCTCAGAATAATGGTATCCATGACTTTCAGCATAAGACAGCAGCCACTCATTAAATATATAAGAAAACAAAAAGCTAGAAACTAATAAAACAAAACATAATTTAAAAAGATTTTTAAGTTTTTCTTTATTTGGCTTTCTCTTAGTAGAAACAGTATAAATAGAAACATAAGAAAGCAAAGCAAATAAAAAACCGGATGAAAATAACTGAATATTCTGACCACCTAAAGATAAACTTTCTTGATCGGATGAAATTGATCCAAAAAAATCCAACAAATCAGATACCGGAAGATAAATCATAAAATATGTACATATAGGAAATAGAATTGAACCTATAATAAATGTTCTATAATCTATTTCTTCATTTTTCATAATGAAAAGCCACTATTTTTAAAGCTTTGCATCGCTCGGTATTGGTTTGTTTTATCTTTCATTTTTCCACCTCTTCTTTTTGAGACCAAAATAGCATAATTTCCTTTTGGAACCTCTTTGTAAGGTTAAATTCTTCATTTATTTTACTAGTTGTAAAGCTGGCAACAACACCGACAAAAACAACCACAAACAGAGCCTCTGAACCACCAGCAGCGACAAAACCTACAGAAACCATCGTTTTTAATGTTATACTAGCAACTAAAGCAGCCAAACCCACTTTAATAATGTCACTTGCTATAACTCCAAATAATTTAGCCAATACTCTTTTATTTGACTCTTTAAATAAATACTCAGCTATTATATAAGATGTGACAAAAATAACAGTAATAACTGCACCTTGCTTAACCGTCTGTAATACCTTTTCTTTTCCTATAACAAAACTTACGGCCATCGGTGGCGAAATCTTACCAGACAAAGCCATAACTTTTCTTTGTAAACTAGGTGTTCCTTTAATTACAATATGATTAAAACCACCATACTTCTCAACTGCAATAGGAGCTGCGCTACCTAACAAGGCTACAGCAACTCTACCTAAATACGCCAAATCATCTACAGTTGCATAGTAGTTTGCAATAAATTCTAACTTACCCTTTAAACTATTCCATCGAAGCTGTTCATGCTTAGGGATAAATTTAATAACATATTTATCAAATTCATTGATAGAAATGCATAGCATTCTAACTTTATTAAATGAAAATTGTTTATTACTTTTTCATTTTAAGTACGATATCACGCTATAATGAAATCATAGATATATCAGTATTTCTTTACATATGATTCATGAATAAGCGTAGTTGAACGTAGAGAACGAGTTATAACACTGACAAAATCCATTGCTGATGTTGTTGCCAAAGAAGTTTCGTTGCCATGAGCATCGACATCACTATAACTAGAGGACGAATCCATTTTTGCCCTTTACTTACCACGACCTTCGCCCCTAACTGAGCACCAAGAAAACCGCCAACAGCCATAATTAAGCCAAGCTTCCACACTGGCAACCCAGCTAAGATAAAAAAGAGTAGTGCCGCAATGTTTGATGTGAAATTGAGGATTTTGGTTCTAGCAGTGGCTTCGACCAAAGAAAAGTGACCCAGTGCAACAAAACAAACAGTAAAAATAGATCCAGTCCCAGGGCCAAAAAAGCCATCATAGAAACCGATCCCGCCACCAATGCATAGCGCAAACATCGCTTCAGATAACTTTGGTTCTCCATCGATTTTACGCGTACTTGGCGCGAGTAAAAAATAGAGGGAAATGGCTATCAAAAGAACAGGGATCAAACTGGTGAGTACGCTAGCATCAATAAACTGCACAGCCTCGGCACCGATTGCTGCGCCTATAAAAGTGCAGAGTATCGCGAAACGCATTTCCTTTAGGCTGACAATACCGTTACGCACGAAATACCAGCTAGCAGAGAAACTGCCAAACGAACTTTGTAACTTGTTGGTTGCTAGAGCTTGAGTCGGACTCAACCCCGCTGCCAAAAGCGCAGGGAGCGTAATGAGCCCTCCCCCACCAGCCATCGCATCAATAAAGCCTGCGGCAGTCGCAACAAAAAATAGAGCCAACAAAATCTCAACCGTGATTTCCACTACACATCCTTTTTATTTAAAGAGGCATCAAAGAGGAAAAACGGTAGCACTTATTCACAAAACCACCAATGGAAAGTCAAGACACCAATCTATTCCTAATTTTCATCATTTAATAAATCTAGAAAATGACACATTAACAACATCAATTACAACCAAATATAGAGCCTCACCTCAAGAGCCTCTTAATGTTTTGATAGAAAAGGAAAGTGCTGTCTTAATAGGGAACGTTTCATCTGATAAAAAACGAAAATAATGGATAGCTTACTGACTCGACCATCCAGAAAAACAACAATCACACTCAAAATAGAACAAATAGTGAACATTAATCAGCTATTCAACGTTATTGTCTCTAAACCCAAGACGAGCGGTTATTCGGGAGAGCTAAGAAATCTTGCAATTGGAATCTATGAGGAATTGAAAGTTGAATACTAAATCAATTAGCATAGCGAACATCTCAATAAGTGTATGTTTATACTTGGCATTGACTATTGGTCTGGCTATTAGCTTAAGCATTTGGAATGACTGGTTTTCTTTCACTCAACACATTGATCTAGATACGTACCTTCTTACATTGGGAGCTATTACGGTTGTTGTTGTATGCATTCCAAACATCCTGACAATAAGCAAAGGATTAAGTATTGCTGCAAAAATAAACTTAATCACTATCTCTTTTATCATTCTTACCTGCAGTATCAACTTTGTTGTAGCAAGTGGTAGTACTATTTCTTCATCTTTGGGTACATTGCTTGCCATCATTAGCTTGATGATCTTCAAAAGCGAAGCATACCAATCGTTCCTAGCACATTTTAATACTGTTCATTTTAGAAAAACCTCAATATAAAAAAGCCCGCTCAAATGAGCGGGCAATGAGGTTGTCATGTAAGCCCTGATTAACGAGCTTACTGATTTTTATCTGTTACGCGTCTAGACTCGCTTTCACTTTAGCGTGTAACTCTTGAACCGAAGTTACTGACGCTTTTGCGTCTGCAGTGTGAGACATACATGTAGCGAACGCTGCGTTCAGTGTCGTTGTGTAGTTCACTTTTTCTGCCAGTGCACCGCGGCGTAGAACTTTCGAATCTTCAATCGCTTGACGACCAGCTGCCGTGTTTACGATGTAGGTGTATTCGTTGTTCTTGATGCGGTCAAGAATGTGTGGACGACCTTCGTGTACTTTGTTTACCAAGCGTGGGTTGATACCCGCTTCGCCCAGAATCACAGCAGTACCGTGTGTCGCATCCAACTGGTAACCCAGTTTCACTAGCTTAGAAGCTAGGTCAACAACACGCTCTTTATCGCCTTCACGTACAGACAGTAGCGCACGACCACCTTCAGGGTAAACTGCACCACAACCTAGCTCTGCTTTCGCGTAAGCTTCTGCGAACGTTGCACCAACACCCATTACTTCACCTGTTGAGCGCATTTCTGGGCCCAATAGAGGGTCAACACCAGGGAATTTGTTGAACGGCAGAACCACTTCTTTCACTGAGTAGTAAGGAGGGATAATCTCTTTAGTAAAGCCTTGTGACTCTAGAGATTGACCCGCCATTACACGTGCAGCAATTTTCGCTAGAGGAGCGCCTGTCGCTTTCGATACGAATGGTACCGTACGAGCAGCACGAGGGTTCACTTCGATTAGGTAAACGTCGTTGTCTTTCACAGCAAACTGCGTGTTCATCAAACCGCGTACACCGAGTTCGAACGCCAGCTTCTCAACTTGCTCACGCATCTTGTCTTGAATTTCCTGACTTAGCGTGTATGCAGGCAGTGAACATGCAGAGTCACCAGAGTGAACACCGGCTTGTTCGATGTGTTCCATGATACCGCCGATAACGACGCGTTCACCGTCACAGATAGCATCAATATCAACTTCGGTTGCATCATCCAAGAAACGGTCTAGTAGAACTGGAGACTCGTTCGATACGCTTACTGCTTCGTTGAAGTAGCGACGCAGGTCTTGCTCATCGTAAACAATTTCCATCGCACGACCACCGAGTACATAAGACGGGCGAACAACTAATGGGAAGCCAATTTCTTTCGATTTTTCAACCGCCTGTTCCATCGTTGTTACTGTCGCGTTTTCTGGCTGAAGTAGACCTAGACGGTCAACAGCTGCCTGGAAGCGTTCACGGTCTTCCGCACGGTCGATAGCATCTGGGCTAGTACCAATGATTGGAACACCAGCCGCTTCTAGAGCACGAGCCAGTTTAAGTGGCGTTTGACCACCGTACTGAACAATCACACCTTTTGGTTTTTCAACGCGAGCGATAGACAGTACATCTTCCAGAGTTACTGGTTCGAAGTACAGGCGATCAGACGTATCGTAGTCAGTAGATACCGTTTCTGGGTTACAGTTAACCATAATGGTTTCGTAACCGTCTTCACGCAGCGCAAGTGATGCGTGTACACAACAGTAATCGAATTCAATACCTTGGCCGATACGGTTTGGACCGCCACCAAGAACCATGATCTTGTCTTTGTCTGTTGGGTTTGCTTCACACTCTTCATCGTAAGATGAGTACATGTAAGCCGTGTCAGAAGAAAACTCAGCGGCACACGTATCTACACGTTTGTAAACCGGGTGAATATCAAACTGCTCACGAGCACGGCGAATTTCACTTTCAGCGACACCTAGCAGTTTAGACAAGCGCGCATCAGAGAAGCCTTTACGTTTCATCTGGCGAAGCACTTCTTTGGTCAAACCTGCGTAGCCGCCCGCCTTGACTTGCTCTTCGAGTTTTACGATTTCTTCGATTTGAACCAGGAACCAACGGTCGATTTGAGTCAAGTTGAACACGCCGTCAACTGACATGCCAGCTCGGAATGCATCGGCGATGTACCAGATACGCTCAGCGCCTGCTTCTTTAAGTTCGTGACGAATCTTAGTCAGTGCATCTGGTGCTTCTAAATCGACCATCTCGTCAAAACCAGTTGCGCCAACTTCTAGGCCACGCAGTGCTTTGTGAAGAGATTCTTGTTGGTTACGACCAATTGCCATTACCTCACCAACCGATTTCATCTGAGTCGTCAGACGGTCGTTTGCGCCAGCAAATTTCTCGAAGTTAAAGCGAGGAATCTTAGTTACGACGTAGTCGATAGTTGGTTCGAATGATGCTGGTGTTGCACCGCCCGTGATGTCGTTTTGTAATTCGTCCAGAGTAAAGCCAACTGCCAGCTTCGCGGCAATTTTCGCGATTGGGAAGCCTGTTGCTTTTGATGCTAGCGCAGAAGAGCGAGATACACGCGGGTTCATCTCGATGATGACCATACGGCCATCTTTCGGGTTGATACCAAACTGTACGTTTGAACCACCTGTTTCAACACCAATTTCACGTAGAACGGCTAGCGAAGCATTACGCATTAGCTGGTATTCTTTGTCTGTAAGTGTTTGCGCTGGTGCAACCGTGATTGAGTCACCCGTATGGATGCCCATTGGGTCAAAGTTCTCGATTGAACATACGATGATACAGTTGTCCGCTTTGTCACGAACGACTTCCATTTCGTACTCTTTCCAACCGATTAGTGACTCATCGATAAGAAGTTCGTTGGTCGGAGATAAGTCCAGACCGCGACGACAGATTTCTTCGAACTCTTCTTTGTTGTACGCGATACCACCACCAGTGCCACCCATGGTGAACGATGGACGGATGATACAAGGGAAGCCAACCATATCTAAAACTTTGTAAGCTTCTTCCATGCTCTTCGCTGTATCTGCGCGAGGACACTCAAGGCCGATAGACTTCATCGCTTTATCAAAACGAGAACGATCTTCCGCTTTGTCGATTGCATCTGCAGTTGCACCAATCATCTCTACGCCAAACTCTGCGAGAACGCCGTGTTTCTCTAAGTCTAACGCACAGTTAAGTGCAGTCTGGCCACCCATGGTTGGCAAAACTGCATCTGGACGCTCTTTTTCAATGATCTTGCGTACCACTTCCCATTGGATTGGCTCGATGTAAGTCGCATCAGCCATCTCTGGGTCAGTCATGATCGTTGCTGGGTTCGAGTTAACCAGAATAACTCGGTAGCCTTCTTCACGAAGTGCTTTACAGGCTTGTGCGCCAGAGTAGTCAAATTCACATGCCTGACCGATAACAATCGGACCAGCACCAAGAATTAGAATACTTTGAATGTCAGTACGTTTTGGCATTATCTACTACTCCGAATTAAGCGCTGTGTTTTTTGATTAGTTCGATAAAGTGGTCAAATAGCGGTGCCGCGTCATGTGGACCTGGGCTCGCTTCTGGGTGACCTTGGAAGCTAAATGCTGGCTTGTCTGTGCGGTGAATACCTTGCAAAGAGCCATCAAATAACGATACGTGAGTAGCACGTAAGTTTTCCGGTAACGTTGCTTCATCTGCCGCAAAGCCGTGGTTTTGCGAAGTGATCATAACAACGTTACGCTCTAAATCTTTTACTGGGTGGTTTGCACCATGGTGACCAAACTTCATTTTCACGGTTTGCGCACCTGACGCTAACGCAAGGATTTGGTGACCTAAACAAATACCGAAGATAGGTAAGCCTTTTTCTAGGAACACTTTTGTCGCTTCAATCGCGTAAGTACATGGTTCTGGATCACCAGGGCCATTTGATAGGAAAACACCGTCCGGGTTCATCGCAAGCACTTCTTCCGCTGACGTTTCAGCAGGAACAACCGTTAAGCGGCAACCGCGGTCAACCAACATTCGCAGGATGTTGCGTTTTGCGCCGAAGTCGTAAGCAACGACGTGGTATGGCAGCTCGCTGTCATCTTTCGCCTCTGGAAGTCCACCTTCAAGCGTCCACGAACCTTGTTTCCATTGATACGCTTCTTTCGTTGTAACTTCTTTCGCAAGGTCCATTCCTTTTAAGCCTGGGAATTCTTTTGCTTTCGCTAGAGCCAAAGCTTCATCTAGGTTATTACCCGCAACAATACAACCGTTTTGAGCACCTTTTTCACGCAAGATACGAGTGAGCTTTCGCGTATCAATATCAGCGATGCCAACGATATTTTGAGACTTAAGGTAATCAGAGAGGGATTGTTCATTACGGAAGTTAGAAGCGATAAGAGGAAGATCGCGAATCACAAGGCCTTGTGCATGAATGGAAGAGGATTCTTCATCTTCGGAAGTGGTTCCGGTATTGCCAATGTGAGGATAAGTAAGGGTGACGATTTGCTGAGAATAGGAAGGATCAGTGAGGATTTCTTGATACCCCGTCATCGAGGTATTAAAAACGACTTCACCAACGGAAATACCATCTGCCCCTATGGACACTCCGTGGAACACTGTCCCATCTTCTAGGACTAACAGTGCTAATTTACCCAAGACAACCTCCAGAATAAAAATGCAAAAAAAATAAATCAAACTGCAAACATGCCTTCCTTTACCTATAAAATCTACATAAATAGGTATTTCAGACAAATTGGCGGTATTCTAAAGTTGGACTGGAAACCTGTCAACCTACAATCAAAAATAAATTATCAATTTCTAGCGAGTAAGGTCATTTCGAATCAGTAAGGCTCAAAAAGACAACTTTTGAATGCTATTACATAGGGAGGGATAGAGGTTTAATGAATTTTACAAATTTGAACTTTTTAGGGATCACAAAAAATTATGAGTTTTTAACGCAAACGTTCACCAAGACAAAAACAGGAACACTTTTAACGGTTACACCCAAAAACAAAGCCAAAACAGACAAAAACATAACAAAAGTAAGTGCTAAAATCTTCTCTATCAGAATCATTTTATTTACAAATAATTCTATAGATATAAAAAAGCCGGCTAGCGCCGGCGAATAATTATGTATTTAGAGTTCATTCAATCCCAAAACATCTGTCATGGTATAAAAGCCCGCAGGTTTAGCACTCAACCAAACGGCAGCCTTTACGGCCCCATTAGCAAACGTCATGCGATCAGTCGCTTTGTGCGTTATTTCCACTCGTTCCCCGATATCAGCAAACATAGCTGTATGCTCACCGACGATATCGCCAGCGCGAATCGTAGCAAAGCCGATCTCATCTTTTGTTCGTTCACCAGTAATGCCTTCTCGGGCATAGACAGCTACATCATTCAGCTTATTACCCATCGCACCAGCAATAGCTTCTCCCATTCCGATAGCGGTACCAGAGGGGGCATCAACTTTATGGCGATGGTGTGCTTCAACAATCTCGATATCACAGTAATCCCCCATAACTTTGGCCGCTTTCTCAAGAAGCTTAAAGACAAGGTTTACGCCTACAGAATAATTTGGCGCCATCACAACAGGCACTTGCTTGGCTGCTTCATCGATAAGATCACGCTCTGCATCGCTGAAGCCAGTCGTCCCAATCACAATGCTCTTACCGTATTTCTTACACAACTCGAGATTCGCTAATGTGCTTACTGGAGCGGTGAAATCTATGATTACATCAAAATTATCGACGTCTTTAGCAAGATCATCCGTTAAGAGCACATCGAATTTACCTTCACCACAAAGTTCACCGATATCGACACCGACAAGTGAAGACTCAGGTCGTTCTGATCCCGCGCTCACTGTCGCTTCAGGATTAAGGTGTGAAGCTTTAACCAAATTACGGCCCATTCGGCCAGCTGCTCCTGCGATTGCAATACGAACCATTGCGCTTTCTCTCCTTCTCTAGATAACGAGGTTTGCTCTCGTTCTCTCGTTTCGCTTAATCTGTTTAAACTAACAACATACCGTGGTTACCACAAGCAAGTTCATCGAGCTTAAGCAAACTCTTTTACAACACGCTCCAAGATAGGTACGTTCGCTTCAGGAAAGGTGTAGTCGCCCAATTCGCTGATCTCAACCCAGCATCCTTCTTGACCTTCTCGACCGTAAGGCTCATTACTGAATTGAGATACTGTAATAAAATCAAACTTGAGTGATTTGTCTGGATAGTCGTATTCCAAGTGTTCAAAAGGGGCTTGCTCAATAACTTCAATTCCCACTTCTTCTTCGAGTTCTCTTGTAATAGCAAGCTCAATACTTTCTCCCGGCTCGACTTTGCCACCCGGAAACTCCCAAAACCCGCCTTTGTGCTTATCATCAGGACGCTTTGTAATAAAGATCTTTGATTTGTCTTGGTTAAAAATAATTGCCGCGACTATGTGAATTCTTTTCATGGGGATTCCTAACTCTCAAGACCGTTGTACTTTACTATTGTGACAACGAGCTTCTACATCTCAAAAACTTTCTGACCTATCAAACTTATGGAATTTGATAGCCAAAGAATTTATTTAAAAAAAGAGTCGCCTAAGCGACTCTTTGAAAAATAATCCGACTAACAGATTAGTCGATTTTGCCGTGGCACTGTTTGTACTTCTTGCCACTGCCACAAGGGCAAGGTTCATTGCGACCGACTTTACGTTCATCACGTACCATTGGTTGATTTGAACCTTCTTCAGATTCTTCGCCTTCAGAAAGCGGATTTTGTGCTGCAGCGTGTTGCGCTTGTGCACGACGAGCGGCTTCTTCAGCTTGCGCACGACGCTGCTCTTCCATACGTTCAACTTCTTCTTGTTGCTGAACGCGAACACGAGATAGAACAGTAATAACGTCTGTTTTCAGCGCTTCTAGTAGACCCTCAAACAGTTCAAACGACTCACGTTTGTATTCTTGTTTTGGGTTCTTCTGTGCGTAACCGCGTAAATGGATACCTTGACGCAAGTGATCCATCGCAGCCAAATGCTCTTTCCAAAGCGTATCCAGAGTCTGAAGCATGACCGATTTTTCGAAGTTGCGAAGCACTTGTGCACCCACCACTTCCTCTTTCTCTTTGTACACTTCAACGGCTAGGTTGATGATCTTTTCACGTAATGCTTCTTCGTAAAGCTTGTCGTCTTCTTCAAGCCATTGTTTCACTGGCGCATCAAGATCGAAGTCCGCTTTCAAGCGCTCTTGTAGACCTTCAACATCCCACATATCTTCTAGTGACTGTGGTGGAATGTACTCATCAATAACCGCTGTTAGCACATCTTCACGGTTTTGCTCGATCATGCCGCTGATGTCTTCAACGTTCATTAACTCGTCACGCAGTTCGTAGACAACCTTACGTTGATCGTTCGCTACATCATCGTATTCAAGCAGCTGCTTACGGATATCAAAGTTACGACCTTCCACTTTGCGCTGTGCTTTTTCAATTGAGCGAGAAAGCATTTTCGATTCAATAGCTTCACCTTCTTCCATACCACTTTGAATAAGGCTCGCCATACGATCAGAAGTGAAAATACGTAGCAAAGAGTCTTCCATAGATAGGTAGAAGCGCGATGAACCCGCATCACCTTGACGACCAGAACGACCACGTAGCTGGTTATCAATACGGCGAGATTCGTGTCGCTCAGTACCAATGATATGTAGACCACCAGCTTCTAGCACTTGGTCATGCACCACTTTCCACTCTGCTTTAATCGCATCGATTTGCTCTTGAGTTGGGTTCTCTAAAGCTTCAACTTTTGATTGCCAGCTACCGCCAAGCACAATGTCCGTACCACGACCGGCCATGTTGGTCGCGATAGTTACCGCACCAGGCATACCCGCTTCAGCAACAATTTCCGCTTCTTTCTCATGGAATTTCGCGTTCAATACGTTGTGTTTGATCTTAGCCTTCTTCAATGCGTTAGAAAGAAGTTCTGACTTTTCAATCGACACAGTACCAACAAGCGTTGGCTGCCCTTTGGCAACACGCTCTTTAATATCTTCAATGATTGCCGCAAACTTCTCTGCTTCAGTACGGTAAACCACATCTGGCATATCGTTACGAATCATCGGCTTGTTGGTTGGGATAACCACCGTTTCCAAACCATAGATAGACTGGAATTCGAACGCTTCAGTATCCGCTGTACCTGTCATACCTGACAGTTTTTCGTATAAACGGAAGTAGTTCTGGAAGGTAATAGAAGCCAAAGTTTGGTTTTCGTTTTGGATCTTAACGCCTTCTTTCGCTTCTACTGCTTGGTGAAGACCTTCAGACCAACGACGACCTGGCATTGTACGACCAGTGTGTTCATCAACGATGACCACTTCGCCTTCATCAGTAACGATGTAATCAACGTTACGCTCGAATAACACATGAGCACGCAAAGCAGCATTCACGTGATGCAACATGCTGATGTTAGCCGGAGAGTAAAGTGTATCCCCTTCCTCCATCAGACCGTTTTTCACCAACAGTTCTTCAACGTATTCTTGACCTGTTTCTGTTAGGTATACTTGCTTTGATTTTTCATCAACAGTGTAGTGACCATCACCACGGTATTCTTCAGAGTCTTCTTTATCTTGCTTTTTCAGATGCGGGATCAAAAGGTTGATTCGAGTGTATAGCTCAGAGCTATCTTCAGCAGGACCAGAAATGATCAAAGGAGTACGAGCTTCATCAATTAGGATTGAGTCCACCTCATCGACAACAGCAAAGAAGCGATCACGCTGTACACGGTCTTCGCTACGGAAAGCCATATTGTCACGAAGGTAGTCAAAACCAAATTCATTGTTGGTTCCGTATAGAATGTCAGCTTGGTACGCTTCTTTTTTCTCTTGAGGAGGCATGTTTGGCACGTTTACGCCAACGGTCATACCTAAAAATTCAAATAGAGGGCGGTTCGTCTCAGCATCACGTTTAGCTAGATAATCGTTCACTGTTACGATGTGAACGCCTTTACCAGCAAGAGCATTTAAGTAAGCTGGAAGCGTTGCAGTCAGTGTTTTACCTTCACCTGTACGCATCTCCGCAATTTGACCCGCATTTAGAACCATACCACCGATAAGCTGAACGTCGAAGTGACGCATGCCGTAGACACGCTTAGATGCCTCACGAACCGTAGCAAAAGCTTCAGGAAGTAGTTTATCAAGAGTTTCACCTTTCTCTAGGCGCTCACGGAACTCAACCGTCTTTGCTTTTAACTCTTCATCACTTAGAGCTTCGAATGTTGGCTCGTAGTTATTAATTTCTTTTACAATTTTTCTAAGGCGGCGCAGTGTTCGGTCGTTGCGACTGCCAATCACTTTTGTCAGTAGCTTAGTTATCATTTTTCGTGAATCTCTCTTTAATCAGACCGTTCCCGATCTACTCATAATGCCTTCAGTCTCTGCCAGTTTGGAACTAAGAATACTGAGATAAATCATTTATCAAAGATATTGAGTTCAAACATCCATATTTCAAGGCTAAGTTTCGAAACAATGTGGCTTAGTGTAAGGATTTTTCATCGATACAACCATAAATAGACGTATTTGTTTGAAGCACTCTGAAGTTTTTACTTAAAGTGGTGACTGATTAGACGATATTGCATACCACAATATGTGTAATCTATTCAGAGCAGACTTTGCTTTTTACCTTGCTACATTGTAAAACTGAAGCGAAAGACGTTAATGTAAACTATACCTTGATAGAAAGCTGCTCTAGAATAGCTGATATCTCAACAAAATTAGATTTTACCTATGCGTGATCACCGTCCAACCTCGACTGAAGATGTTATTGCTGAATCACAGTTCAAGCAGATTCAAGAACATGCTGGAGAAATCTTACAGCTTAACCAAGCTTTGCAAGAGATCTTACCCACAGGGACAGCCGATCATTGCCGGGTGGCGAATGTTCGTAACGGCCACCTATTGATCGATGTTTCTAGTGCCGCGATCAAAATGAAGATCGATTACGATCGCCTCATGATCCTAAATAAACTTCGTACTCAAGGCTTTGCCAAACTGATGAGCGTTGAAGTGAGGATCAATCCATCATTATACCGAAATCGTTTCGAACAAGACGACAGACCTAAACGTCCACCATTAACAGAATCTGCAGCAAAGTCATTGATGACGATTGCCGACATGGCACCGCCTAAAATTCAAGAGCGTTTAAAGCGATTGGCCGATATGGCAGAAAAGAAAGACCGTAAGTAACCGTTATTTCAATATGCTGAAAAGCTCGAATGCTATTAATAAGCCCAAGATTAAAGCCAAATAGCAAAAAACCAGGCATAAGCCTGGTTTTTTATTAATTTTAATGCCGAGTATTTACGCAAGCACCATATTTGGTTCAGCGAATGCTACTGGTGAGCCGACTTCTTCTTCGAATGTAGTCCACTCCCAGGCTTCTTGATCAGCAAGAACAGCTCGCAGAAGTTGGTTGTTCAAACCGTGCCCTGATTTAAAGGCGCGAAATTCACCGATGATTGGGTGACCACACATGTAAAGGTCACCAATCGCATCCAACACTTTGTGAGTCACAAACTCATTTTCAAAGCGTAGACCTTCTTCGTTAAGAATACGGTAATCATCCAATACGATAGCATTGTCGAAACTACCACCCAAAACTAGGTTTTGAGATTGTAGATATTCGATATCACGCATAAAGCCAAACGTACGTGCACGAGAAATTTCACGAACGAAGCCTTTTGAAGAGAAATCAAACAGCAAGCGCTGTTCGTCTGACTCAATAGCAGGGTGATTAAATTCAATTTCGAAGTCCATGCGGAAGCCGTTAAATGGTACAAACTCTGCCCATTTATCGCCATCTTCAAAACGAACTGGCTTTTTAATACGGATGAAACGTTTTGGCGCATTTTGCGTTTCTATACCTGCTTGTTGTAGCAAGTATACAAATGGGCTAGCACTACCATCCATAATTGGAATTTCAGGTGCGTCTACTTCGACAACAATGTTGTCGATGCCCATACCAGCAAGTGCCGCATTCAAGTGCTCTACAGTTGAAATACGCACACCTTCGTCGTTTACCAAAGCAGTACATAGCATGGTGTCACGAACAGAAGCTGGATCAGCTGGAAAATCTACAGGTGGGTTTACATCTGTACGACGGTAAATGATACCTGTATTTGCAGCAGCCGGGCGCAGAGTAAGCGTGACTTTACGACCAGAGTGGAGGCCCACACCAGTTGTTTTCACTATTTCTTTCAGAGTACGTTGTCTGATCATCTGCTTGCCTCTCAAAAATTTGCTACAAAACACGGCCGTCTGTAACGTCGACCGTGAATGCTACCATAATTTTGAGCCATGTCAAATTTATGGATTAAAGATTAATCAGCCTGACGACGCAAAAATGCCGGGATATCTAAATAACCACTTTCCTTCTCTTGCTTCGGAGCCGCAGAGCTTTGGCTCGACGATGCTGGAGAAGAAGAAACTGTATTTGTCGGCTGAGGAGTTACCTGTGGCTTCTCTTGCACTTGATTATTTTGCAAGGTTTGTGCCGGTTTCTCTTCAGCTTGCGTTGCCGCCGCTTGCTGTTGTGGTTGAGCCTGCGGCGTCGGAGCCACTTTCGCTTTACCACCCGCAACTAGCGTGATATCTGGTTTTTTCTCATTGCCAATACCTGTCGCTACAACTGTTACGCGGATTTCATCAGTCATATCTGGGTCTAGAGAAGTACCGATAACAACAGTTGCATTGTCAGAAGCAAATGCTTTCACTGTATTACCAACCGTCTCAAACTCGTCAAGACGCATATCCAGACCTGCAGTAATATTGACAAGAACACCACGAGCGCCCGCTAGATCGATGTCTTCCAGAAGTGGGCTAGAAATTGCCATTTCAGCCGCTTCTTCAGCACGGTCTTCGCCTTTAGCAATACCGCTGCCCATCATCGCGTGACCCATTTCAGACATTACTGTTCTTACGTCCGCAAAGTCGACGTTGATCATGCCAGGGCGAGTAATTAGCTCAGCAATGCCTTGAACTGCGTTCTTAAGAACGTCGTTCGCACTTGCAAAAGCTTCTAGTAGCGTGACACCACGGCCAAGTACTTTAAGCAGCTTTTCGTTTGGAATCGTAATCAAAGAGTCAACGTGCTTAGACAGCTCATCGATACCTTGCTCAGCGAACGCCAAACGCTTTTTGCCTTCAAAGCTGAACGGTTTTGTCACTACCGCGACAGTTAGAATGCCAAGCTCTTTAGCTACTTCAGCAATAACAGGTGCTGCACCAGTACCTGTACCGCCACCCATACCAGCTGCGATAAACACCATATCGGCGCCAGTTAGGGAATCTTTAATTCTATCTCTGTCTTCGAGAGCTGCGTCACGGCCAACCTGTGGATTAGCACCTGCACCCAGACCTTTGGTGATATCGCCACCGATCTGAATAACATTGCCAACGCTTGTCTTACGAAGTGCTTGCGCATCAGTGTTGACGCTGATGAATTCCACACCTTCGATGGATTCACGCACCATGTGTTCAACGGCGTTACCACCGCCGCCACCAACCCCAACGACCTTGATTACTGCATCGTCAGACATTTCCATCATCGGTTCAAACATGTGTTGTCTCCGTTTATCCTGCAACTCAGGTTAAAACTCTTTTTGTATCCAGTTACGCAATTTATCGAAAAAGCCAGTAACAGATGAGCGTTTAGGTTCATTATAATCGCTATCGTCGCTAGACTGCATGTCTCTTGCGTAATGAAGTAATCCAACTGCCGTAGAATGGTACGGCTCTTTTACATAGTCAGTTAATCCGCTGACTTCGAGCGGTTTGCCGACCCTTACTTGATTGCGGAATACGCGTTCCGCACATTCTATCACTCCGTCCATTTGCGCAGCACCGCCGGTGAGTACAACTCCCGCAGCTAGATGGTGCTTTATACCCTCTTCGCGCAATTTCGCTTGTACAGAGTCAATAGTTTGGTTAACCAGTCCCATAAGCTCAGAGTAGCGTGGCTCAATCACTTCTGACAACGTTTGACGTTGCAGACTACGTGATGGTCGCCCACCTACGCTTGGTACATTAACCGTGTCATCCTTACTGACCAGTTCACTCAAAGCACAGCCATATTTGACTTTTATTTCTTCAGCATCGCTCACTGGCGTACCAAAAGCAAAAGCAATATCGCTGGTTACAGCATTTCCTGCGTACGAAAATACTTCTGTGTGACGTAACGCACCGCCAGTCCAGATGGCCACATCCATCGTGCCGGCGCCAATATCCACCACACAAACTCCAAGCTCTCTTTCATCCTCGGTGATTACTGCATTACTTGCAGCAAGCCCAGAAAATACGAGTTGCTCTACTTTAAGGCCGCATCGTTCTACCGCCTTAATAATATTGCGTGCCATGTCATTATGGCATGAGATAAGGTGGACACTTACTTCCATTCTTACCCCAGATAAACCAAGCGGATTTTTGATTCCCTCTTGGTAATCAATGGTGAACTCTTGCGGAATCACATGAAGGATTCGCTGTTCATCACCGATTTTAATCGATTTTGCGGTATGGATAGCGCGATCCATGTCTTCTTGAGACACTTCTTCATCTGAAATCGTGCCCATACCTTTTTCAATTCGGCTTGCGATATGCTTACCAGACAACGAAATGAAGACTCGGCTGATCTGGCACTCGGCCATCAATTCAGCTTGATCAATTGCACGTTGTACTGATTTTACAACCGACTCCAAGTCATTCACGCCACCTTTATCCATGCCACGTGAAGGGCTACTACCTGCGCCAATAATATTAATTTGACCGTCTGGTAGAACCTCACCCACTAGAGCCGATACGGTTGCAGTGCCTATATCAAGACCAACAATAATGTTGTCATCAGCGGCCTTAGTCATCTGTACTCTCTTCTAACTCTTGTTCAGGAAACCAACCAACTGCGGCTCCTGTATCGTACCTAAGATCGATATAACTGATTCTTTGCGTGTCACTGCCAAGCTTGTTATAGAGCTTAAAAAATCGCTCTATACGCTCAAGAAGAGACTCTTTACCGAGCTCTAATCGAATACCGTTATCAAGGATGATTTGCCAAGCTCGTCGCTCGTTTAATACCAGAGACGATATCGCTAAACCCAATTGCTGAAACTTAGGACTCAAATCACGGTAAGTCTGTAAGACTTCTGGTCCGCTGTCTTTGGGTCCGTACAGTTTCACTTTTTCTTCTTGTAACAGAGCCACATCGCCATCAAAAACAAACCCGTTTTTATCTAACAGTTCGTTGCCATTCCAAATGGCTTCAGGTTGATGCTCTGTCAAAAAAACTTTTACTGTATCCGGCCACTGCTTTCGGATTGCGGCATGCGCCACCCACGGCAGAGCTTCGACACTTTGCTGTAATACATCAATATCCTGAGACATAAATGTACCGATGTGATCTATTCGACTAAATGCAGCCTGCACATCGTCAGCTTGGACATACTCCAGTTTTCCCTGAAGTACTATTTTGGAGAGAGGTAACCTTTGGTCATCCCACATCCAACTGATCGCCGAGTACAAAACAGAACTAATTAAGGTCACAACCACAACGAAAAATAACGCACCCAAGATTTTCTCTTGGCGACCACGGTTATTATCCGTGTTTGGTCGCTCGTCATTCAGTGCAATATTCAACAACGTCTTCGTTTCCTGACTTTTGTCGTGTACTTTTTACCCACATAATTACGCAGAGGTAAAAGTCTTGACTTTAACCTTGGGATTATACTGAGCTCTTGTAAACTATCAAACACTGATAGCAATAAATCACAATGATATTGACGCAAAATCGAGATCTGAGTCTTTATCTGTCCTTCGCGCCAACAATCTGTGTTAACCAAGCATCTTGTTTATATTTAATTCAAGCCCTGCCAGTTGTTTCGCCACTTTACCAACATCACCCGCACCTTGCGTTAAGATTAGGTCGCCGTCTTGTATAACGTTAGCTAAAACTGAAGGTAATTGCTCGATTTCTGGAACAAAAATCGGATCTACCTTACCTCGGCTGCGAATTGTGCGACACAATGAACGTCCATCAGCTCCTGCAATTGGCTTTTCACCTGCGGCATAAACATCCAACATGATTAATACATCAACTTGCTCTAGCACATTCGCAAAGTCATCGTACAGATCACGAGTACGGCTATAACGGTGTGGTTGGAAAATCATAACGAGACGTTTATCTTGCCAACCGCTTCTCGCAGCATTAATGGTCACATCAACTTCTGTTGGGTGGTGTCCGTAATCATCCACTAACATGGCATGACCATTACCGGTATCAAACTCGCCAAGGTGATCAAAACGTCGTCCCGTGCCTTGCGTACCGGCCATTGCTTTTAGAATTGCATCGTCTTCAATGTCATCTTCGGTAGCCACTGCAATCGCAGCCGACGCATTAAGTGCATTGTGACGACCTGGAATGTTCAGAGTGATATCTAGGTTGGCACGCCCTTTACGTACTACCGTAAATTTGCCTTGCTGACCTTCTTGACGATAGTTTTCAATGCGTACGTCAGCATCTGCGGAGAAACCGTAAGTAATCACTTGACGACTAATACGTGGGATTAACTCTCGAACCACAGGATCATCAATACAAACAATAGCTTGGCCGTAGAACGGTAGATTGTGTAGAAAATCAATGAAGGTTTGCTTTAACGTTTCAAAGTCACCACCATAAGTATCCATATGATCGGCTTCGATATTGGTGACAATACTTACCATTGGTTGCAGGTGCAGGAATGACGCGTCGCTCTCATCCGCCTCAGCAATTAGAATACGACTCGAGCCTAAACGAGCATTTGTACCAGCGCTTTTCACCAAGCCGCCGTTTACAAACGTTGGATCAAGGCCTGCTTCAGAATAGATTTGTGTCACGAGTGCCGTCGTCGTCGTTTTACCGTGCGTGCCCGCAACGGCAATACCATGACGGAAGCGCATCAACTCAGCGAGCATCTCAGCACGACGTACAATAGGGATACGTAACTCACGTGCCGCCATCACTTCTGGGTTTTCTTCGTTGATAGCGGTTGAAACCACAACCACACTGGCTTTTTCAACATTGCTAGCTTGGTGCCCGATAAATACCGTCGCACCTTTTGATACTAAACGCTCTGTCACAGGGTTTTCTGATAAGTCAGAACCCGTGATTTGATAGCCTTCATTCAACAGCACTTCTGCAATGCCGTTCATGCCCGCACCACCAATACCGATGAAGTGGATGGATTTCACGCGGCGCATCTCTGGCACCATGGCGCGAATCTGAGCTAAGTCTTGTGTATGTTGGATTGTCATCAATTCTATTCTCAATAATTCGTTAACGCTTTTCGGTCAAAGCGACAATGGCTTGTGCGACAACTCGGTCGGCATTCAATTTAGCAGCGCCACGCGCTTGCTCAGCCATCGTAAGTAAAGCTTGGCGATCCAATTGTTGGATCTGCTGAGTCAAAGACTCAACGGTTAAATCTGGTTGTTCAATCATTTTCGCTGCGCCGCATTCTACTAGATGATCGGCATTCAGTGCTTGTTGGCGATCTTTATGCATAAAAGGAATAAAGATCGCACCAACGCCAGCAGCAGAAACTTCAGAAACGGTTAACGCCCCTGAACGACAAACTAAAAGGTCAGCCCATGCATAAGCCTCTGCTACGTCGTCAATGAACTCTGTGACTTCTGCATTTACCACACCATTAGCTTGGTATGCTGCGTTCACTTCTTCGGCGGAACCTTTGCCCGCTTGATGACGAATACAGTAATCACCGACCAACTTTGCCATCACTTCTGGCAGAGTTTGGTTAAGAATGCGTGCACCTTGGCTACCGCCCATCACCAGAATACGAATTGGGCCTTGGCGATCTTGCATTCGCTCTGCAGGCGCTTCTAATCTTGTTAGGTCTTCACGAACTGGGTTACCGACTACCTCAGCATTAGGGAACGCGCCAGGAAAGGCCTGAAAGACTTTCTTAGCAATTTTTGATAGCCATTGGTTTGTCAAACCCGCGACCGCGTTTTGTTCGTGCAGAACAACAGGAATACCGCTCAACCAAGCCGCAATACCACCGGGACCACTCACATAACCGCCCATACCTAACACGGCATCGGGCTTCCAATGCTTCATGTGCGCGCGAGCTTGCATGATGGCATTAATAATTTGAAATGGAGCTGCAAGCAGACGCTTTACACCTTGACCTCGTAACCCTTTCACTTTAATAAAATCGATTTCAATGCCATGTTTTGGCACCAAATCCGCTTCCATTCGATCCGCAGTGCCTAACCAACGGATCTCCCAGCCTTGCTCTTGCAGCTGTTTTGCTACAGCTAACCCTGGGAACACGTGACCGCCAGTACCACCAGCCATCACCATCAAACGTTTATTTTGTTTCATTAGTTTGTTGTTCTGATTGTTGTTGCTCGCGTTTCAAGCGGCATTCGTAATCGATACGCAGCAATATGGACACTGCGACGGACATAATAATCAGACTGGAACCACCATAACTGATTAGCGGAAGTGTTAAACCTTTGGTTGGTACGATACCAGCTGCAGCACCAACGTTCACCAAGGTCTGGAACGCAAACCAAATACCGATACCGAAAGCCAGATAACCGCCGAACATTTCGCCTTCTTCAAACGCACGCTTGCCTATGTAAACCGCTTTTAGCACTAAGCTAAAAATCAACATTAAGACCAACACAACGCCAACAAAACCGAGCTCTTCAGCAAGTACGGCAAACACAAAGTCGGTATGCGCTTCCGGTAGATATTCCAGTTTTTGAATTGAATTACCGAGACCTTGACCGAACCATTCACCACGACCAAACGCCATCAAAGACTGAGTCAACTGATAGCCACTGCCAAATGGGTCTTCCCACGGGTCAAGGAAGGAGGTTACTCGTCGCATACGGTATGGTTCGACTAAAATCAAACCTACCACAGCGCCGATACCTGCCACCATCAACGCGAGAAACTGAGTCAGTTTTGCGCCTGCGATAAACAGCATGCCAAACAGTGTTACTAGCATCACGACGACCGTACCCAAGTCTGGCTGACCAAGCAGTAATACTGCGAAGAAAGCAAACACCATGATTGGCTTCATAAAGCCACCAAAGAAGGTTTGTCGTACTTCGTCTTGCTTTCGAACTAAGTAACCAGACATGAAGATAAACAGCGATAGCTTCGCGACTTCCGCTGGCTGAAGGTTAAACAGCCCAAGGGGAATCCAACGAGACGCACCATTAACCGACTTACCTGCCAAGAGCACGATGATCAACAGTGCGAAAGAAGCCCAAAGTAAGTAATGGCTCTTCTTAAACCACTCTTGCAAAGGTACTTGCAAAATAACAGCGGAGGTCCCTAACGCCAGCACGAGAAACGTCGCATGACGAAACATAAAGTGAAACGGCTGTTCGGTTAATCGTGAGCTGATTGGAAATGATGCAGAGGTTACCATCACCAACCCCGTCAACATCAAACCCAGTGCAATCCACACTAGCTGACGATCAAACATCGCCTCTGGGGCTGGATGCTTGAGCCAATTGCCAATACTGCGTTTAACGTTACCTAAACCCACGAAGTGTGTAACCTTTAATTATGCATATTTCTGAGCAAAAGCAGCGAAGGCATCGCCTCTTGCCATAAAGTTGTCGAATTGATCAAAGCTAGCACATGCTGGAGACAGCATCACCATATCGCCTGGTTTTAACTGCGAAGATACTTGTTGAATCACATCTTCCATGGTGTCGAAACGTATTGCAGATTCATGCAGTGGCATAAAGTCATCGCCATCAGCGCCAAAGCAGCACAGTTGCAAGTTAAGCGTCGCGAAGATCGGTTTTAATGGCGAGAAGTCAGCACCCTTGCCAACACCACCAACGAGCAAGTAGAGCTTACCTGTCGACTCCAAACCAGATAGCGCAGCCATAGTGCTCGCAATATTAGTTGCTTTAGAGTCATTCACCCATTTTACGCCTTGATTATCCGCAACCACCTGGCATCGGTGTGTCAGTCCCGTGTAATTTTTAAGTGCATTCAATGCGTTGTGATAGTTTACGTCCGCAGCTTTTAATAGCGCTAAAGCAACCAGAGCATTAGATAAGTTGTGCTTACCAACCAACTTAAGCTCATCACTTGCGACGACTCGTTGACCGTGATCGAGCAGCCAAGTACGGTTGCCATCCACCTCGAGACCAAAGTCCTGATTGTCGCTGCCAAATGTCACCAATGGCATCTCTGCATCTGGGAAGGTTTCTTGATCATCACGGTTCACTACCGCAAGAGCAGCGTGGTCAAAAATACGCAACTTAGCTTGTCGATAGTCAGACATGCCTTGATAACGGTCCATATGATCTTCAGAAAGATTCAGAAACGCAGCGGCTTTGAGCTTTAAGCTTGACGTCGTTTCCAACTGGAAGCTTGACAGTTCAAGCACATACATGTCTGCGTCTTGTTCTAACAAATCCAGTGCAGGAACACCGATATTACCACCAACGCCCACATCCAAACCTGCAGCCTTAACCATCACACCTGTGAGGTCGGTGACTGTGCTCTTACCGTTTGAGCCCGTAATCGCAATCACAGGCTTCTGCACCGCCCAGGCGAATAACTCAATATCACCAACTACTGTCGCGCCTTTTTCCAATACGGCTTGGATCTCTGGTGTCGCTAGCGCAATACCAGGGTTGGTCACGATAAGATCAGCATCAGAAAGCCAGTCTGTATTCCAACCACCACTATGCAGTTGAACATCTTCCGGCAAGCGCTCTGCACCCGGAGGGTTTACGCGAGTATCAATGACTTTGACCACAAGCTGTGGCTGATTTTTTCTTAGGTGTTTAACGACAGAGAGCCCGGTAATACCGAGCCCTACGACGACAACACTATGTATGTTTTGCCAACGTTCCATATTTGATCACACTGTAAATCTTGTTCTTGGAAAGTGCGATTAACGCACTTTCAATGTCGCAAGACCAATCAGAACAAGAACCATAGAAATAATCCAGAAACGCACGATTACGCGCGGTTCTGGCCAACCTTTCAATTCGTAGTGGTGGTGAATCGGTGCCATACGGAAGATCCGCTGACCACGCAGTTTGTATGAACCCACCTGTAGAATTACCGACAGCGTTTCCATCACAAACACACCGCCCATGATCACCAACACCAACTCTTGACGAACGAGAACCGCAATGGTGCCTAATGCGCCGCCAAGCGCTAGTGAGCCGACATCACCCATGAACACTTGTGCTGGATACGTGTTAAACCACAAGAAACCAAGGCCTGCACCGACGATTGCTGTACATACGACAACCAACTCAGAAGCATGTGGTAGGTATGGAATATGAAGGTATTCAGAGAAGTTAACGTTACCCGTCGCCCATGCAATAACCGCGAAGCCTGCAGCAACAAGAACCGTTGGCATGATTGCCAAACCGTCTAGACCATCGGTCAGGTTAACCGCGTTACTCGTACCGACAATCACAAAGTAAGTCAGGATAATGTACATCAAACCAAGTTGCGGCATGATGTCTTTAAAGAATGGCACCACGAGCTGAGTGGCTGCAGTGTCTTTACCGTAAGCGTACAATGCAAAAGCCACGACAAACGCGATCAATGATTGCCAGAAGTACTTCCAACGCGCGATCAAACCATCGGTATTTTTGCGCACCACTTTACGATAATCATCAACAAATCCGACTGCACCGTAGCCAAGCAAGACCGTCAATACTGCCCATACATATGGGTTGGATAAGTCAGTCCAAAGCAAGATTGTGATTGAGATGGCCGCTAAGATCATGATACCGCCCATCGTTGGAGTACCACGCTTACTAAAGTGAGATTCAGGACCTTCGTTACGTACTACCTGACCAATTTGCAGCATTTGCAAACGCTTGATCATGATTGGTCCCATCCATAATGACAGACCCAGAGCGGTTAATACGCTTAGAATTGCTCGAAAAGACAAGTATTCAAACAATCGGAAAAAAGACAGGTATGGCTGTAGCAGCTCGGCAAGCCAAATAATCATTAATAATACTCCTTCAAAGCAGCAGCGACTTCAAACATACGTGCACCGTTCGCTCCTTTCACCAAAATCGTATGGTTTTCAGGAACGGCTTGGTCTAGATGCTGCTTGATGTATTCAATCATCTCTTGGTGCGTCTCAAAATGAATGCCTTGGCAAAGCTCACTGATCACCTTAGCGTCTGCACCATATGTGAGAACATGTTCAAATTTTTGTGGGGCAGCATGTTCCCCGACTTGACGATGAAGTGCAAGACTTTCCTCGCCCAATTCCGCCATATTACCTAAAATCAGCCAGCGCTGACCTGGGAAAGCAGCCAATAAGTCAACCGCCGCTTTCATGGCTGGCACGCTTGCGTTGTAGCTGTCATCAATCAATTTGATTTTTTCGCTCAGCGCTTCAACCTCGACGCGACCTTTCACTTTGTTTAAATGTTTAAGGCCAGCGCGAACCTCTTCTAATGTGGCGCCCATTTGTAACGCAATAATAGAAGCTGCGATTGCATTCGCCACGTTGTGTTGACCTATAATACCCAGAGACAGTTCAATTTCTTGTGAGCTTGCTGCGATATGTAGGTTAAAGCTGGCCTCTCCCGCGGCATTCATCACGATATTTGATGCATAGTAATCAGCCGCAGAATTACTTTGTGAGAAGGTGATAACTTCCTTATCCGCCAGCACGCTTTCCCACTTTGTTTCGCCATTGCTGTCTAAATTGACAATCGCAATACTACCTGCAGCAAGACCTTGGTAAATTTCACCTTTGGCTTGTTTCACGCCATCAATAGAACCAAAGCCTTCAAGGTGCGCAGCGGCTACATTATTCACTAACGCGATATCTGGTTTTACTAACTGCGTTGTGTAAGCAATTTCACCGATATGATTAGCACCAAGCTCAATCACGGCATAGTCGTCATCCTGCTGTGAGCGCAATAACGTCAACGGAACACCAATATCATTATTGAAGTTACCTGCAGTAAACAGCACTTTGCCTTTCAATTGCAGAATGCTCGCGAGCATTTCTTTGACGGTCGTTTTACCACAACTGCCTGTGATGGCAACGGTAGGTGTTTGGCAAGTTTGATGCACCCAAGAGGCTAACTCACCCAGTGCCATTTTGGTGTCCGACACCACGACTTGTGGCACATTCACATCTAGATGTTTTTGTACGAGTAAAGCACCTGCGCCTGCATCCACCGCTTGTTGGCAAAAGTTATGCGCATCAAAGCGCTCACCCACCAGCGCAACAAATAAAGCACCGTTGTCAATCGCTCGTGTATCAGTAGAAACCGCGTCGATAAGTAGATCATCGCCGAATAGCTCACCGCGAGTGAAGTTGGCAATTTGAGATAACGTTACTTTGATCATAAGGACAATCCTAAAAGCTGCATAGCAGACTCACGGTCGGAGTAATGAATCGTTTCGCAATTCCGAATTTGATAATCTTCGTGGCCCTTACCCGCTAACAAGATGATGTCTTTTGGCGAAGCATTCTCAACCGCATAAGACAGTGCTTTGAAGCGGTCATGCTGCACAATCGCTTCGGCAGGTTTTGACAGCCCAGCTAACATGTCTTTTACAATCTGAACCGGATCTTCACTGCGTGGGTTATCGTCAGTCAACACCACTCTGTCGCCTAGACGCTCTGCAATTTCCGCCATCATTGGGCGCTTACCTGCATCGCGATCGCCTCCGCAACCAAAAATAGCCCACAGCTGCCCCTCACAGTGAACTCGTAAAGCTTGCAGTGCTTTTTCTAGTGCATCAGGAGTATGGGCATAATCGACCACGACTTTGGCATGGTCCTCTGTTTGGAATAACTCCATTCGGCCGAGTACAGGTTGTAACTGACCTGCGGTTTCGAGTAACGCTTGTTTATCCTTACCCAAGCTTAATAAGGTCGCAAAAGCGAGCATTATGTTGGTTGCGTTAAACTCACCAATCAGTGGCGCGTGCAATTGACCTGAGCCAAATTTACCATCAAATTGGATAGTAATCCCCGACTCCGCGTAACGGACATCTGTCGCCCAAATTGCGCTTTCAAATTCAGTGTTTGGTTTGAGTGACACCGCAATCGCATTGCTTAACTGCGACGCCCATGCATGACCGACTTCATCATCGACATTGATAATGGCACGTTCACATTGATGTTGTGTAAACAACCCCAGCTTTGCATTGGCGTACTCTTCCATCGTGCCATGGTAATCTAGGTGATCACGACTTAGATTAGTAAACACACCCGCCGCAAACGACAACGCCTTGACACGGCCTTGCGTTAAGCCATGAGAAGAGACTTCTAGCGCGGTGTATGTGGCTTGTTGATTTGCGAGAGAAGAGAGCGTTTTCTGAATTTCTACAGCATTCCCTGTTGTATTCGCGGCTTGCTGTAAATTGTCGAGAAAACCATTTCCTGTCGTGCCCATCACTGCCGCTTTGTGGCCAAGTAGGTCTAGCCATTGTGCAATTAGCTGAGTAATGGTGGTTTTGCCGTTGGTGCCGGTGACACCAATCAAATCCATATCTGGGTAAGCATAGAGCTTTCCAGCGATTGCAGATAAACGTTGATCCAACGTATCGAGGTAAATAACGGGAACGTCATCGATGATTTCCACCGTGCCGTGTGTTTTTAGATCACAGGCTTGCGCTAGAACCGCATTGGCGCCTTGCTCAATGGCAGAAGCAATGAAGTTACGCCCATCCACAACATGGCCAATCACCGCGACAAACGTGGTTCCAGGTTGAACTCTTCGGCTGTCGAGCTCAAATTCAGAAACAAGAACGGACGATAAACTTGGGCAATCCACCCAAGGGGAAAGCAGCACGTCCATACTGATGGCTTTAGTCATATTTGTTCTCCGAGCTTTGGCTCAGGTTTTCTTAATTTTGTTTGCTCAGTAAGCCACTCGGCTTACTGCTGAAATTTGTTTTCGTCTGGTGCAACATTGAGTATTTGTAGCGCGCCTTTCATGATTTCAGAGAAGACAGGAGACGCTACCGAACCACCATAGTAATCATCACCTTGAGGCTCGTTTACGATCACAACCAATGCAATTCGCGGATCGCTAACCGGAGCAAGCCCTGCCGTATAAGTGATGTACTCATCGCTGTATCCACCTGCAGACGCTTTACGTGAGGTACCTGTTTTGGCTCCCACTCGATAACCAGGAACTGCCGCTCGACGAGCCGAGCCTCCTTTTTGGGTTACGGTTTCCAGCATGTCCAAGACCTGGCGTGCGTACTTTGCACTCACTACTTGGCGCGACATGTCATGATCATTGCTTTCGATAATATGGATTGGCTCGTATTTGCCGAGATTTCCAAGCGTCGCATAGGCATGCGCTAACTGGATTGGCGTTATCGATAGACCATAACCAAACGCAATCGTGGCACGTTCAATAGGAGACCATCGTGTTCGTGTCGGGAAGATACCAGTCACTTCCCCAACGAGGTTCAGACCAGAAAGCTCACCAAAGCCCACAGAGCTGTACAGACCGAGCAGCGCCTCTACTGGCATTTGCATTGCCAGCTTCGTCACACCGATGTTACTCGATTTTTTGAGGATCGTGGTCAAGCTCGCTTTACCCACGCGGGATACATCTCTTACTCGGCTACCACCTAAACGAAGTACACCATTACCGGTATCTACGATGGTATCTTTATCGGCTACCCCATTTTCTAAGGCGGCTAAAATAACGAAAGGCTTAATGGTGGAGCCTGGCTCCATCGAGTCCGTGATCACTCGGTTACGCATTTTATAGCTTTGCCAGTCGCTACGATTGTTAGGGTTGTAGGAAGGCGCATTCACCATGGCCAATACGGCGCCGGTTTTCACGTCCAACATAACAACGGAGCCTGACGTGGCGCGATGGTCCGCAACGGCTTGTTTAATCGCACGATAAGCAATCGCCTGTAGGCGCTGGTCGATTGTCAACTGGAGTGACTTACCTTCTTGCTTGTCTTGCCACGCAATGTTTTCTACGACGCGACCATAACGGTCTTTACGAATGGTTTTCTTACCTGCGGCGCCAGTAAGCCACTCATCGTAGCTACGCTCAACACCCTCTAGACCATGCCCATCAATCCCCGTCACCCCAACTAAGTGAGCACTAACCTCACCGGCAGGATAGTAACGACGAGATTCTGACTTAAGACCCACACCAGGCAGCTTTAGCTCACGAATATAGTTCGCCATGGCTGGACTCACTTGGCGCTGCAAGTAAATAAAGCGGCGCTTTTCATTGTGCTTGATCTTGTCTATCAACCCTTGTCGGTCAACACCAAGAACATCCGCTAATGCATACCAACTCTTGGTCTGGCTTAAGGCATTTTCTTTAAATATCGTCGCGGGATCCGCCCAAACGGCCTCAACAGGCACACTGACAGCGAGCGGCTCACCATTTCGGTCCGAAATAATACCGCGTGCAGAAGGAATGGATTTCACACGAACCGAGCGCAGGTCACCTTGTTTAATCAGGTTATCCGGTTCAATGATTTGAATATAGGCTACGCGCGCCACCAAAAGTGCAAATGCACAAAAGACAAAAAACAGTAATAGATGGAAGCGCCAACGAATCAGAAAGGATTCTTCAACCGCCACTTTCACTGCTTTTTTCTCGGTTTTCGTATCCCCCGAAGCGTTTTTTTCTTTCGCGACAGGTTTACGCTTGTTGCTTGGTTTCGTGTTGGTTTTCTTTCTAATCATTTGAGCGTGACAACCACTTCTTTATCGCCATCAGGTCGTTTCATTTCAAGTTCTTTTTTGGCAAGGTCTTGAACACGACTGTGTTCCGCGAGGGCCGTTTCTTCCAACATCAGGTTGCGCCATTCGCTATCTAAACGCTCTCGTTCAACCAAAGTGTGATCTTTTTCGGTGATCGCTTGACGCGCATGGTGGGTAGCAAATACCACTCCCATTGCCGATGCCACGATCAATAGCAACAACAGTAATGGCCAGCGACCAACGGTGATAAGATCCGTTGCAATCAACTTAGCAAGGTTAGGAGTGGGTTTCGTCATAATAATTAAAGCTTTTCTGCAATTCTTAGCACAGAGCTGCGCGAACGAGGGTTCATTTCAATTTCTTGTTTGCTTGGCTTAATCGCTTTGCTCACCGCTTTCATATTCGCACTACCAAGAGCACGAATTTGCTCTTCAGTCATTGGAATGCCATGTGGCACTTCAGGTCCTTTGCTCTCTTTACGGATAAAACGTTTGACCATACGGTCTTCCAGAGAGTGGAAACTGATGACAGATAAACGACCTTCAGGAGCCAGAATGCTTGCCGCACCTTTTAGTGCCGTATCAATTTCTTCTAACTCACTGTTGATGTAAATACGAAATGCCTGGAACGCACGAGTCGCAGGGTGTTTTTTCTCTTTAAAGCTTTTGGGTGCAGCATCTGAGATCAGCTTCGCGAGCTGGCCAGTACGTACCAGTGGTTCATTTTCTTCGTCTTCACGGTAGGCAACAATCGCTTTGGCAATGCGGCGCGCGTGTTTGTCTTCACCAAACTCACGAATCACCCAAGTAATATCATCTAAGTCAGCTTCCATTAGCCATTGAGATACGGGAATACCTGATGTTGGGTCCATACGCATATCTAGCGGGCCGTCTTTCATAAAGCTAAAGCCACGCTCTGCGTCGTCTAACTGCGGAGAAGAAACACCTAAATCCAGTAGAACGCCATCAACTTTGCCAACCAAGTCATACTCTTTAGCATACTCAGCAATACCAGAAAATGGACCATGAATGATGGTGAAGCGAGGATCATTGATTTTGCCTGCTTCAGCTATCGCTTGAGGGTCACGATCGATACTGTACAGTCGGCCGTTTTCGCCGAGTTTAGATAGAATAGTCCGGCTGTGACCGCCACGGCCAAATGTTCCATCGATATAGATACCGTCTGGTTTGATAGCTAAGCCATCAATGGATTCATTTAATAACACGGAAATATGTTGGAAGGTTTCGGTCATAGCTTTCTCGTTGAATGATCTTGAAGCGATTTTAAGATATGTTGCTCTCTCATGCTGAATATTTATAGCAAAAGATCAACCTACCATAGTGTACTGATTTCCCACATCATCGCCACCTCAAGTCTAAAGTCAGACGTGATTTAACGCCAAGTTTATTGGTAATGACAGGGTTTGCGTCAATAAAATGCAAAAAACCCATCACTACAAAAAGTAGTGATGGGTCTCGAATAGTTGGAGTCGACACATAAGCCGGGTTCTGTTCCGCTTGCGCGGCGGTAGCCATTCGTCTAGGCCAGCAATCGCTCACTGGCTCAAGCAACCTACCCGCCTCCTTACGCGAGCAACGCAATGTGGAGGCCTATTTGGTCTTGCTCCGGGTGGAGTTTACCCTGCAACGAACTATTGCTAGTCGTCCGGTGCGCTCTTACCGCACCCTTTCACCCTTACCTGTGCCCTAGGGCCATCGGCGGTCTTCTCTCTGCTGCACTTGTCGTAGGCTTGCGCCTCCCAGGCGTTACCTGGCACCCTGCTCTATGGAGCCCGGACTTTCCTCCCCTTTACCAGTCTCCCGAAGGACGTCAACGTCAGTCTCCCAAAGGACTTCAACGTCAGTCTCCCGAAGGACATCAGTAAAGCAGCGACTACCCAGTCAACTCCGAGGGCGGATTGTATAGAGTTATCTACTCAGAGTCTAGTGAGATCACAGATATGATGAAATGAATGCATTGAGTGATGTTTTTTTAACCTAACCATCAAACATTGAGCCTAAAAAAGGCCGATATTTTCACATCGACCCGCTTTACCATGTGTCTCGTTAGCAGTGCTTAGTCTAAGTTTTCTAAGCCCCACTTATACAACGCATTCTTCTTCAAGTTATGAATTTCTGCCACCAAAGCCGCTGCTTTTTTCAAAGGCAGCTCTTTGGTTAAAATCCCTAATGTACGCAAGGCATCATCTGGCAATGAATCGTCCGCGGTTTCGCGGTGACCATGTACCAATAATACCATTTCGCCACGCTGTTGGTTATCGTCACTTTTCACCCACTCAATTAACTCACCTAATGGCATACCTTGAATGGTTTCAAAGGTTTTCGTTAGTTCTCTCGCCAACACGACTTCTCTATCTGGGCCAAGAACGTCTAACATGTCTTGTAGAGAGTCCAAAATACGGTGCGGTGACTCGTAAAAAATACACGTACGCTCTACCGAAGCAATCTCTAGGAATTTATCCTTACGGCCTTTGCTTTTCGGTGGTAAAAAGCCTTCGAAGCTAAAGCGATCGGATGGCAAGCCTGATGCACTTAACGCCGTAATGACCGCGCAAGCACCAGGAAGCGGCACAACTCTAACGCCCGCTTGACGACATTTTGTCACCAAATGGTATCCTGGGTCGCTGATAAGTGGCGTACCAGCGTCAGAAACTAACGCGATAGACTGACCGGAAAGCAGCTTTTCTACCAAAACCTGTGCTTTTTGCTGTTCATTGTGATCATGCAGAGCAAAAGTTTTGGTTTGAATATTGAAGTGAGACAGTAATTTACCCGTATGTCGAGTATCCTCAGCAGCAATGATGTCCACCGTCGACAGAATTTCGATAGCACGTTGGGTGATATCCGCTAAATTTCCGATTGGAGTCGGTACGATATAGAGAGTTGGCCCCTCATTCGGCAACTTATTTTTATCTGTCATTTGTTTACCATCACTTCAACGATTAATATAGAGACAATTTTGTACAAAATTATAGAGAACTCACGGCAATGATTAACCATAAGAGACTCAGTGTACCACGCATACTTACTCCTGTTGCACTAGCAATTACGCTCGCCGCCTGTTCTTCAGGTCCAAGACAGCCTGATGGCGTTGATGTAACACTTGAGCCTACTCAGTCTGTTCAGAACTATATGATCCAAGCTGATAGCACGGAAGGCAGTTTACAAAATGACTGGTTGATCATGGCAACCAAAGCCGCTATTCAAGCGAACCAGTTTGATCAAGCAGAACTGTTGATCAAACGTCTGGCTCGACAACAGTTGACCGAAGTTCAGCAAGCGGAGTGGCAACTGGCGCGTGCGACCATACAGCAAAAGCAAGGTAATTACTCGCAGTTGCTACAATTGTTAAACTTTAAACCTTGGTGGAAATTGCCAAACGAGCAATGGAAAGACTATTACTTGATGCGTGCCGACGCTTATCAAGGCCTTAACCAAGCGTTTGAAGCAAACCGCCAGCTGGTTGCATTTGGTCAATACGCCTCGTCAGCAGAGCAGAGGGAAATCTCTAGCCGTATTTGGATGAACTTTGGCAGCTACTCAGAATATGAACTCACCTCATTAGAAACAGAGCCGAATGAGGATGTTCTAGACGGCTGGCTTCAGCTGGCTGTTTATGCAAAAACGCTATCGGGCAACCTGTCCCAACTTAAAAATACGCTAGAGCGCTGGTTAAGCGAAAACCCTTCGCACCCTGCTGCTATCTATACACCAGAAGAGATTCAAAACATTCTCTCTCTTGATATCGTGAAGCCAAACAATACTGCTTTATTGCTGCCGCTGACGGGTAAGTTCTCGCCACAAGCGCAATTAATTCGTGATGGTTTTGTGTTTGCGATGATGAATGATCGTAATCGAGATCCTAGTGCAACACTTACGGTGATTGACACCAATGCGTATAACGCTGACCAAATTAAACAACGCTTGATCAATGAAAACATCGATTTTGTTGTTGGCCCTCTAGAAAAAGAGAACGTGGAGTTGTTGCACACAACCATGGATGGCTCAGCAAATGGCCCTACCATTCCAGCCCTTGCGCTAAATATCCCCGAGGATGTGCAACCAGATAGCAATATTTGCTACTTGGCATTATCACCGGAACAAGAAGCCGCACAAGCTGCAAAACACTTGTTCAGCGAAGGCTACAACTTCCCTCTTATTCTTGCACCAAAAGGCAGCTTTGGAGAGCGTGTAACTGAGGCTTTCAACAAAGAATGGCGAAAGTACAGCTCTAACAAAGTCGCAGCAAGTTACTTTGGTGACAAGCGCCAACTTCAAAAAGACATCAATGAAGTATTTGGCCTGCAAGAGAGCAAGCAGCGTATCGCCCAGATGCAATCATTAATGCGAATTAAGCTTGAAACACAGCCACGTAGCCGTCGTGATGTTGATGCGGTTTATATCGTAGCTAGAAGCACTGAGCTAACTTTGATCAAGCCGTTTATCGAAGTAGCGATTAACCCTGATGCGAAAGCACCACAAATCTTCTCTAGTTCGCGTAGCAACAGTGGCGGCGCGACATACGAAGATCTAACAGGCATCATCTACAGCGACATTCCATTGCTGATTGACCCAGATCCTAGCGTGACCGCTGAAATGAACGAGCTTTGGTCAGAGCAATCTAACATGGAAAAACGTTTGAAAGCACTCGGTATGGATGCATATAAATTGATCGGTGAACTTCCACAAATGAAGGTCGTTCCTGGTTACTCAGTCGGTGGCCAAACCGGTATTTTAAGTATCGACAACAACTGTGTTGTACAGCGTGAATTGAGCTGGGCTGAGCGTGGGGCTCTTTAGTAAGCGCCAAATCGGAAATCAATATGAAGCTCTGGCGAAGCACTATTTGCAACGCCAGGGCTTGCGCTTTATTGAACAAAATTTCCTGACCAAGGTCGGTGAGATTGATTTAATCTTCCAACAAGGTGAAACTATCGTGTTTGTTGAAGTCAAATATCGTAAGAACGATCACTTTGGCTCAGCAGCAGAAATGGTAACGCACGCAAAAATGCGCAAGCTAATCAAAACTGCACAAGTTTGGCTTAGCCAACAAAAGCGCTTAAAACACAATATCGATTATCGGTTTGATGTCATCGCTATTCATGACAATGGGCGAGATATCAACTGGATAGAAAACGCAATCTCTGAAGGATAAGCGATGCTAGACAGCATTAAAGACAGCTTTACAGAAAGTATTCAAATTCAAATCGCAGCAGCAGAGGCGCTGCCCGATGCCATTACTCACGCGGCCCAAGCGATGGTCTCAAGCTTGCTCAATGGCAACAAAATTTTATGTTGTGGTAATGGCGGCAGTGCTTCAAACGCTCAACAATTTGTTTCTTGTCTTTTAAACCGTTTTGAAACTGAGCGCCCTAGCCTACCTGCAATGGCCTTAACAGCCGATAATACAACCCTGACCGCTGTTGCAAACGACTACCACTACCAGGAAATTTTCTCAAAACAGGTGCGAGCGTTTGGCCAGCCAGGCGACATTCTGCTTGCCATGTCGACTAGCGGTAACAGCAAAAATATTATCAAAGCGATGGAAGCGGCCGTAACTCGAGACATGACGATTATCGCGCTAACAGGAAAAGATGGCGGTGAGATGGCAGGACTGCTTGGTGAGAACGACGTCGAAATTCGCATTCCATCACACCGCACTGCACGTATTCACGAAGTACATATGGTGACACTCCATTGTCTTTGTGATCTTATTGACCAGGTGCTTTTCCCTGCTCATGAAGAGTAACCAAGACTGAGGGTCAGAATTATGATACGTAGCTTTGTTATCTTATTAACAGCATTGAGTTTAAGTGGTTGTGCTGGCTTGTTTATCGCTGGCGCTGCAACCACAGCAAATATTGTCACGGACACACGCAGTACAAAACAAATTTGGCAGGACAACAACATCGAATTCGAAGTTGCAGCGATCGGTAATAAGGCGCCGTTTAAAGGTGAAGTTCGTGTGGTTGCCAGCTCTTATAACGGTACGGTTGTTCTTATGGGTCAGGCTCCAACGCAAGACCTTATCCATGCTTTAGAGCGAAGAGCTCGAGAAGTTAGTGGTGTGAAAGTCATACACAATCAAATCAAACAAAAAGAGCCACTCACTGTCACTCAAATTAGCAACGACAGTTGGATCACAACCAAAGTAAAATCAGCCTTGCTGACCGACTCTGAACTCAATGGCGTTAAGGTTAAAGTGATCACCGAAGACGGCGACGTTTTTCTGTTTGGTTATGTCACACCAGAGCAAGGCGAGCGAGCGACAGAAATCGCGCGTAATATCTCTGGCGTAAAACAAGTCATTAAAGGGTTCCAATATGGCGAAATGGAACCTGTTGAAGTGGACTTACCGAGTGACGGTGTACAAACAATAGAAAGTGAGACAAACGCGGAAAATGAAGCCAACGTCGAAGCATTTACGATTGAGTAATTGCGAAATATCACTTGAAAACACGTCAAGACACTAAATAATAAAAAAGCAGCGTTACGCTGCTTTTTTATTATTTAATCACTCTTAAGCTTGGTTTGCCTTTTGGTCGAGGAGCATCATCCTCTTCGGCATCCGAATCAGAGGCTAACTCAGAAGGCTCATCGCTAACCTTTGTAAACGATGGGGATGATTCTTCCTCGGTCATCGCTTCTTCTTCGATGTGAGTGTACGCTTCTTCTGGTTCAAACATAGTACCAGCACCATTCTCACGCGCATAAATAGCTTGGACAGCATACAGAGGCACAATTACTGAGTGTGGACGACCGCTAAAGCGAGCATGGAAGGTAATCGCATCATTACCTAACTCAAGATTACCCACCGCACGTGGTGCAATATTCAAAATAATTTGACCATCTTGAATAAACTCAAGCGGTACACGTACGCCCGGCATCGTTGCATCCACAACCAAGTGAGGAGTCAAGTCATTGTCTACTAACCAATCGTAAAATGCGCGAAGCATATACGGGCGGCGAGCAGTCATTTTTGCAATATCCATAACGTGTTTAAAATCGCTTAGCGAACTAGGCGCATTTCACGTTCAGCTTCAGTTAAAGAAGCAAGGAACGAATCACGTTCAAATACGCGGTTCATGTACACCTTGATTTCTTTTGAACCAGGGCCAACCAGATCGATACCAAGTTGAGGCAGACGCCACAATAATGGAGCTAGGTAACAGTCGATCAAGCTGAATTCTTCGCTCATGAAGTACTCATATTCAGCAAAAATTGGCGCTAATGTTAGAAGATCATTACGCAGCTTTGTGCGTGCTTTTTCTGATTCTTCCGCATTACCTTTCATCACTTTTTCAGCGAGTGAGTACCAGTTGCGTTCGATACGGTACATCATCAAGCGGCTGTTGCCACGAGCAACAGGGTAAACCGGCATTAGAGGTGGATGAGGGAAACGCTCGTCCAAGTACTCCATGATGATTTTTGAATCGTAAAGAGCTAGCTCACGGTCAACAAGAGTTGGCACTGATTTATATGGGTTTAGCTCAACAAGCTCAGCAGGAAGGTTTGCTTCGTCAACAAGCTCAACTTCAACACTTACGCCTTTTTCAGCTAGTACAATGCGAACCTGATGGCTATACAAATCTGATGCACTTGAGAAAAGAGTCATCACAGAACGTTTATTGGCAGCTACAGCCATGGAGCCCTCCAGTACACTTACAAATAAAAACAATGGAGGCTAAGCCTCCATTGTACATCAATTAAAATTGGGAATTAGCACGGTATTTTAGCACAATTAATGCACATCGCGCCAATACTCTTTCTTGAGCATCACGACAACGATGGTTAGAAGCACTAAGAAGCCCATTACCCACCAACCTAAAGCATGACGCTCAAGCTGCACTGGGTCACCTGAATAAACCAAGAAGTTCACTAGGTCGCCAACCGCTTTGTCATATTCGCCTTCGCTCAGCTCACCCGTACCATCTGTTTCAGTACCAACAACAACTTGTACTTCTTCGCCATCTACGATTTTCGTATCGTAAATCGGCGTCGGGATACCCTGTAGCTCTTCGAGCACATGTGGCATACCAACACTCGGGAAGACAATGTTGTTCACGCCGAATGGACGAGATGGATCAACATAGAAAGAGCGTAAGTAAGTGTATAACCAATCAGCACCACGAACTCGTGCAACCAACGTAAGATCTGGTGGTGGAGCACCAAACCAGTTTGCCGCTTGCTTCGGTGGCATTGCGTTGACCATTAGATCACCGATTTTCGCTTCAGGATTGAAAATCAGGTTTTCTTTCATTAAGTCTGTTGGAATTTCCAAGTCTGTTGCTACACGCTCATAACGCTGATACTGCGTTGAGTGACAAGCAAAACAGTAGTTCATGAACAACTTCGCACCGTTTTGTAGCGAAGCTTTATCCGTTAGGTCAACATTCGCTTTATCAAGCGGAACGTTAGCCCCCGCTGCCATCGCTAGTGATGGCAACATAGCAAATAGAATTACAATCCACTTCTTCATTTGAATGTCACCCTCTCTGGTAATGGTTTGGTTGCTTCATTTTTGCTGTAGAAGAACAACAACACAAAGAACATGAAGTAACACAAGCTAAAGATCTGAGATAGTAGTGTGTACGTTGGTGTTGCAGGTAACGCACCTAAAATACCCAGAGCGATAAAGGCGATAGTGAACTGTACAATATTCAACAGATGAAGTTTGCTACGGTAACGGTATGAACGAACTTTACAACGATCCAACCAAGGTAGAACAAACAGCACTGCAATTGACGCACCCATTAGGATAACACCTAATAGTTTGTCTGGAACCGCACGTAAGATTGCGTAAAACGGCGTGAAGTACCATACCGGAGCAATGTGCTCTGGTGTCTTCAGTGGGTTTGCAGCTTCAAAGTTAGGCGGTTCAAGGAAGTATCCTCCCATTTCTGGGTTAAAGAACAGCACATAACAGAAGAAGAACAAGAAACCAGCCACACCAACTAAGTCCTTAACCGTACCGTATGGGTGGAAAGGAATAGAGTCGATAATGTCGTATTTCTTCGTGTAGTAATCGTGGAACTTGAACTGTGTCTTGTAATCATCGCCCATTGAACCTTTTGGTAGCTTAGTTTCGATACCATCAGGGTTGTTTGAGCCGACTTCGTGCAGCGCCAATACGTGCAGAACCACAAGAAGAAGCAGAACGATAGGCAGTGCAATAACGTGTAGTGCGAAGAAACGGTTTAACGTTGCACCAGAGATGATGTAGTCACCACGGATCCAAAGCGTTAGGTCATCACCGATAACAGGAATCGCACCAAACAAAGAAATGATTACCTGCGCACCCCAGTATGACATCTGACCCCATGGCAGTAGGTAACCCATGAATGCTTCAGCCATTAGAACGAGGAAGATCAACATACCGAAGATCCACAGTAGTTCACGAGGTTTTTGGTATGAGCCGTAGATCAGGCCACGGAACATGTGCAAGTACACAACAACGAAAAACGCAGATGCGCCAGTTGAGTGCATGTAACGTAAAAGCCAACCGTACTCTACATCACGCATGATGTACTCGATAGAAGCAAACGCACCGTCACCAGAAGGAACGTAGTTCATCGTTAGCCAAATACCCGTTAGGATTTGGTTAACCAGAACCAGCATCGCCAGAGAACCGAAAAGGTACCAAAAGTTGAAGTTCTTAGGCATTGGGTATTCAGACAAATGCTTTTTATAAGCATTCATTGCAGGAATACGCTTTTCAACCCAGTCTAACATTGCTTGCATTATGCATCCCCCTCATCAACACCCACAATGAGCTTGGTGTCGCTCAAATACATGTGCTTAGGAACGACAAGGTTCAATGGAGCAGGTACCCCTTGGAACACTCGACCAGCCATATCGAACTTAGAACCATGACAAGGACAGAAGAAGCCAGATCTTACGCCCTGGACCTGCTCTGAGAAAGAGTCTGGTAGATAGGTTGGTGAACAACCTAGGTGAGTACAGAAACCAACAGCGACAAAAAACTCTTCCTTAATCGAACGAAACTCATTCTGAGCGTACTCAGGCTGCTGTTCCATTTCAGATTGCGGATCACGAAGCTTATCGCCGATCGTTTTTAAGTTATCTAGAACGCTTTGAGTGCGGCGAACAATCCATACAGGTTTCCCCTGCCACTCGACACGAACCAGCTGACCTGGTTCAATTTTACTTATATCCACTTCCACCGGTGCACCTGCCGCTTTGGCTTTGGCACTCGGATTCCATGATTTGATAAAAGGCACGGCGACGGCGACTGCCCCTAACCCACCAACAACTGCCGTTGTAGCGGTTAGAAAACGCCTGCGACCGTTATTTAAAGGCGCGTTGCTCATCCAAACATTCTCCCATTTGCTCCCTTTGGATCGTTATTATTCCGCTTATAAGAGCATGGCTAACAAATAATGAATTTAGTTCTATTTATTGGAGGGAAATGATAAAGAAAACCCTACTTTTTGACAAGATAAAGCTACCTTTTTGTAACATTTGTGAGGCAAATCGCTCGCGTCGTCACAAAAGCGGCAGAATTATAAAAAATTGATGTGATTTGTAACAAGAAAGCACAACATGGAAGTTCTGCTGAAAGCTATTCAAACCTTTTATCTTGGTAGTTTTCAGTTAATTACACAGCAAAATATTTCTTAGTGCGCATTCAACTTACGTTGTTTGTATTTTCACTTTTGTAGCACGCCGCATACGCAAAAAAGACGAGTAGGCATTTTAAAACATGTTGCAGGGATATTAAGACGTAAAGGCACCCACAGCAGATAAATAAGCTTATAACGTATGGTAAGGAAGAAGCCTTACTCTGAACCTAGTTATAAGTGAATACAAATGGATATTGATAGGCTGGTATAAAAACAAAAAAGCCCGGCATAGAGCCGAGCTTTTGGTACACAGTTTCCAGAGTAACTCTGAAAAGCAGAATTTCCAATAAGAGGAAATTAACGCTTAGAGAACTGTGGACGACGACGTGCTTTACGTAGACCAACTTTCTTACGTTCAACGCAACGAGCGTCACGAGTAACGTAGCCAGCTGCGCGTAGAGCAGGACGTAGAGACTCATCGTATTCCATAAGCGCGCGAGTGATACCGTGACGGATAGCACCAGCTTGACCAGAAATACCGCCGCCTTTAACTGTTACGTAAAGGTCTAGCTTTTCAGTTAGTTCAACAAGTTCTAGAGGTTGTTGTACAACCATGCGAGCTGTTGGACGACCGAAGTATTCGTCAAGGTTACGCTTGTTTACTACAATGTTGCCGCTGCCTGGTTTAATAAAAACACGTGCAGCTGAGCTTTTGCGACGGCCAGTGCCGTAGTATTGATTCTCTGCCATTTTCGAAATCCCCAATTAGATGTCTAGTACTTGTGGTTGTTGAGCAACATGGTTGTGCTCAGCGCCTGCGTAAACTTTAAGCTTACGGTACATAGCACGGCCTAGAGGACCACGTGGAAGCATGCCTTTAACTGCAAGCTCAAGAACCATCTCAGGTTTACGATCGATCAACTTTTCAAAAGTGATAGATTTTAGACCACCTGGGAACTCAGAGTGACGGTAGTACACTTTGTTCTTAGCTTTGTTACCAGTTACAGCAACTTTCTCAGCGTTGATAACGATGATGTAGTCACCAGCGTCAACGTGAGGAGTGTATTCAGCTTTATGTTTGCCACGTAGGCGAGATGCAATTTCACTTGCTAGACGACCAAGAGTTTTACCTTCAGCGTCTACAACGTACCAGTCGCGTTTTACAGTTTCTGGTTTAGCAACGAAAGTTTTCATGCTAATAATAACCCGTTAATTAAAATTTAAACTTTAAGGAACACCGTTCTGGTGCTCCCACACTGTCTAAGAGCCCAGTCATCACCCCTTCGAGTCGTTGGTACTCTCGACCTTCAATTTCGAAATAACTTCGATAATCCGGTCTGCAGTAACGGTGGGTCGCAGGATTATAGAGAAGAGCGAAGAAAAAATCACCTTTTTTTGCGCCAAATCACTAATTTTTTCTTCACTTTTTAAGAACACACTAGATTTAGGCCAAATGCTCACGCGCGAGGTACTCATGACTTTGCATCTCAGTGAGCCGAGACAAACAGCGCTTAAATTCAAACTCGAGCTGCCCCTCAGTATATAAGTCTTCCATTGGCACTTCAGCAGAAATAATCAACTTCACATTGCGCTCGTAAAACTCATCGACCAGTGCGATAAAACGCCTCGCAGCGTCATCTATTTTTCGGTTCATCTGTTGAACGTCCGCCAATAATACCGTGTGATAAATTCGGGACAGCTCAATGTAGTCATTTTGACTGCGAGCGGTTTGGCATAACTGAGCAAACGACGCATGCAGAACCCCATCACTCGCTTCAATTACCTCAAGCTGACGGTGATTAACTTCGATTTGATGAGCGACGATCTGACGTTCGCCCGTCAGCTGCTGATAATACTTGTTGAGATTAATGTTGGCCTGTTCATCAAGTGGATAATGGTATATTTCGGCCTGTTCAAGCGTTCTTAAGCGATAATCAACGCCACTATCAACATTCAACACGTCACAGCGTGCCAAAATCATATCAATTGCAGGCAAAAAGCGCGCTCTTTGTAAGCCATTACGATATAAGTTCTGTGGCTCGATGTTTGAAGTCGCGACTAGGATCATCTGCCGCTTGAACATCTCTTGGAGTAACGTTGCAAGGATCATCGCATCCGTAATGTCAGAGACAAAAAATTCATCAAAGCAAACCACATCCGCTTCTTCTTTGAATTTATCCGCTACTTTTGCTAGCGGATTTTCGACATCACCTAACAGCTTCAACTCATCATGTACTCGATACATGAAGCGGTGAAAGTGTACGCGCATTTTTCTTTGGGTTGGTAAAGCATCAAAAAACGCATCCATGAGGTACGTTTTACCGCGTCCGACTCCTCCCCAAAAGTAAAGACCTTTTGGGGGCTCAGGCATGTCGATTTTTTTCCCCATGAGCTTTTGCCATTTGGAAAGCTGGGGCACAGGAGCTGACTGAAATTCAACGATAGCATGGTAAAGCTTATCTAATGCAACGACCGCTTGATACTGAGCTTCATCACGCTGAAACCCGTGTTCTGCTATGTCTTTTTGATATTGTTGTAGTGGTGTCATCGTATTAAGTCGTATAGAGGTACTGGGAAAAGGGTTACCTCGGGGTCAACTTTGAGAATAGAGAGAAGTAGTTATCAGTCCCCGAAGACATACTGCTATTTTTCTTTATCGGCTGTTCAAGCCATAGTAACATGGACTAGCACCGCGTGTAACTAAGTAGTAAAAGACTTGTTAAAACAACTATAAGGAGCAGTTATGCCTTGGATTTATGCCATTGTGGGTTTGCTGGTCGGTACAATCGTAGGCGTAGTCATTAGTAGACTAACCACCCCTGAATACAAGAAACAAAAGTCTGTGCAGAAAGAACTTGAAGCGGCCAAGTTTGAACTAGAGCAACAACGTCAAGAGCTCGTCGATCATTTTGCACAAACCGCAGAAATGTTGGATACACTAGGTAAAGATTACACCAAGCTGTACCAACATATGGCTAAGACCTCCTCTGAGCTTTTGCCAAACTTGCCAGAGCAAGACAACCCGTTTGATAAGAAAACGGCAATGTCTTCTGAAGCTATTGCAGAAGATCAACCAGAGTTTAACGAACAGCCAAAAGACTATGCCAATGGCGCAACGGGTCTTTTAAAGGATCAAGAGAAAGAAATCATTAATGCTCCCGAAGCGGTAACCGCAAAAGCATCATAATCTTCTCTTACCTCTACCTACTAGGGCCGATACATTTGTATCGGCCCTTTTTTGAACTTTTTCTCCTTACCTTTGCTCTAACTTGGATGTGAACTGCCTCCCCCTTTGATTATCCGAACTAGGCCCTATATTAGTTATTAACAAAGTGAACTAACCGTTCGGATATTTCTTTTTGGCAGACATGTTTCAAGAGGAGTTATTGGATGAAAAAACCACTGCTTGCGCTCACCGTTCTATCTCTGAGTTTGGGCTCTATTATTGCGCCAGTTCAAGCCACCGCCGCATTACCTTTAAATGTGGATGGCCAACAGTTACCTAGCTTGGCGCCCATGCTTGAGAAAGTAACCCCTGCTGTTGTGAGTATTGCTGTAGAAGGCAAACAAGTACAAACCAGCCGTATTCCCGAACAATTTCAATTCTTCTTTGGACCGGACTTTCCGATGGAGCAAAGGCGCGAGCGCCCGTTCAGAGGTTTAGGTTCTGGTGTCATTATTGATGCGAAAAAAGGGCATATCGTCACTAACTACCACGTAATCAAGGGCGCGGATGAGATTCGAGTTCGCCTCTATGATGGTCGCGAGTATGACGCTACGCTCGTTGGCGGCGATGAGATGGCCGATGTTGCGTTGCTTAAATTAGAAAAAGCGAAAAACTTAACGCAAATTAAAGTCGCAGATTCCGACAAACTTCGCGTAGGTGACTTTACGGTTGCGATTGGTAACCCATTCGGACTCGGTCAAACCGTGACGTCGGGCATCGTCTCAGCGTTAGGCCGTAGTGGCTTAAACGTTGAAAACTTCGAAAACTTCATCCAAACCGATGCCGCAATTAACAGCGGTAACTCTGGTGGTGCATTGGTCAACCTTAATGGTGAGCTGATCGGTATTAATACTGCGATTTTAGGCCCTAACGGCGGTAACGTGGGGATTGGCTTTGCGATTCCGTCCAACATGATGAAAAACCTCACCGAGCAAATTCTAGAGTTTGGTGAAGTCAAACGCGGCATGTTGGGTGTACAGGGCGGTGAAGTAACCTCTGAGCTGGCTGATGCATTGGGTTACGAGTCAAGTAAAGGGGCCTTTATTGGCCAAGTCGTACCAGACAGCGCAGCCGATAAAGCTGGATTGAAAGCCGGTGATGTAATTGTATCGGTAAACGGTAAAGCGATTAATACTTTCTCAGAGCTCCGCGCAAAAGTGGCAACGCTGGGCGCAGGTAAAGAAATCACATTAGGTGTGGTTCGAGATGGTAAGAATAAAACCTTTGATGTAACGCTTGGCGAATCTACAAATATGAAAGCCAAAGCCGAAACATTACACGAAGGGCTCAAGGGTGCGGAATTAAGCAATACGACACCAAGTGATGCAATTCAAGGCGTTAAAGTATCGAGCGTTGCAGATAACTCTCCGGCCGCTCAATATCAATTACAACAAGGTGACATCATTATCGGTGTGAACCGCCAGCGCGTGAAAAACCTTGCTGAGCTTCGTGCAATCGTGGATAAACACAAAGGCGTATTGGCTCTGAATATTCAGCGTGGCGAACGTACTATTTATCTTGTTATTCGTTAGTCACTTTCAAAGTGATAGGAAATAAGGTTTTCGATGCATAGCACCGAGTAATAAGCCTCGAATACTTTTCCTTATCGCTCAATAGCTAATGAAAAGGGCAGCACGATTCCGTGCTGCCCTTTTGTTATTTTTCAATGTAATGCTATTCTTCATCTTCTATGCCATTTTGGCGCTCATGCATGGAGAGGATATGCTCAGCTTTTTATTACGTTCTGTCTTTTTAGGCTTGGCTACTGCCGCAGTGGTATTACTGGCGGTGCCATCTTTGCGCCACAACGTAATTCCTGCCCCGCTAGATCCGCAACCTGTTAATATCGCGTCCGTTGAGTTGACATTTAATCAGGCGGTGCGAAGAGCAGCACCTGCCGTAGTAAACATCTACAGCCGTAAATATGTTGAAAATGATCGCAGTAAACTCTCGACTCAAGGTCTGGGTTCAGGTGTTATTGTCAGTGAGAAAGGCTACATCATTACCAACTACCATGTGGTTGCTCAAGCAGACCAAATTGTTGTCGCATTACAAGACGGTAGAGCCGCGGCAGCTCAGCTAGTTGGCACGGATAAACGCACAGACATTGCCGTACTTCGTGTCGAAGGTTCGAATTTACCTGTTATTCCTCTTAACTCTAATTACAAACCACAAGTTGGTGATGTGGTCCTAGCCATCGGTAACCCATACAACCTTGGGCAAACCACAACGTTCGGTATTATTTCAGCAACAGGACGCTCATCTATTAGCGACGGTCGCCAAGCATTTATTCAAACCGATGCCGCCATCAATGAGGGGAACTCTGGTGGCGCCCTAGTGAATACTCAAGGTGAGCTCGTCGGCATCAATACCGCCTCTTTCCAGCAAGCGACCGATTTAGAAACTTACGGTATTTCCTTTGCGATCCCTGCGCCACTAGCCAGCAAGATCATGCAGAAAATCATCGCTGATGGTCGCGTGATTCGTGGCTATATTGGTATCGACGGCCAAGACATTAATGCGGTCACTGCTCGCCTACTTGGAAATGAACACATAGGTGGTATTGTCGTGCTTGGTATTGATCCAAATGGTCCAGCCAATGCAGCAGGCTTCCAAAAGCAGGACATCATTATCAGTATTGATGGCAATAAAGTGCAAGGGCGTCAGAGCGTTATGGATATCGTCACCGATTTACGTCCTGGCACCACCGTGGACGTCGGCATCATTCGCAAAGGAAAAGAGATGAGCTTGAAAGTCACGATTGCTGAAGACAAGCAAGAAGCATAAAAAATCCCAGCCATTGGCTGGGATTTTTATTTGTGCGTTACTCGCTATCGCTCGGTGCTTCCGTCGTATCGGAATCATCCAGCTCAACTTCTATACGAGTAACTCGCTGCAAACCTCTTGGTAGTAACCCGCCTCGGCGACCACGTTCGCCACGGAAGTTATCAAGGTCAGACGGTTTAAGACCCAACTTTCGCTTACCCGCGTACAGCGTTAACGATGCACCTTTTGGTAAAGACATTAAGTGAGATAGTACTTCTTCTCGCTCTTTTGCTTTAGCAGCAGGAATGTTGATGATCTTATTCCCTTTACCTTTCGCCAGTTGTGGCAGGTCTTTGATTGGGAACAGCAGCATGCGACCTTGGTTAGTGATTGCTAAGATTTCATCAGAATCTAAATCTTCAATCGCTTTTGGCGTCATGACCTCAGAGTTAGCCGGTAAAGTGACCAGCGCTTTACCACTGCGGTTTTTAGACAGCAAGTCAGCGCCTTTACATACAAAGCCGTAACCTGCATCAGAGCCCACCAGCCACAGCTGATCTTCTTCACTCATGATCACTTGGCGAATACTGCTACCAGCCGTAATATTCAAACGACCGGTAATCGGCTCACCTTGACTACGAGCAGAAGGCAGCGAGTGCGATTCCAGAGAGTAACTTCGACCGTCACTACCTAGGAATACCGCAGGCTGATTACTCTTACCTCGAGCGTGCGCTAAGTATTTATCACCCGACTTATAGTTCAGGCCTTCTGCATCTACGTCATGGCCTTTCGCGTGACGAATCCAACCTTTCTCAGAAAGCACAACCGTGATTGGTTCACTTGGAACAAGATCACGTTCAGTGAGCGCTTTTGCCTCTGCACGCTCAACCAATGGAGATCGACGGTCATCACCGTATTTCTCAGCATCCGCTTTGATTTCTTTTTTCAGTAGTGTGTTTAGACGGCGCTCAGAACCGAGCAGCTGTTCTAGCTTCTCACGCTCTTTCTCTAGCTCGTCTTGCTCACCACGAATCTTCATCTCTTCTAGTTTGGCTAAGTGACGAAGTTTGGTGTCTAGAATCGCATCCGCTTGGATATCGGTAATACCAAAACGTGCCATCAATACCGCTTTAGGATCATCTTCAGTACGGATGATCTCAATCACTTCATCTAGGTTTAGGTAAGCAACCAGCAAACCTTCCAAAATGTGTAAGCGAGCCATGACTTTGTCTAAGCGGTGTTGTAGACGACGACGTACGGTCGTGCGACGGAACTCAATCCACTCTGACAGAATTTGCACCAGACCTTTAACTTGAGGACGATTATCCAAACCAATCATGTTCAAGTTAACGCGGTAGCTGCGCTCAAGATCCGTTGATGCGAACAAGTGGTTCATCAACAAATCACAATCGACGCGGTTTGACTTAGGAACCACAACGATACGCGTTGGGTTCTCGTGATCCGACTCGTCACGAAGATCGTCAACCATTGGCAGCTTCTTCGCTCGCATCTGGTTGGCGATTTGCTCAAGCAGTTTTGCACCCGATACTTGGTGTGGCAGAGAGGTGATAACGATATCAGAACCTTCTTTGTGCCATACCGCGCGCATCTTGATGCTACCGCGACCATTGCGGTAAATCTTCTCAATATCCGCTTGCGGCGAGATGATTTCTGCTTCTGTTGGGTAATCCGGACCTTTAACATATTGCATCACGTCCGGCAGTTCTGCTTTCGGGTTGTCGATCAAATGAATAGTCGCATCTGCGATTTCACGAACGTTGTGCGGTGGGATGTCTGTTGCCATACCAACCGCAATACCGGTTACACCGTTAAGCAAGATATGAGGCAGACGTGCTGGCAACATTTGTGGCTCTTTCATTGTGCCATCAAAGTTAGGTTGCCATTCAACCGTACCCTGGCCCAGTTCGCCTAGCAATACTTCAGCAAACTTAGACAGTTTTGCTTCGGTATAACGCATTGCCGCAAATGATTTCGGATCATCTGGCGCACCCCAGTTACCTTGACCATCCACTAATGGATAGCGGTAAGAGAATGGCTGAGCCATCAATACCATCGCTTCGTAACAAGCTGAATCACCGTGCGGATGGTATTTACCTAGCACGTCACCAACGGTACGTGCAGATTTTTTGTATTTTGCTGATGCAGAGAGACCAAGCTCTGACATCGCATAAATGATGCGTCGTTGAACCGGCTTTAAGCCATCACCAATGTATGGCAAGGCGCGGTCCATGATTACGTACATCGAGTAGTTCAGATAAGCGTCTTCAGTGAACTTGCGCATTGGCAACTGTTCGACGCCATCGTAGGTAATTTCTGTAGACATCCGTTACACCTCTGCCAAGTCGCCGTTGTTTTGTAGCCAAGAACGACGGTCATCTGCACGCTTTTTGCCTAGCAGCATGTCCATCATTTCCATGGTCGCCGTAGAGTCGTCAATGGTTAGCTGCACTAAGCGACGCGTGTTCGGATCCATGGTGGTTTCACGCAACTGAAGTGGGTTCATCTCACCCAGACCTTTGAATCGTTGCACGTTGATTTTGGCTTTCTTCTTCGACAAGCGCTCTAAAATGCCATCTTTTTCATCGTCATCGAGGGCGTAGAACACTTCTTTCCCGCAATCGATTCGATACAGAGGCGGCATCGCCACATAGATATGGCCCGCTTCAACCAGCGCGCGGAAGTGACGAGTAAATAGAGCACAAAGCAGCGTTGCGATGTGAAGACCATCCGAGTCCGCATCGGCAAGGATACAGATCTTACCGTAACGCAACCCCTCAAGGTTATCGCTGTCAGGATCAATCCCCAAGGCCACTGAAATATCGTGTACTTCTTGAGATGCTAATACTTGGTCAGCAGAGACTTCCCACGTGTTCAAGATCTTACCACGCAGTGGCATCACGGCTTGGAATTCACGGTCACGTGCCTGTTTTGCCGAGCCACCCGCAGAGTCACCCTCCACAAAGAAGATTTCAGTGCGACTTAAGTCCTGTGCTGAACAGTCGGTCAACTTGCCTGGCAGTGCCGGGCCGGACGCCACTTTCTTACGTACGACTTTTTTCGCTGCACGCATACGACGGTGCGCGTTAGCGATACAGACTTCTGCCAATTGCTCTGCTAGCTGAGGCTTTTCGTTCAACCAAAGACTGAACGCATCTTTGACTACGCCAGAGACAAATGCCGCGGTTTGACGAGAGGACAGACGTTCTTTGGTCTGGCCTGCAAATTGCGGATCTTGAATTTTAACCGACAACACGTAAGAACAGCGGTCGAAAACGTCATCACCCGTTAGCTTCACGCCACGAGGTAATAGATTACGGAACTCACAGAATTCGCGCATCGCTTCTAACAAGCCTTGGCGTAGACCATTAACGTGCGTACCACCTTGAGCGGTTGGGATCAGGTTAACGTAGCTTTCGGTGATCATCTCACCACCTTCTGGCTGCCAAATTACCGCCCAGTTTGCCGCTTCGGTATCCGCCAAGAACTCACCAGTAAATGGTTCTTCAGGAATAACTGGGTAGCCTTTTACGCCTTCCGCAAGATAGTCTTTAAGACCGTCTTCGTAGTACCACTTATAGTCTTTACCATTAACTTTGTCGGTTAATGTAATTTCTAAACCCGGACACAAAACCGCTTTTGCGCGCAGATTATTGACTAGGCGCGTAACAGAGAAGTTAGCCGAATCGAAGTACTTCGCATCAGGCCAGAAATGCACGCTGGTACCGCGATTGCGACGACCACATGTGCCGGTTACGGTCAGGTCAGAGACTTTATCACCGTGCTCAAATGCAATTTCATACACTTGGCCATCACGACGAACGGTTACTTCAACGCGTTTTGACAACGCGTTTACTACCGAAATACCTACCCCGTGCAAACCACCAGAGAATTGGTAGTTTTTGTTAGAGAACTTACCACCTGCGTGCAGCTTGCATAGGATTAACTCTACGCCTGACACTTTCTCTTCTGGGTGGATATCAACAGGCATGCCTCGACCATCATCGATCACTTCTAGTGATTGGTCGGCATGTAGGATGACTTGTACTTTTGAGGCATGTCCGGCTAGCGCTTCATCGACACTGTTGTCGATAACTTCTTGGCCCAAATGGTTTGGGCGCGCTGTATCCGTATACATCCCTGGTCGGCGACGTACTGGCTCTAAGCCATTCAGTACTTCAATGGCACCAGCATTATATTGTTCAGTCATAATACGGAATTATTCTCAAAGTTTACTTGTTGCCTGAATATCACCAATGGGTGAACCCATACTCAGGAAACGAAAAAGCCACCCTGTTCACATCACTAAGTGCTTGTAAACATGATGCATAACAAAGTAGCCAGGGTCCTCGACCCTTAAGATCTTTTGGCAAAACATAGTCGGAAAGCATACCGCCTATGTCAAGAAACGGTTGGATATATCAATAAAAACTATGAGCCTTTTCCAATCGCTTTCGAATTACAGTTCTAGAAATTCGATAATCTGTGCAGGATAACGCTCAAAGCCTACAAAACTGTGATCACCGCCTTGTTCTACTGTTTGCTTAGCGTCTGCAAACTTATCTACCGCTTGTCGATAGTCTAAAACCTCATCTTCTGTTTGCTGCAACAACCAGAAAGAATGTGGCGACGCGATGCTTTGTACATCAAGAGCTTTTAACTCGTCAATATGACAAGCTTCAAGTGTATAGGTTTCGTGCGTATAAGGGTTAGTTTGCTCACCCAAATAATCTACTAACAACTCATAGGGCTTAACCGCGGGGTTGACCACAACCGCTTTAAATCCAAACTTGTCATTTAGCCACGTTGACATAAAGCCGCCTAATGAGCTGCCCACCAGACCAATGTTATAATCGTCTTTATATTGTTCGATGATATCCAACAACATTTTCGCCGCTTGTTGAGGATAACAAGGTAACTGGGGAACAATCACTTTGATATCAGGACGATGCTGCTCGCAGTATGCTCTCATCACATTGGCTTTCATTGAAAGTGGAGAACTGTTAAAACCATGGATATACAGAAGAAGTGAAGGTTTACTCATAGATATCTCGCACAAAAAAGCGAGCCCGAACATAGAGCTCGGGCGCGTTAGTATCCGTTAGAAGAGAAGTCTGGTTGGAACTGGCCGTCAGGAAGTCGGCCCACTTGGGTCGTAATATCACCACAAGCGTACAACTGCAGTTCACGCCAACCAGGCGAAGTCGTATCGAGGGCAAAATCATCCGAGTTAGGCTTAAACTGAACACACGTCGAGGGTGTTGCCATCACTCGAATACCATTATGAAGCACATTCATATCTTGATGAACATGTCCACAGAGAATGCCTTTCACGTTATCAAAACGATCGACAACGTGCCAGAACGCTTCGGCATCTTTTAAGGTATGCTGATCAAGCCACGCGCTTCCCACTAATAATGGATGGTGATGCAGCAACACAAGTGTGTGCCTTTCTGGGTGTTCTGCTAACTTTTCTTCGAGTAACGCTAACTGCTGATCACTCAAGCGTCCGTGGGGAACGCCAACAACTTGCGAGTCTAAAAGAACCAACTGCCAATGCGCGCCAAGCAATACATGCTCTGCCGCTTTGATTTGTTGCGAAGGTAATACACTGCCCATATTGGGCTTGTAGTCATGATTACCAGGCAGCCAAAAGCAGTCTTTCTCTAGCGGTTCAATGCCTTCGGCAAAGCGCTGGTAAGATTCTGCACTATGGTCTTGGGAAATATCCCCTGTCGCCAAGATGTAATCAAACGTCACGTTGCGGCGTAAAACATCAGCAACAACAGCGTTAAAGCTATCGGCCGTTTTTACGCTCAGCAAACTTCCCTCATCGGCAGCAAACAGATGAGTATCCGTAATTTGTAAAAGTTTGATGCTGTCACTAGATGATTGCAAAATGAAAACCTGATTCGTCCACTATATCGTTATTTGTTATTTTCCTTTAGTGACGTGACGATCAATTGAAGGCAAGTGGTGTTCTACTGATACCACTTCGTAAACAAAACGTCAGCCATTCACCGAGGAATGTGTTTAGTTGATGCTTTTCATCTTTCTGCATCAGTTGGTCGTTGGGATAATCATACTTAGCTTTTATGCGAGAGAACTCTCCGCTTGAGCATACTTCGGCTACTCTCGCATCGTGATAAAGCCTGACAGACATCGTCGGTAAAGGAAACACTGGCGTTTCATCACTCTGACATATCTCAACAACTGTGGTGTATTTTGTGATTTCATTCACGGTCAATTGGTAAACCATGTTCGACGCTTGGTAGCAACGTACATCCCCAACTTCGGCAGAAGCAGGCAATAAGGCGTTCAATTTAGCGTAGTTGGTCTCATAGGTTCTCATTAGACCCGCTAAATCAACATGATACCTCTGTTTTTCAGCCACTTGTGCCATTACTTACTCTCCACCATTTGGGGTTGCCCCCACTGTGACTTCAACTCTTGATGGTTTAATTGCAACCATTGCAACGCAATAATCGACGCACCATTTTCAAATTTTCCGTCTTTCACCCATTGATATGCTTGCTCACGACTCAAAACATGTACGCGAATATCTTCATTCTCATAGTCTAAACCATGAATGCCGTGCGCTTTAGATGCGTCCACTTCACCAACAAATACGTCCAACTTTTCCGAGCAACCGCCAGCAGAAGGATAATAAGAAGTGACTGGCGCAACACGCCCCACTTGTATCCCCGCCTCTTCGACAGCTTCTCGGCGAATGACGGCTTCAGCTGATTCATCACGGTCAATCATACCCGCGACAATCTCTAGCTGCCATGGGTGTTGATGCTCTAAGGCTCCTACTCGAATCTGTTCAATGATAACCACTTGATCCGTATTTGGATCATAAGGAAGCATCGCTGCAGCATGACCACGCTCGAACATTTCTCGTTCGACAACCTCGCTCCAACCTCCAGCAAATAGCTTATGCTGAAAGCGATATTTCACCATTTTGAAAAAGCCTTCAAATAAGGTTTCTTTCGAGATGACTTTTACATCTTGCGAAGTAAAATCCTTTTGTTGTTTGTCACACTGTTGCATTCGACACCTCTCTGAGTGAATCTTGTAGTTTACTCATTGTTATTCGCTTGCTCAAAGGACTTGGCTCAACTTTTTGTACAATAGTTACAAATTAATTTAAGTCTTTGGTGAAAATTTATTGCACAACTGGATAATTACATGTAAAAAAGTGCAAACTTTAGAGTAAATATCGTGCAAATTGAGTTAAACTACTGGGAATTAACCAATCTATTGACCGCGGGAATAGAAAATGAAAAAATTGCTTCCACTATTTATCAGTGCAGCGCTAGGTAGCATGAGTACGTCTGCGTTCGCAGACTCTTTGGCTGAAATCTACGACTTAGCAAAACAAAATGATCCACAATTGCTCAGTGTAGCAGCACAACGTGACCAAGCTTTCGAAGCAATCACCTCAAGCCGTAGTGCTCTATTACCACAAATTAACCTAACAGCAGGTTACAACTTAACTCGTGGCGATACTGAATACGACTCAAATCTAGTCAATGACGTATCAAACGATGCCAACGCTCTAACCGCTGGTGTTAGCTTTTCACAAGCACTTTACAACCGCGCATCTTGGATCTCGCTAGATACCGCTGAGAAAAGTGCTCGCCAAGCAGACGCAACTTACGCTGCGACTCAACAAGCACTAATTCTTCGTGTTTCACAAGCGTATTTTGAAGTTCTACGCGCACAAGACAACCTTGTTTTCGTACGTGCAGAAAAAGCCGCAGTGGGTCGTCAACTAGAGCAAACAAAACAGCGTTTTGAAGTAGGTTTATCTGCGATCACTGACGTACACGACGCGCAAGCTCAGTACGACCAAGTACTGGCGGATGAAGTGTTAGCAGAAAACGCACTGACTAACAGCTACGAGTCATTACGTGAAATCACTGGTCAAGAGCACAAAGATCTCAACATCTTGGACACTCGCCGCTTCACTGCTAGCCCATCGACCGTGCCTGCTGAATCACTAATTGACGAAGCAAAAACCAAAAACCTGACCTTGCTATCTTCACGTATTCTTCAAGATATCGCACGTGACAATATTTCACTAGCAAGTTCTGGTCATCTACCAACGCTGTCTCTAGACGGTGGTTACAACTACGGTGATACGTCTCATAGCTCTCGTGACAACACCACAGACAACTTCAATATCGGTGTGAACCTTGCGGTGCCGCTATACACGGGTGGTAACGTCACCTCTCAAACCAAACAGGCTGAATACGCGTACGTGGCTGCAAGTGAAGATCTTGAAGCACAATACCGTAGCGTAGTAAAAGATGTTCGCGCACAAAACAACAACATTAACGCCTCTATCGGCGCACTACGTGCTTATGAGCAAGCCGTTATTTCTGCGCGCTCTGCACTAGAAGCAACAGAAGCAGGTTTTGATGTGGGTACTCGTACTATCGTTGACGTGCTAGACGCAACTCGTCGTCTATACGATGCGAATAAAAACCTATCGAACGCTCGTTACGACTACATCTTAAGTGTTCTTCAGCTACGCCAAGCCGTTGGTACGCTAAGCGAACAAGACATCTTAGACGTTGATGCAGGTTTGAAAGCAGCAAAATAACTGCTGACTGAATACTTCAGTTCTCAATAAATAAAAACGCCAGTTGATTTATCAGCTGGCGTTTTTTATTGCTTGCCGTTAAGAGACGAAAAGTGTCTCAGAACATCAAGTATCAAAAAGGCCGCACTTGGCGACCTTTTACAAACAAATAGCGTTTCAATGCCAACAAATCGTAGGCTTAGCCCTTACCGCCTTTGATTGCATTGATGATTTCACTGGTTGAGCAACCATCCTCAAAGTTCAATACACGAACTTCGCCACCTGCAGCGATGACTTCTTTACCACCAGCAATCTCTTCTGGTTTGTAGTCACCACCTTTTACTAGCAAGCTTGGCAGAACTTCCGAGATCAAACGTTGCGGCGTATCTTCACTAAATGGTACTACCCAATCCACAGCGCCCAAACCTGCCAATACCGCCATGCGGCGATCGGTTGGATTCACAGGACGACCAGGCCCTTTAAGACGCTTCACTGATTCATCGGTATTCACCGCAACAATCAGGCGATCACCAAGTTCAGCAGCATGGTTTAAGTAAGACACATGCCCAGCGTGAAGAATATCAAAGCAGCCGTTTGTCATAACGACTTTCTCGCCACGTGCACGTGCTTTTTTCACTGCTTCAATCAGCGCTTTTTCTGAAATCACACCGTAATCCGTGTCTTGGCTGCCATGTACCGCTTCTGCTAGTTCAATTTCAGACAAGGTCGAGGTACCAAGCTTACCAACAACAACGCCTGCCGCAGCATTCGCTAGTGCACACGCTTCTTCGAAGGATTTGCCTGCGGCAACAGACGCTGCCAATACAGAGATCACCGTGTCGCCCGCACCTGTCACGTCGTAAACTTCTTTCGCTTGAGTCGGAAGGTGGAATGGCTCTTGACCACGGCGGATCAACGTCATGCCGTTTTCACTACGCGTAACCAGTAGCGCTTCAAAATCAAACTCTTCAACAAGCTGAAGTGCTTTTTCAACCAGCTCTTGGTCTGATTTTACTTTGCCAACGACATCTTCAAACTCTTTCATGTTTGGTGTTAAGAGTGTCGCGCCGCGGTAGCGTTCAAAATCCGCACCTTTAGGGTCAATGAAAACTGGAATGTGTGCTGCGCGCGCTTTTTGGATGTATGCCTGAACATGCTCTAACGAGCCTTTTGCGTAGTCAGACATAATCACGGCTTTAACGTTTGGCAGTGCGGCATCCATACGCGATAGCACAGGTGCAGAATCTGTGTTTTCAAACTTATCTTCGAAGTCGAGACGAATAAGCTGTTGTCCACGGCTCATTACGCGAAGCTTCGTAATCGTTGGGTAATCCGGCAGTGCAACGAAATCGCATTTCACATTGAGTGAGCTCAGCGTCTCCGTCAGCACTTTTGCAGGCTCATCTTCCCCTGTTAGACCAACAATGTGAGCATGGCCACCTAGTGATGCGATGTTCATCGCAACGTTCGCAGCACCACCAGGACGCTCTTCATTGTTTTCTACTTTTACAACAGGAACCGGCGCTTCAGGAGAAATGCGTCCGGTTGGGCCATACCAGTAACGATCTAGCATGACATCACCGATGATGAGCACACCAGCGCTGTTGTAATCAGGTAGAATTGGTTTCATTATTGGTCTCCAAAAATTAAATCGAAGTGAGTTTATCACAGCCCTTATCGAGGCTAAATATATGGTCTTAACTGAACCACTGATTCCAAGCCTGTTTTACCCACTCCCTTTCGGCAACAAACTTATCTTCCACCACATCAGCATCTAAATTGAGTAGATTTCTTCGGTGTATTTCGTTTCGCATTGTCGTGTAGGCACGTATCAACTGCATTGCCTGGTCTTCGTCCATGACATTTTGTGCAATGAGCGTTTCAAAGATACGCACATTATCACACCAACGCGTTAATTTCGGCTTATCGTGACTATAGTTGAGCACTAAGTACTGAGCGAGAAATTCGATATCGGTAATCCCTCCCACATCTTGCTTGAGCATAAAACGGCCGGGCTTTTTCCCCCCAAGATGACCGCGCATTTTCTCTCTCATTTCGACAACGGCTTTTTTCAGTTCCGCCCGATCGCGCGCTTTGCACAACACATCATGTCGCGTATTGTGAAATGCAATAGCAAGGGGTTCATCGCCGTAAATCAAGCGCGCGCGCACAAGTGCTTGATGCTCCCATGTCCAGGCTTCTTGATGCTGATAATCGTCAAACGCATCGGTTGGGCTAACCAACAAACCTGACGCGCCAGATGGGCGCAAGCGGGTATCGACTTCGTACAAAATGCCGGAAGCGGTGCGAGTCGAGAAAATATGAATGATGCGCTGCGCTAGGCGAAGGTAGAACTGACGACCGTCGATTTCCTTTTTGCCATCTGTATAGACATTGACTGGGCAGTCATGCATAAAGACGATATCCAAGTCGGAGTTATAGCCGAGTTCCCAACCACCGACTTTGCCATAGCCAATGACGGCAAAACCCTTGCCTTCACGATCTTTTACATGCGTTGGCTCGCCGTATTTTTCGGACACTTGCAACCAAGCCTGACTGACCACAGCATCAACGATAGCTTCCGCCAAATAGGTTAAGTGATCACTCACTTTCATCACCGGCAATGCACCAGCAATATCCGCCGCCGCAATACGTAAAATGCAGATTTGCTTAAACTGGCGCAACGCTTCCATTTGCTGCTCCATATCATCTTCTGGAATACGGGCCAGATAATCACGCAGCTCTGTACGGTAACTGTCTAATGGGATTGGATTGTACAACTGTGCAGGGTCGATCAACTCATCGAGTAAGATCGGATACCGAGATAGCTGCTCTGAAATCATTGGGCTTGCGGTACACAAACGCACGAGCTGTACTAGAGCCGCTGGGTGCTCATCCAATAACTCCAGATAAGTCGTACGAGTGCAGATATTGTGCAGTAAATGCAGCACTCGCGGTAAACCAAACTGTGCATCAGGGTGGGCAAACACCGCATCAAACACCTTCGGCATTAAACGGTTTAACACTTCGCGTCCACGCGGTCCTAACGTTTTTTTAGCCAGATCAGTTTTAAAGTTGATGATGGTTTTCGCGCATGAAGCAAAGTCTTCAACCTGAATATCCTGCTGCAAGATATGTTCAAGCACATCTTGTTTGTTCGCCATATCCCATAACTCATGAAAATGACGAGCAACCGTAGTGCCCTCGTCTTCTTCATCATCACCAATTAACGACTCAAATACTTGATGAACATTCGCCATGTGCTGCTGAGTTTGCTCAATCAGTTGGTCCCAAGAGGTCATTTGCATCGCGGTAGCGAGCTTTAAGCGTTCGATTTCGCAATCAGGCAGCGTCTGGGTTTGCCTGTCCGCCATCGCTTGCAACAAGTTTTCTAATTGACGCAAGTACTTGTATGCGGCTTCTAGACTGCTGACTTCTTGCGAAGTGAGTAACGCCAGCTCTTCAATGCCTTGCAGCGTTTCCAACAACCCTCGATTACGAAGAGAAGGCTCGCGACCACCTCGAATTAATTGAAAAACTTGGGCGATAAATTCAATTTCTCGGATACCACCTGCGCCTAACTTGATGTTGTTGTTCAAACCTCGGCGGCGAACCTCACTACTGATCATCGATTTCATCCGACGCAAAGACTGAATCGCACTGAAATCAATATAGCGACGAAAAACAAAAGGACGCAGCATTTGGCGTAGCTCTTGGTATTGCGGGTACATTTCGCACCCCATCACTCGAGCTTTGATCATCGCGTAACGCTCCCAGTCACGTCCCTGTTCTTGATAGTAATCCTCTAGTGCCGCATAGCTCATGACTAATGGGCCACTCTCACCAAACGGACGCAAACGCATATCGACACGGTAACAGAAGCCATCGAAGGTTTGTTGGTCGAGCGCTTTGATGATGCGTTGACCAAGGCGAGTAAAGAACTGGGCATTGGCAATGCTGCGGCGAGCGCCTTGGGTTTCGCCATTCTCTGGATATGTGAAAATTAGATCAATATCGGATGAAAAGTTTAGCTCGCCGCCACCTAGTTTCCCCATGCCGATAATCAACATCGGCTGTACTTCACCTTCCTCACTCGTCGGCGTTCCCCACTCCTGACAACACGCTTGATATTGCCATTGATAGGTTTCAAAAATCATCGCTTCAGCCAACTCGGATAAGTGGCTTAAAGAAGCTTCTAGCGACCATGTATGCGTGAAATCCTTCCACGCAATGTACACCATTTCTCGGTTGCGAAACTGACGCAATACTCGATGACCAGACATCTCATCCGGGCATTGTCCCAGCAGTGCCGCAAGACGTGAACGGTAAGATTCTTGACGACTTGGTTGCGCTAACATGTTTGGCAACTCACGCGCTAGGACTTCATCGCGATGAATGGCTTCGGTAATAAACTGGCTTAAGCCCGCCACATAGCGAAATTGCTGCGCAATCTCATCTGGCCAAAGGGGAAAATAACCTGCCTCTTGAGCATTTTGTACGGCAGATTCAGCGATAGAAATCAGTGGCGAAGGCAGCTGCATTTTTCTTCCTTGTTTGAAAAGCACGGTAACTCATTCTTTATACCAGACTTAAAGCAAATAAAAACGCCCACAAAAGGTTTGTGGGCGTTTTATCAAAAGTTCTGGATGGAATATTAAACTTGGAAAGATTTGATCTTCTTATCTAACTCGCCAGCATTATTTTGCATCATTTCAGAAGTTTCTAGCAGCTCTGTCACAACCACAACCGAGGCTTCCACCAGCTCACGTACATTGGTGAGGTTTTGACTCATCTCTTCTGCAACACTGCTTTGCTGACCAGACGCCGTCGCGATTTGGAAGTTCATGTCATTGATTTGCGTCACTTGCCCAACAATACCATCGAGCTCAGATCCAGCATTAGAAACCAGCTCGTTTCCGTCGGCCGCTTCCACTACGCTTTTCTCCATGAGTTCTACAGCAGATTCTGCACTGGTTTGCAGCTGAGCAATCATCTCTTGAATTTCTACCGTCGCTTGTTGTGTACGCTGAGCAAGGTTACGGACTTCATCTGCAACCACCGCAAAACCACGACCCGCCTCGCCAGCTCGCGCCGCTTCAATCGCCGCATTCAGTGCAAGCAGGTTAGTTTGTTCAGAGATACCTTGAATCGTACCCACAACACTACCAATGGATTCAACACGTTCTTCGACCTGGTTAACCGCCTGCGCCGATGAAGCGATGTCCGACGAGAGTTCACTCATTTTCGCCATCGTACTTTGCAAGAACTGTTGACCAGAAATCGCTTGTGCGGAAGCTTGCTCTGTAAGAGAAGACGCCGTCTGGGCATGTTCTGCGACGGTTTGCACCGTCGACGACATTTCACTCATCGCCGTCGCAAGTTGATCAATTTCGTTAAACTCTTCTTGCGCCGACTCTTTCGTTTCCGACATGCTCAGCGTCATCACTTCCGTGAGTGTGGATAACTCATCAGAAGCGTTGATTTGCATTTGAATCACATCGTGCAATTGGCGACGTGTCTTTTCTAATTCACGTGCCACGTCTCCGTATTCATCTTTACAATCCATACCAAATGGCACGGAGAGGTTCTTGCTCGCCATCAGTTTGATCGCGTCGCTCAGATACTGTGTTTGATGCAGCATCACTCTAGCCGCCGCTAATAAGAGTACGACAAAAACCACAATCAATAAGGCGGTTTGCCAAGCAACTTGCGTTAAGTATGCTTCGTAATGCTGTTGGGCAACTTGCGCGTTTTGTGTCGCCGCTAAAAGTGAATCGTAAAAGGTGTTCGCGTCCCACAGTTGTTTTGCCACTATCAGGACAGTACTGAAGACCATCAACATGACCATTTTAGGAACCAGTCGAATGTCGGATATGACCCTTTCCCATGGCTTAAATGCCAGCTTTTCCATTGTCAGTTCTCCACCGAGTCTTATATAGTCTTTATCTATAATCTTTATATTACTTATAGTTATGTTCGCGTTTAGCGTGGTTACGCGATTTATTTCGAGCTTCGTATGAAAAACAATGATATCAAAGACAGCACACGACCGATGGGCCTGTTGTCACTAATATTGTCTTTTATGGCACTATTTGTGATCTCTGGCTTGTTGTTTTTCCCGATCGATCACGAAACCCGTCAAGTTCTTATCGGTCTGGATTTCATAATCTGTAGTATTTTTCTATTACAGCTCACCATTGATTTGATCCGGTCCACAGATCGGTGGCTATTTCTTAAACGTCATTGGATAGATTTCGTGGCGAGCATCCCATTAATAGAGCCACTGCGCTTTGCTCGTATCTTTCATATTCTTCGAGTGGTATTAGTACTGCGCTCGTCGAAGTTCATTTTGCATCAGCTCAAAGAAAACCGCCGCGAAACCACGGTCGCCTCAATATTACTGTTGATGGTGATCCTCATTACGCTCGGTTCTAGTGCAATGCTGTTTATCGAAGCGAAAAACCCAGAAGCGAATATTCGCACTGGCGCCGATGCTTTGTGGTGGGTGTTCGTAACGATCTCAACCGTTGGTTACGGCGATCATTATCCGGTGACATCAATAGGAAAGTTTTTAGCCGTCATCATCATTGTTTGTGGCGTGGGGATCTTTGGTATGATTTCGGGTCTTATCACCTCTATCCTTACTGCCCCGACAAAACAACAGACGCACAGCTCAATCAATAAAGAACGTATGCTCGAGCAGCTCCTAAGCCAACAAGCGCAAATACTAGAACGACTCGATTTCATGGAAAAAGAGCTACAACAACGTAAAACAGAGACAAAAAAATAGGACCATGCGGTCCTATTTTTTGTCCTTATCACCAGAACGATCATTCACGCCAATAAGGCTGCACTTCTACACTGATCGCTCGGGTTTGATCCATTGCATGCAAAATTGAACGCTCTTGACGGTGCAACCAGCGTTCTAACTGTTCTTTTTCTGCGTCTTCCAGCATATCAACCAACGGGAGCAAGTGGTTCAGCATTAGCAGATCATCGATACCATGCACCAGATCCGCCCATGGCAAACGGAAGCTATTACGCTCATCCGAGTTATACAAACTCGCGAAACCAATGCCAGTATAGAGGTTACGCAGTAAGCGATAGCGCTGATCAACGTACTCTTGCGCCGTCAGATCGCGCTCTGCTGGGAAAGCTTCCATTAGTTCTGCCCAAGTGCGATCGAGCTGAGTGACTGAAAACGGCATGATATTACTTGCCATTTTTTCGCGCGCTTTTTCATCAAGAAACGGCTGCCAGCCACGCGCTAAGATCCAGCGACTAAGATCCAGCAATAACCCGGTGTAACGCGCGGAATTGAGCAGCCCTAGCACTTCTTCACGGCTTGGCAGCTCTTGTAGCTGCTGAGTCAACTCAGATACTAAGAACTTACGCGCATCCAACTTACGCAGCACGTTGCCTTTGTCATCCAAAAGTTCTTCAAGATGCGCGTGCTCATCCAACCAACTCAGCTCTTCTTCCAACCATTTGAGCTCTTGGCGCAGGATAGCGCTAGCACGACGAGGAACAACACCACCAAAAATGGTCAATGTTTGACGAATAAAACGAATGGCATTGCTGATTTCACGTAGCGCTTCCACATTGTCACGCTCAGCATAAATTTGCTCGTGATAATGCCAGTGAGATAGGGCGTGTTCTAAAGAGTTGATCAAGCAGTATTCAACGGTATCCGTCGGGCTACTGTCCACAAGCGCCAACGATTTTACTTCATCACCTGCATAGCCACTTGCAAGTCGATAGCCTTTCGCCGCTTTACTCAAGTTACCCAAACGCATGCCACCTTGCTCACAAAAGCTACGTGCTAGTGTAAATAGGGCATCGGTTTGGCCCGATTTAAGTTCCAGTTCAACTTCGCAAATCGGTTCTTGTTTCTCTTCCCCATCTTCACCTTTGGCGACGACCATACCTTGGTCAAACGCCACTTCTATTTGGCTACCGTCTGGCATGCCAATCAGCCACTGTTCACGTGTGAAGTTGGTCGAGAATAACGGCATAAGCTCAGATTGCAGCGTTGCTGCGTCTTTACCTGGCGGCCAAATGTCTACAGGATGAAGCGACAGGTTAGGCTCGTCGCTAGTGTGCTCAGCATTGTATTCTGGTCTTTGATGTAAGCCTGCGACGACGCGTCCTGCTGTCTTTACGGTTTGGACGAATACATCATCAAAACGGCGAATTCTTAAACCAATGTCGTGCTTTCTCAGCCATTTATCGGCGGTATCAAAGTAGGTGTTACCCAAGTCACGACAACTATGCTGAAGTACTTTTGTCTCAGAAATTTTTTCTTTTAAAGTTTCTGAAAATTCAGGAGAAACAAAAAACTTCAGTTCTATTTCGGTTTCCATAGCTATACCTTTCAAAGCAGATAGAAACAGGATATTGCGTAATTTCTCGCACGGCAAGAGAGAAATATCGCCGGAATGATGATCTAAAACAGTTTTAATGAGCGATTTAATGCGTTACCATGCGCGCCTTTATAGCCATCGTTCAACATTTCGCCAAGCACTCAGAAATGGTGTATGTTTTTTTAAGGTTATAGTTATTAGGTTGAATGACCATGCCAGTAAATACAATTATGGGGTTATTTGCAAAGTCCCCAATTAAGCCTTTGCAACGCCACGTTGTGTGTGTCAACGAATGTTGTTCACACTTGGTGAAATTCTTTGAAGTATCTTCAAAGGGTGACTGGGAAAAAGCATCTGAAATCCGTGCACAAATTTCTCACCTAGAGAAAGAAGCGGACGTGCTGAAACGTGAAATCCGTCTAAAACTGCCTCGCGGTTTGTTCATGCCAGTAGACCGTACTGACATGCTTGAGCTTCTGACTCAGCAGGACAAACTTGCAAACCTGGCAAAAGACATTGCTGGCCGTGTATATGGTCGTCAACTTGTCATTCCTGAGGCTCTCCAACCAAACTTCCTCGCTTACGTTCAACGTTGTCTTGATGCGGCCGATCAGGCGCAAAAGGTAATCAATGAACTTGATGAATTGCTAGAAACCGGCTTCAAAGGTCGTGAAGTGACGCTCGTCGCTGAAATGATTCATCAATTAGATGTCATCGAAGATGATACCGATGCTATGCAGATTGAACTTCGTCAACAGTTGATGGCGATTGAGTCTGACATGAACCCTATCGATGTCATGTTCTTGTACAAGATTCTTGAATGGGTAGGTGGTATTGCCGACCAAGCGCAGCGCGTAGGTGCTCGTTTGGAAGTCATGCTATCTCGATCTTAAAACATAAAGTTAACGACATAACGAAGAGCATAATGAACACGTGTCATAGGGACGATGACTATTTTCATCGTCTTATGGTTTGGCGCGCGTAAAATTTTGTTCCGCTTGTTATAAAACAACTAGGTATTACGATGGATATCCTTGCGAACTACGGCACTGTCCTGATTATTGTTGCAGCGATTTTTGGTTTCATGATGGCGATTGGTATTGGCGCGAACGACGTTGCTAATGCGATGGGTACATCAGTAGGTTCAAAAGCGCTAACCGTAAAACAAGCTATCATCATTGCGATGATCTTCGAATTTGCAGGTGCTTACCTTGCAGGCGGTGAAGTAACCGACACTATCCGTAAAGGTGTAATCGAAACTTCTTTATTTGCTAGTCAACCTGACGTTCTTGTCTACGGTATGATGTCTGCTCTTTTGGCTGCGGGTACATGGTTACTTCTTGCCTCTTACATGGGCTGGCCAGTATCTACGACTCACTCAATCATCGGTGCAATCATTGGTTTTGCATGCGTATCAGTAGGTACTGAAGCGGTTGACTGGGGCAGCGTTCAAGGCATTGTTGGTAGCTGGATTATTACACCAGTGATTTCAGGTTTCTTTGCTTACGTTATCTTTGTCAGCGCACAACGTCTGATTTTTGATACTGAGAACCCGTTATTCAACGCCAAACGTTTTGTTCCTGTTTACATGTTCATCACAACAATGGTGATTGCACTTGTAACTATCAAAAAAGGTCTAAAACACGTTGGTCTTCACCTAACCAATGGCGAAGCTTGGATGTGGGCAGCAGCAGTTTCAGCACTCGTGATGGTTGGCGGCTACGTATACATCCAGAAAAAATTCGCTAATCGCGAAGAAGACCGCAGCTTTTCTGGCGTGGAAGGTATCTTCAGCGTTCTGATGGTTATCACCGCTTGTGCAATGGCATTTGCACACGGTTCAAACGACGTTGCAAACGCCATTGGTCCACTGTCTGCTGTAGTATCGACTGTTGAACACATGGGCGAAATCAGCACGAAAAGCACCATCGCTTGGTGGATTCTACCTCTTGGTGGTATTGGTATCGTGGTCGGTCTTGCTACACTGGGTCACAAAGTAATGGCAACCGTTGGTACAGGTATCACTGAGCTAACTCCTAGCCGTGGTTTTGCAGCTCAGCTAGCAACCGCTTGTACTGTTGTTCTAGCTTCTGGTACTGGTCTGCCTATCTCAACCACTCAAACATTGGTTGGTGCGGTTCTCGGTGTTGGCTTTGCTCGTGGTATCGCGGCACTAAACCTGGGCGTGGTTCGTAACATCGTGGCATCATGGATCGTTACACTACCAGCAGGTGCACTATTGGCCGTTGTATTCTTCTACGGACTTCAAGCAATGTTCGCTTAAGACACTCGTCAATAGAATGTAAGCGCTTTGTCATTATTGACTCAAACGCACAGAAAGGGAGGCTTTGCCTCCCTTCTTTGTTGCACCGAAGTTTGAAACTGCATACTATTCGTCTATTTCCGGCTCCAATCATTCGGTGCCAACGCTGTCTCCAAGAAAAATCGTTAAGGGATTTACTGTGAAAAAACTAATCATCACGGTTTTGTTTACTTTGCTAGCAGCGCCAGCGGCCCTAGCAGCAGACCGTTATATTTCTGATGACCTCTTCACTTTTATGCACTCAGGTCCAAATAACACCTACCGTATTATTGGTAGTGTTAATGCCGGTTCTAAAGTACAACTGATTAAAACCAACCGAGATACTGGCTATACGCAAGTTCGTGATGACCGCGGTCGTACTGGTTGGGTACAAAGCAAGTTTGTGACAAACCAAGAAAGCATGGCGATTCGCCTTCCTCGCATTGAGAAAGAGCTAGCAGAAGTGAAAGAGCAGCTTGCTAACGCTCGTAAAACTTCTGATGCAGAGAAAGCCGGCCTTGTTACCTCTCTAGAAACGCGTAACCAACAAATTTCCGATCTTGAGAATAAATACTCTGAGATCAGCGACCAGCTTACTTCTGTTGAAACAGAAAACCGCGAGCTGCGCGCTAAACTGGATACACAAAAAGACGACATGCTGCTTAAGTACTTCACTTATGGCGGCGGTGTTGCAGGTTTAGGTTTGCTATTTGGTTTGATTCTTCCGCATGTCATGCCTCGTAGAAAACGTTCACCTGCGGGTTGGGCATAAATCCTTCGCCCTTTTATCTATAAAAAAGAATGCAAAAGCCAGTCGATATTCGACTGGCTTTTTTGTTTGCTTAGTTTTACGGAAATCTGCACTACTCACCCATTGAACTAGACGCTCGACGACGATCCGTTGCGCCATAAAGCTTGCCATCTTTTAGCTCAATTGCATTCAAACCACTTACCACTGGAATAACGTGTACTGGGTAGCCAAGCTCCATAAACTCCGGCACCAACATTTCTGCGAAGGTTTTCTTCTCCACTAGCAAGCCTGTTGGGTCATACGGCTTAGTGCGGTCTATCTTGGTGCCGTACTGGATATTTGGTAGGTCAATGGCGTCTTGCGCTGATAACTTCCAATCCAGTACCCCAACCACGGTTTTGAGTACATACCCCGGAATTTGCGAACTGCCCGGCGAGCCGACCACTAAGCGCAGATTGCCATCGCCGTCCATCACCATTAATGGCGTAATGGCTGAGCGTGGACGCTTACCCGCTTCAATCGAGTTTTGAGTAGGCTTACCGTTAAGCGTTGGTTGAGGTGAAAAGTTTGCCATTTGTGCATTCAAGATAACGCCATCAACCATGACACCAGCTCCCATTCCCGTGCCAACGGTACTGGTCATAGCAATCGCATTACCTTCCCTATCAACGATAGAAATGTGCCCTGTATCTTTGCTCTCGAAGCCTTGATATTGCGCATACTGAGTTTGCGTTATCTGTCCGGCTTTTGGATTCTCTTTCGAGGTGCCATTCTCAGGGATTAAATCACGTCTCTGGTCCAAATAGGTTTTAGATAACAATTGTTCAACTGGTGCTTCCACATAATCCGGATCTCCGGCATACGCAATACGATCAGCTTTTGCTAAGCGCATCGCCTCAGTCATTAAACGCCAAGGCTCTACATCAGTTAATGCCATCTGAGATATATCGTACGGCTCCAGCAATTTCAGACTTTGAGCAACCATCACACCGCCAGAGGCCGGGTAACCAAACGAAACTATTTTGTTGCCTCGATAATCGCTTTCAATAATATCGCGAGATTTAACCTGATAGTTTTTAAAGTCCTCTAACGACAATTTCTCATGTTGATCGTTAATACGACGATTCACCGTATCAACAATATGTTGACCAAGTGCACCACCATACAAATAGCGTTCGCCTTGCTGAGCTATTTTCTCTAGCGTCTCAGCCATTTTAGGGTTCTTCATTAACGTCCCTGTTGGCTTCACTTCATCATCTTGCCAATACAAGGCTTTAATTTCTGGGTCGCGAGCCAAACGTGATTGCTCTCGCACGACGATATCATAGGTATAGCTGTTCATCGCGTATCCATCACGCGCGAGCTTAATCGCAGGTTGAACCAACTCAGACCATGGTAATTTGCCGTATTGCTCATGAGTGGAATAAAGTAGACGCAAGGTGCCCGGCACTGCAACGGAGCGAGGCCCCAAAATTTCATCGCGGCTGAGTGCTTTCCCATTTTCAATAAACATCTCAGGGTGAGCGCTAGACGGCGCTTCATCTCGCCCATCAAGGGCTAAAAACTTCTGCTTGTCATGTTGATAAAACAGCGCGAAAGTACCGCCGCCAATTCCCGTCATATCCGGTTCAACCACAGACATCACCATCTGCATCGCGACCATAGCATCAACGGCGTTCCCGCCATCTTTCAATACTGAATAACCAGTGCTGCTCACGTAAGGGTTGGTCGCGCTGACCATAAAATCTTGTCCGTTATTATCTGGTGTTATAGGGAAAGGGGTCGGCTTTGCTGCGTAACTTAACGACGCAACAACACTTAAAGAAAAAATCAGAATACGCATGTGTCTCTGTGTAGACTCCTGTTATTTCATGGGGTCTAACGTGGACCAGGTCGTGATGACGAAGTTCGTCAATATGGCGTTTTTTTACACAACGCTGACTGGAGTTATTCTACTAATACATGACTGATATTGATGTAATTTAAACGACTGAGAAAAGCTATATTTAGCTTGTGTGAGTCCCTAAAAATCATCACTCAAATAGATAAAAAAGACCTTATGAGAAACAAAAAAGCCAGCGACATAACCTCGCTGGCTTGATGATTTACTATAAAAAACGGCTACCCTTTCCACTCATACAACGCTGGGATACGAATTTGCTCACCTTGGAACTCGACAATCACCGCTTGCGGTTGTATTTCTCTTAATGTGACCTGCCCATCAACAACGTCTCCTTGATGATATTCAACATTGTTAATTTTCACCCAACGGCGATTTTCATCACTGGCGTACATGTGAGTTTGCAAATTGAGCGCAGGTAAACGCCCTTGCCATTGGTGAGCGTTGCGCTCTAAATCGTTCACGCGCACCGTTTGTGGTGAAGGCGCATCATCTCGGGATAACGCATTTTCGACCTTTCGCGCCAAATCAGGAGATAATGAGGACAAGTCAAGATCATCCAGAGACAAACCTAGGTCCTCTTCAACTACTGAAGTGCCTTGAGTTGATACAGATGTTTCTATCTCGTCTTTGTTTGCTGTATTACTCACGTATTCATCAGATGTTGCAAACGTACCAAAATCACGAGACAGCTCTGCACTTGGCCACTCTCTCGGCAATTGCGCCAACTGAGTAGTTTCAGGATAGTCCAATGCTTTGAACGGTTGTTCCGCTTCCATCTTAGCCTTAGGGGCGGAAGTACTAGCTTCAGCATGAGGCGTAAGGAGATCTAAATACCAAGCAACTCCGATTGCAGCAACGGTGATCGGCAACAAGAACAAACCAATATGTTTCATGGCTGACATTATGCGTCCTCCTTCTCGATTAGTGCCAGTTGAGGCGCATCTGGCTGCACGTTTTGTTGAAGACGATCTAGCGTTCGCTTACCTGCAATGCCGTCGACCCCGATACCTTGCCAACGTTGGAATAACTCAACGCGCTCTTTCATCGCACCATCAAAAATAGACGTTTCAAGCAGTGGCTCACTTACCGCTTCTGCTAATAATCGGTCTAATACTTCGATCGCAGGACCTTCCATGTCTAAACGTAATGTCTCTTTCAACGGTGCTTGCCACAGTTCAATGATATTGCCTTGCCACATCGGCTTTAGCCACGAAATAGGCAGACGCAGACGCTGCTTACCATTGAGCACTTCGACTTTGTCATTGCCGACGGCGTACAAAATGACATACCCAACATCACCTTGATAATTCAACTCCAAAATTACAGGACGATTTTGTTGCATCAGCAGCGGCCAGGTCGCCATTTTACGCTCACAACGCATGGTCGATTGGGGCTCTGATAAACAAAGATTGTCGCGAACCGATGCTTGATAACCCCACAAACGATACAAATCATTCACAGCGAGATTCGACTGTTTTTGTGCTAACAATAAGTCACGCTGATCATCTGTCAATTGTTGGTTGACGACTATTGGCGTTGGCTCCTCTCTTGGTGCGGTCACTTGCGCCAACACTGACGTTGCTTGAGCTGGCATATAATTCACGACCGCCCACCCCGTACCTAATGCCGCAATAAGACCCACCGTGACTGAGCCCCAAGCAGGCCAACGGAAAGTACGGCGCTCTTTTTTATCTTGCTGATAAATATCTGCCTGAAACTGCATCACCTCTTCACAAGCCTGCTGAACGGTTTGCTTATCCACAACCACATTACCTTGGTGATAACTGATGTTGAGAGATTTATCACAGATAAGATTAATCAAGCGCGGGATGCCGTGACTGTATTTGGCAATGAGTTTACAAGAAGCACGATTAAACAGTTGCTGGTCACCACCTGCCGTATGTAATCGAAACGCGATGTAATCTTCTGTCTCTTTTTCATCCAACGGCAACAAGTGATAACGCCCAGTAATGCGCTGAGCGAGCTGGCGTAGTTGCGTCGTTTGTAATAACCGCTGTAATTCAGGCTGTCCGACCAACAACACTTTGAGCAGTTTTCTGGTATCGGTTTCCAAATTGGTCAACAAACGTAACTGCTCTAAAACGTCGGCAGCAAGGTGTTGAGCCTCATCAATGACCAGCAATGTCTGCCAGCCTGAACGATAATTACGCAGCAAGTATTTGTGAATCACTTGGTTTAGCTGTTTGAGGTTTGCATCTGGCGGGTAAGTAATTTTGAATTCATCGCAAATAGCTTCGAGCAAGTCTCGACTCGAAAACGTGGGATTTAGGATCAGACCCGCTTTGGTGTTATCACCTAAATTCGCCAGCATCGCTTTTGCGACGGTCGTTTTGCCTGTACCCACTTCGCCAGTAAGCATAGCAAAACCACCGCCATCGCCTAGCCCGGCTTGGAGATGTGTGATTGCCTCTTTGTGACGTTGGCTTAAATACAAATAACGCGAGTTTGGAACAATCGAAAATGGTTGTTCTACAAACCCAAAAAAGTCCTTATACATTAGGCTCTCCAGCTAAAAAACCACCAGGGAATAGTCAGATATAATATAAACATAGCTGCATCTACTCTCGGGAGTAAAGAAAAGTACCATTGCTTGCTACAATGTCCAACGGCATATCAATAAATTAAGAGGTAATTCGTGCAAGTTTATTTAGTAGGTGGCGCAGTTCGAGATAAATTGCTCGGAATTGATAGTTATGACAACGACTGGGTGGTCGTAGGTGCGACTCCCGAGACGATGCTGTCCCAAGGGTACACCGCCGTTGGTAAAGACTTTCCTGTATTTTTGCACCCAAAAAGCAAAGAAGAACATGCACTTGCGCGAACAGAAAGAAAATCAGGCTCTGGTTACACTGGCTTTGAGTGTTTCTTTGATCAAAGTGTCACCTTAGAAGAAGATTTAATTCGTCGTGATTTAACCATTAATGCAATGGCAATGGATGATGCAGGTAAGCTCCATGATCCTTACGGCGGCCAGAAAGATCTCAACGATAAACTGCTACGCCATGTCTCAGACGCCTTTATCGAAGATCCTCTACGCGTTTTACGTGTCGCTCGCTTTGCTGCCAAGCTGGCTGATCTAGACTTTACGGTTGCCGACGAAACCATGCAGTTAATGCGCCACATGGCAGAATCTGGAGAGCTGAGCACACTGACTCCCGAGCGTGTTTGGCAAGAATGGCATAAATCCCTTTCCACTCCTCGCCCTGATATTTTCTTATCGGTTCTAAGAGATTGTGGTGCATTGGCCGTTGTTTTACCTGAAATTGATGCACTATTTGGCGTACCTCAACCAGAAAAATGGCATCCAGAAATCGATACGGGCATCCATACTTTGATGGTGGCAGAGCAAGCTGCAAGACTGAGTGACTCACTCCCCGTCAGATTTGCCGCTCAAGTGCATGACTTAGGCAAAGGGGTAACACCAGAGAGCGAATGGCCAAGCCACAAAATGCATTGTCATACAGGATTAAAACTGATCAAAAAGCTGTGCGAACGTGTCCGGGTACCGAATGAGTTTCGTGATTTAGCCTTGATGGTGTGCGAACAGCACTCCAATGTCCATCGCGCGGCCGAGTTAAAGCCGCAAACCATCATAAAAATACTCAACAAATTCGATGTGTGGCGCAAAGCTGAGCGCTTAGAAGATATTTTAATATGTTGTCAGGCTGACCATGCAGGTCGAAAAGGGTTGGAAGAGAAGCCTTATCCTCAAGCTGAGATTTTTACCCACGCTTATCAAGCCGCAGCCGCCGTAGATGTTCAGAGCATCATTAAGGATGGATTTAAAGGCCCGGCAATACGTGATGAACAAGAAAAGAGACGGATTGAAGCGGTAAGAGTCGCTTTGAATAAGTGATCTGAGCTCAGATTAATTAACCGAATTGTATTCATGCCAGGTCATTCCAGCGAGCCTTAGCGAGACTAGGAATCTAATATCAGCACGCAGGGAAGTTTTAGAAATGGCCAACGCCACAAGAAACTCGGAGAGAAGATTCTGAATCTCGCTCCTTCGTCGCTGTTCAGAATGACGTTGTGGTTTAGGTATGCAGCTTGCGGTTAAGCAAGCTGCCAATCCGTCGCGTTATCAGGCGCTAAGCAAGAACGCAAACAAGCCGAAACCTAGAATCAGACGGTAAATCACAAACGGTGTCATGCCCATACGTGAAATCATCTTTAAGAAGAAGTGGATACAGATGTACGCACTGATAAACGATGTGATGATACCAGTCAGCAAGAAACCAATATGGACAGGTTCACCACTGGTCACTAGCTTCATGCCTAAGTAGCTACCTGCTAATGTAATGATCGGGATCGACATTAAAAATGAAAAGCGCGCAGCCGCTTCTCGAGTAAAACCAAGGTAAAGTGCAGCCGTAATGGTCGCCCCTGAACGCGACGTTCCAGGAATCATCGCTAAGGCTTGGGCAATACCGATAAACACGGCTTTCTTCCAACCCGTTTGGTATTCATCCGCAACCAACTTAGCGTTTTTGTCTACCCACCAAAGCAACAAACCAAATACGATCGTTGTGGTCGCGATGACATAAGCGCTACGTAGATACACTTCAATGATGTCTTTCATCAACAAGCCAAACACACAAGCTGGAATCGTGGCGATCACGATCATCCAAGCAAGTTTTGCTTCTTTACTCCGATCTCCTTTAAAGATCGAAGCAAATAATGCCTGGAACAGAGTGATCACTTCATGGCGAAAATAGATCACTACCGCCATTAATGTACCGACGTGAACAGCAACATCAAAAGCTAGACCTTGGTCTTCCCATCCCAAAATGGCGGAGGGCAGGATCAAATGGGCAGAGCTCGAAATAGGCAAAAACTCTGTCAGACCCTGAATCAGAGCCAGAATAAAGGCTTCAAAATAACTCATGTAAACAACTCAAATTAAAAATGAAAAGAAACAGGTTTGAGTGAATCGACTGGCTGCATTGCATGCCAAATATCTGCGACTGTGCGTCCATCGCCTGGGATCACTAATTGAGGTTCGAGATCATACAGAGGCTTTGTGACAAAAGGATATTTGTAGATATCACTGCGAGGTAGCTCAGGTTTTTTCTTGGAGACGCATTCACCGAACAACACTATATCGAGATCCAGTGTTCGATCCTGATACTTTTGCGCATTTTCTTCGCGTCCCCACTTAAATTCAATCTCACGTAGCTGATGACTCAACTCTTCTAATGACAACTCGGTACGCATTGCAACGACAAAGTTGTAGAAGTTCTGGCTGCTAAAGCCAATAGGTTCACATTCATATACCGGCGATACGAGGAGACTTTCTCCAAGCTGTAGCAGCTCCTGATACGCAGCGAGCGCATGTTGCTCTCTTTCTACATTCGTACCAACACCGATATAGGTGGTGATCATGCTTGACCTCGCTCAATCACGACACCAACAGCGCGAGCTTGTGGCACGGCACCAGGTTTTGCTAAACGGATTTTCACCCAAGGCACAGAGAAACGCTGCATGATAAGCTCTGCCACTTCTTCGGCTACACGTTCAACCAACAGAAAACGACCATTTTCAATATGGCTCAGTACCGCCTCACTCACTTGTGAATAATCCAACGCATCTTGCACATCATCGCTTTTACCCGCAGGCTTGTTGTCGTGCGCCATTTCGATATCCAGAACCAACTTTTGTTTAATTTGTTGTTCCCAGTCGTACACGCCAATCGTGGTGATTACTTCTAATTGTTCAATAAAAACTTTATCCAGAGCCATCTTATGTCCTTCTATTACAGAGGTCGGATACCCGTGAGGGGTAATTTGATCGTAGTATTCTATACCTAAGTAACATTTACTTGGGTCATCACAATGTTACTTAGGTATAAACTGCGAAAGCATCTTTATATACAAGAAATCACATAATGCAAGCTCTATCACAGTGAGGATTTCTGCATTATGTGAATTCGAGGTATGATAGCAACTACGCGGGAACCGAGCATTAAATTCCAATCCATCAAGGACTTCTATGGACGCACTGGCACTGATAATGACAATGGCCGCCTATTTACTGGGTTCGGTTTCCAGTGCGGTTTTGATCTGTCGACTCTTAAAACTGCCAGATCCACGCAGTGTAGGCTCCAACAACCCTGGAGCAACGAACGTATTGCGTATTGGCGGACGAGGAGCCGCTGTTTCAGTCTTGTTGTGCGATATGCTCAAAGGCACCATCCCCGTGTGGGGCGGATACTTTCTTGGTATCGACCCTATCATTCTTGGCGTCATCGCCATTGCTGCCTGTCTTGGCCACATGTACCCTATCTTTTTCCACTTTAAAGGCGGAAAAGGTGTCGCAACCGCGCTTGGCGCTATCGCTCCAATTGGTTTGGACTTAACAGGATTAGTGATGTTAACTTGGCTGTCAGTAGCCGCGCTATTCCGCTATTCATCCTTAGCGGCTCTCGTCACGGTTTTGGTCACTCCGTTTTATACTTGGATGTTTAAACCGCAATACACGTTACCTGTTGCTATGCTGTGTTGCTTAATCGTATTTAAGCATCATCAAAATATTCGTCGGCTTTTGTCTGGCGACGAGCCAAAAATCGGCGAGAAGAAACTGACACAAAAAAACTCGGCTTAATGCCGAGTTTTTCGTTTAAAGAGGGATGCATTGGTTATGCATGAACTCGATTCAGGAAGTTCAACAACATTTGGTTGACGAACTCCGGCTGTTCTAAACAACTGATGTGTCCCGCTTGCGGAATTTCTACCAACTCACTGCCCGTGATACAGTCTTTCATTAAATACGATTCGAAAACCGGGCGAGGCTTATCTTCACAGCCCACCGCAATTAACGTCGGCAGAGCGAATTTTTCCGAATCTTCAATCACATCACGGCGACCAAACACCATGCGACCAATGCGAGCCACTTCAACCGCACGCTCACCACTCAGGCTTTCTAAACTGCGTTTGAATGCAGCGACCAACTCAGGATTCACCTGCTCAGCGTTATTAGCAAAAAACAATGGCACGACAGCTTCAATAATTGGCGCAGGCACCGCTTGGACTTGGCTGATGGTATCAAGCATTGCAAAGTACTTTTTATACGTAACTTCTGGCTCCCAACCAATGAAGGTATCCATCAATACCAGTGATTTCACACGTTGCGGTGCTTGAGCCGTCAGTTCCGCTCCCCACATGCCGCCAACAGATAAGCCCACCACCGAAAACTCTTCAATGTCCAAATGATCCATCAACGCCAACATATGTTGTGCATAATCAACCAATGACTGTGTCGATGCAGGGGCCGCTTCTGACTCACCATGTGCCCACAAATCTGGCACAATACAACGATATGACTGGCTTAAAGCTTCAATTTGTGGCGCCCACATTTGGCTATCCCACAAATAACTGTGACCAAACAGTAATACTGGACCATCACCTTTATCAAGGTAAGCAAGTTGCTGACCTTCAATTTCAAACTTGTTCATTGTTATATCCATTTCTTATTCTTCCGCATCATCCTATCACTGAAACGATACCGAACTGCTCGCATCAGTCAGAATGTAAACGAAGCTTTTCATTGAATAGCTAAAAATAAAGGCCTCTGATGAGCAGAGACCTTTATCGTAGTGAATCTATTTCAAACCTACCGCATAAGTTTGATTAAGCGACTGGCGTCAGTTGGTCAATCGGCCAACGTGGGCGAGCCTCTACCGACATATCGGCCACTTCACCATTCTTCAAACGCTGCATACCAGCGTAAGCGATCATCGCACCATTATCCGTACAGAACTCAGTTCGTGGGTAGTAAACCTCGCCGCCAACTTTCTTCGCTAGCTTCTCTAACTCTGCACGTAAACGACGGTTAGCACTCACACCACCAGCAATAACAATACGCTTCATACCTGTTTGCTCAAGCGCGCGTTTACATTTAATCGCCAATGTTGCACACACGGCTTCTTCAAATGCCAGAGCGATGTCTGCGCGAGTTTGCTCGTCATCGCCATTCGCAGCAATCGTATTTGCTGTAAAGGTTTTCAGGCCAGAGAAACTCATATCCAAGCCAGGGCGATCAGTCATTGGGCGCGGGAACTTAAAGCGACCCGGCGTGCCTTTTTCTGCCAGTTTAGACAACAGCGGGCCGCCTGGGTAATCCAACCCCATTAGCTTCGCTGTTTTATCAAACGCTTCGCCCGCCGCATCATCAATCGACTCACCCAAAATTTTGTACTCACCGATGCCTCTCACTTCAACCATCATCGAGTGACCACCCGACACCAACACTGCCACAAACGGGAATGGCGGTGGGTTATCTTCCAGCATTGGAGCCAACAGGTGACCTTCCATATGATGAACAGGTACCGCTGGCACTCCCCAAGCATAAGCAATACTGCGACCAATAGTAGCGCCCACTAATAGTGCACCAACGAGACCCGGCCCCGCGGTGTACGCGACACCATCAATGTCTTTCGAAGTTAAGTTCGCTTCTTTTAGTGCCTCTTTAATAAGAGGAATGGTTTTCTTTACATGGTCACGTGAAGCCAACTCAGGCACCACACCACCGTAATCTGCGTGCAGTTTTACTTGGCTGTAAAGCTTGTGTGACAGCAGACCTTTTTCATCATCATAAATCGCGATGCCAGTCTCGTCACAAGAGGTTTCAATACCGATAATGCGCATGGTTTTCTCAGTATGCTTTCTGTATAGAGGAAATTTGGGCGTCATATTACCTCGCCTTGGTGCTGCAAACAAATTTTGTACAGACAATAATCGACAAAAGGCTTTACAAAGTAGTTGTGATCGGATTAAAATTCCGCACCATTTTTGATCAAGCTGGTAAGAGACCAAACAATTGTGATTTGGTCTGTTGAATGCCAGCGTTAACGAATAACCCCTGAGGTGAAAGGCATATGCCAGTAGTTAAAGTACGTGAAAACGAACCGTTCGACGTTGCTCTACGTCGTTTCAAGCGCTCTTGCGAAAAAGCAGGTATCCTTTCTGAAGTGCGTCGTCGTGAGCACTACGAAAAACCAACTACAGTTCGCAAACGCGCTAAAGCAGCAGCTCAAAAGCGTCACGCTAAGAAGCTAGCTCGCGAAAACGCTCGTCGCGTTCGCCTGTACTAATAACTGAGCTCCAAAAGGAATTTAGTTATGGCTCTGATTGATCAACTCAAAGAAGAGCAAAAATTAGCGATGAAAGCCAAGGACAAATTGCGCCTTGGTACTATTCGTTTAGCCCTATCAGCAATCAAGCAACGTGAAGTTGACGAGCAGATCACTCTGAACGATGACGACATTCTTGCGGTATTGACCAAAATGGTTAAACAACGTCGCGACTCTGTAGCGCAGTATGAAGCAGCGGGTCGTCAAGATCTTGCTGATGCGGAACAAGCAGAAATTACCGTTCTTGAGGACTTTATGCCTCAACCACTGACAGACGAAGAAGTAGCGGCTCTTATCGAGAACGCGATTGCTGAATCTGGCGCAGCTGGCATGCAAGACATGGGCAAAGTAATGGGCGTTCTGAAACCGCAAATTCAAGGGCGCGCAGATATGGGTAAAGTAAGCGGTTTAGTTCGCGCTAAACTGGCTTAAGATACCCCACCCAATTGCAGCAAGCCGTGCTATCCTTTGGAACGCACGGCTTGTTTGTATCTGGATGAATGGAATGAAATAAGTGAGCAACACGCTTATTCTTTTAAAGCATTCACTCCACTCATCATCTTCTTTTTTTGTTAGGTTTTATGGCTGGACACATCCCTCGCAGTTTTATCGATGACCTTCTAGCTCGACTTGATATTGTCGATATCATCGACGCACGTGTGAAACTTAAGAAAAAAGGCAAAAACTACGGCGCATGCTGCCCGTTCCACAACGAAAAGACGCCGTCATTCAGCGTCAGTCAAGAAAAACAGTTCTACCATTGTTTTGGTTGTGGTGCGCACGGAAATGCCATCGACTTTTTGATGGAATTCGACCGGCTAGAATTCGTCGAAGCCATTGAAGAACTCGCTTCATACTTGGGCTTAGATGTTCCTCGCGAACAACGTAGCGGCGGTAATGGTTCGTTCCAGTCAGGCCCACAAGCAAGCAGCAGTGAAAAACGTAATCTATACGACTTAATGGGCAGCATTGCTCAATTTTATCGTAACCAACTCAAGCAGCCAGCAAGTAAAGTGGCGATTGAGTATCTAAAAGATCGCGGCCTGTCTGGTGAAATCGTCCAGAAGTTTGGCATCGGCTATGTGGCTGATGAATGGGATTTAGTTCGTAAGAACTTTGGCCAGAATAAAGAAAACCAAGACATGCTCGTCACAGGCGGCATGTTGATTGAAAACGATAAAGGCAACCGCTACGACCGATTCCGTGGTCGAGTGATGTTTCCTATTCGAGACAGACGCGGCCGAGTAATAGGCTTTGGTGGTCGAGTATTAGGTGATGGGACACCGAAATATCTCAACTCACCCGAAACCCCGATATTTCATAAAGGTAAAGAATTGTATGGCCTTTATGAAGTACTACAAGCGTACCGTGAGCCACCACAAATTTTAGTGGTTGAAGGCTATATGGATGTTGTCGCGCTTGCTCAATATGGCGTAGATTATTCCGTTGCCTCATTGGGTACCTCTACAACGGGCGATCACTTGCAAGTATTATTCAGGCAAACAAGCACTGTCGTATGTTGTTACGACGGTGACCGCGCAGGTCGTGAAGCCGCGTGGCGTGCCATGGAAAATGCATTGCCTTACCTAACTGATGGTCGCCAGTTAAAATTCATGTTTTTGCCGGATGGAGAAGATCCCGACTCTTATATCCGACAAAACGGAAAACAAGCATTTGAACAACAAGTGTCTAATGCGATGCCCTTGTCTGAATTCATGTTCAGCTCATTGACTCAGCAAGTCGATATGAGCACGAAAGAAGGCATGGCAAAACTGAGTACCCTTGCTGTTCCTCTCATCGACAAAGTCCCTGGCGGCACTTTAAGACTATACTTGAGAGAACTGCTTGGCCGCCGTTTGGGTTTGGTTGATGAACGCCAACTACAGCAGCTAATTTCAAAACAAGGTAAAGAGGATAAAAGGCCTCAACCTCATAAAGAAATCAAGCGAACGCCGATGCGAGAAGTGATCGCGTTACTGATTCAAAACCCACAATACGTAAGTATGGTGCCAGATCTAACTAGCGTTAGAGATTTACCCATTCCTGGTCTAAGTTTATTTGTTGATGTACTTGATAAATGCCAAGCGCATCCCCATATCAACACAGGCCAATTATTAGAGCATTGGCGAAACAGCCAAAATGAGACCCTTCTGTCTCGTCTCGCGAGTTGGGACATTCCACTCGATGAGGACAACCAAGAAGAAATATTTTTAGACTCACTGGATAAAATTATTGCCCAGTGCGTAGAAAAACAAATTGAAAACCTGCAGGCCAAAGCAAGAAGTGTCGGTTTATCAGCCGAAGAGAAAAGGGAGCTGCTAGCACTTATGCTAGATTTAAAAGCGTAACCCTGTTTAATTAGTCAGCAACGATTTAATTTGTTATAGTAAGTGGTTTGCATTTCGCATACTGATTCCTTCACCAGATTACGAAGTTGGATACCGTCTATGGATCACAATCCGCAGTCACAGCTAAAGTCACTTGTTATTAAAGGCAAGGAACAAGGCTATCTGACCTACGCCGAAGTAAATGACCACCTACCTGCTGAAATCGTAGATTCAGAACAGGTAGAAGACATCATTCAGATGATCAACGACATGGGCATTAAGGTAGTAGAAACTGCTCCTGATGCTGATGATTTAGCACTGAACGATGACACAAATATTACCGATGAAGATGCAGCCGAAGCTGCAGCCGCTGCACTGTCTAGCGTAGAGAGTGAGATTGGTCGTACAACAGACCCAGTACGTATGTACATGCGTGAGATGGGTACTGTCGAACTTCTAACTCGCGAAGGCGAAATCGACATCGCAAAACGTATTGAAGAAGGTATTAACCAAGTTCAATCGTCTGTTGCTGAATACCCAGGTACGATTCCGTACATTCTTGAGCAATTTGACAAAGTTCAAGCTGAAGAACTGCGTCTTACTGACCTTATTTCAGGTTTTGTAGACCCAGATGCTGACGACACCGCTGCCCCAACAGCAACACACATCGGTTCTGAACTGACTGAATCTCAGTTAGAAGAAGAAGAAGACGATGAAGACGTTGATGACGACGAAGATAGCGATGACGATTCAGATGATTCTGAAGAAGATGTAGGTATCGATCCAGAATTAGCGCTAGAGAAATTCAACCAACTACGCAGCACCTATCAAAATCTTCAATTAGCAATCAACGAGTACGGCTATAACAGCCCGAAAGCAACCGTTGCTAATGAAATGATGCTAGACGTATTCCGCGAGTTTCGTCTAACGCCTAAACAGTTTGATCACCTAGTGAATGAACTGCGTACTGCTATGGATCGCGTTCGTACTCAAGAACGCCTGATCATGAAGTCTGTGGTTGAATACGGCAAAATGCCGAAGAAATCATTCATCGCGCTGTTCACTGGTAATGAATCAAGTGAAGCTTGGTTGGATGAAGTTCTTGCTTCAGACAAGCCATACGCTGAAAAGATCAAACGTAACGAAGAAGAAATCCGTCGTTCAATCGCTAAGCTAAAAATGATTGAAGAAGAGACTTCTCTAAACGTACAGAACATTAAAGACATCAGCCGTCGTATGTCTATCGGTGAAGCAAAAGCTCGCCGTGCGAAGAAAGAGATGGTTGAAGCGAACTTGCGTCTTGTAATTTCTATCGCGAAGAAATACACCAACCGTGGCCTACAGTTCTTGGATCTTATCCAGGAAGGTAACATCGGTCTGATGAAAGCGGTAGATAAGTTCGAATACCGTCGTGGTTACAAGTTCTCGACTTACGCAACCTGGTGGATCCGTCAGGCAATCACTCGTTCAATCGCGGACCAAGCACGTACGATTCGTATCCCGGTACACATGATCGAAACGATCAACAAGCTAAACCGTATCTCTCGTCAAATGCTGCAAGAGATGGGTCGTGAGCCACTACCGGAAGAACTGGCTGAGCGCATGCAGATGCCAGAAGACAAGATTCGCAAAGTTCTGAAAATCGCTAAAGAGCCTATCTCAATGGAGACACCAATCGGTGACGACGAAGATTCGCATCTAGGTGATTTTATCGAAGATACAACGCTAGAACTGCCGCTAGATTCTGCAACTGCAACTAGTCTTAAAGTGGCAACAAAAGACGTGCTTGCAGGTCTAACACCACGTGAAGCGAAAGTACTTCGTATGCGCTTTGGTATCGACATGAACACTGACCATACTCTAGAAGAAGTTGGTAAGCAGTTCGACGTTACTCGTGAGCGTATCCGTCAGATCGAAGCAAAAGCACTACGTAAACTTCGTCACCCAAGCCGCTCAGAGACTCTGCGCAGCTTCCTAGACGAATAAACGCAGCGCATATAAGCTTTAGAAATCAAAAAAAGGTGACTTTAGGTCACCTTTTTTATTATCTACTGTGCTAAGTGGATAAAAACTAAGCGCAATTGCCCCAGTTGGTATCTAGACACCTTGCAACGCTTCCCCTATAATCGTTGTCCTATTAAGGCCCCTTAGCTCAGTGGTTAGAGCAGTCGACTCATAATCGATTGGTCCCCAGTTCAAGTCTGGGAGGGGCCACCAAATTTCGAAAGGCGTAGCAGGTTAGTACCTACTACGCCTTTTTTGTGTCTGCTGACTTTGGGTACAGTTGTGGGTGTAGTAATTCGTTGCTCATCTCATCAACAACTTCAAACTTATTACCTTCCTCGGTTCTACCCCCTCTTTCTTTTCGCTTATTACCAAGCTTTCTATATAGTCGTAGAAACAAAATGTCTGCTCGCTATTTAAACCATTGACCCTTTTTCGACTTCTGATAGGATGGACATGTAAACGTATGGACGTCTAAAACAAAAATGGAGTTACAATGAAAAGTATTCGTCACCTAAAGAAACTAGCTTTGGTTCTCACGGCAGTAGTTGGCTTAAGTGCTTGTGGAGAAAAAGATGGCTCTATCATAAAAGTGGGAGCAACCGTAGGGCCTCATGCTCAAGTAGTTGAAGCAGTAGCGAAGGAAGCAGCGAAGCAAGGCTTGAATGTAGAAGTCATCGAGTTTTCTGATTACGTGACACCCAATGCCGCGCTTAGTGATGGTAGCATCGACATTAACAGCTATCAGCACCAACCATTTTTAGACAACTTCAACAATAGTCATGACGCCCAATTAGTGTCGATTGGTCAATCCATTCTGATGCGCATGGGGCTTTATTCTAACAAGTATCGCTCATTACAAGAGCTTCCAAACAATGCACGCATAGCAATTCCAAACGATCCAACTAATGGTGGTCGTGGTCTATTGCTACTCGCCGATGCAGGTTTAATTGAGCTTAAACAAGGTGTTGGCCACAAATCCGCCCTAACTGATATTACAAAAAACGCAAAGTCGTTTGAATTTGTCGAGGTAGATGCCGCCCAGTTACCACGAACATTGGATGATGTAGACGCGGCTGCGATCACAATGAACTACGTAATGTCTTCTGGTTTAGACCCGAAGAAACAAAGTATCTATCTTGAAGCAAAAGACGCACCGCTGGCCGTCATGGTCATCGCTACTCGTGACGCAGACAAAAATAATGAAGCGTATAAAAAATTCGTTTCTATTTACCAATCTCAAGCAATTCGTGATTATCTCGATCGTACGTTCAAAGGCACAATAGAAGCAGCTTTTTAATCAATAAAGCAACGAATACTTTGCCCACGAATCAGATAGAAAAGAGGCTAATGTTTTCTCATAGCCTCTTCTTTTCATTACTCACTAAATCGACTCATTGTCGACTTTCAGCCTCTAACTTCATTGCCAAATAAGCTTGGTCAGCAGAAACCAATTCAGGACGGTTAATCAACTTCCAGAGGAAATATGGTGGAATTAAAAATACGATGAAGTAGAGAGATTCATGGAAGAAAACATCGGCTATCGTTTGCTGATGCTCCCAAAGTGCCGTCAGTGCAAAGAGCTCTAACATCACGCCTAATACGCCAAAGACGACAGAGACAACAATCGCTAAACCCAGTAGTTCTCTAATAAAGTGCTTGTATGCCATGATACTAATTCCTTCTAGCAATAAGTCATACTAACTTACGCTCATAAGAACGAAGCCAGCTTGACTATCATCAAACTCCCCTCATCACAGTTAAGAACTTAGTTTTATAAAAAAGGACTTGTATATAGCGCCATTGAAGATTGACCTCTCTATCACAATACAATGACATCATTTCTCGACTTTGAGACTAGCCTTTTACATTTATCAGCAGTGTAAACAAGAGGTCATAATGAAAAAATATACCTACCCTTTACTTGCCATCTCAGGCGGTCTTTTATTGACGGGCTGTGGTAGCGACGACTCTTCATCCGATACAGAAGCAGCCACTTTTTCTCTCAGCGTTTCCGATGCGCCTGTCGACGATGCCAACAAAGTCGTCTTAGCGTTTAAAGATGTTGTCCTTGTACCATTTGCCCCAGAAACTGGCGAACAAACTGGAGAACATATTCTGTTAGATGTTAGTGACAATGGAGCACTACACCAAGTTGATCTAATGGAATATCAGGGAAGTAACGCTAAAACGATCATTAGCGAGCAAGACATCGCTCCTGGTGATTATGCTATGTGTGTGTACGCTAAAGACGGCAAACAATTAAACGATACAACGCTGTCATACGTAGAGAAGACAGACGGCAACATCAAAGGCTTAGTTGTGCCTAGCCGAGGCAGCTGTTTTGGTTTTAAACCAGATACGAGCGATCAAGGTCGCTTGAAGTTTTCGCAAAAAGGTCAGTATGTAAAAGTTCATACTGGTCATAATAGCTATGTTGTCGAGTTTGATTTGCGTAAAGGCCTGGCAGATCCAACAGGCAAAGATTACATGAACATGAACTCTAATGCGGTAAGCTTAGTAAACGCATCAGAATCAGGTCATATCGGTGGTGAAGTCAGCGAAATTCAGTATCAAGCGTGTGAAGCAGACAGTGCAGCATCAAATGCAATAAATGACGTTCCTGCCGTTCACTCAGTCTATCTTTACGCAGGTTCGATGGATCGCTCAACCATGGGCGATATGGGCGCGATGGAGCCACTCCAAGCGCCAGTTGCAGTAGCTAACGTGAATGAATCGCAAGACGAAGAAGGTAATACAACCTACAGCTACGAGTTTGGTTACATTGGCCCAGGCACCTACAGTATTGGGTACACCTGTAGCGCGTATGTTGATACACCAGATAACCATGAAACATCAGAAGATGGCTTCCTGATTTATCAACATTACACACCTGTTGATGTGGTCGAAGGTGAGCATACAGAGCAAGATATTAATCCTATCCTATAGCTCTCGTCTTATCGAAAGCCGCTCATCGTGTGAGCGGCTTTTTGACTATTATTTTAATCCGATAAGTAATACTGAACGGTTGAGACCACTCGTACTTTCTTAATGTAAGGCGTGTTGCTATCTCGGTCATAAATCGAGAACTGCCCTTGCGTGGCACGTTTGATCTTACCCAGTGAACTCTGTGAGTCTTTCGCAAACTTTTGCGCCACTTCGCGGGCGTTTTTGGTCGCCTCTTCGATCATGTCTGGCTTTACATCATTTAGCTTAGTAAAGCTGTACTCAATGCGGTTCGCGTACGGGTCCTGATTCAGCAGTACGCCTTGTTTTCCTAGCTCACCAATCTCATTAATTGCCGCTCGAACCACATCGACACTTTGACTATAAACCGTAACGGTCCGCGAGGCTAAATAACGAAACTCGATATCTTGCTCACTCCCGTATTGCTGTGCTTTTCGGTCAATGACAGCAGGAGAAGAAAGGGAAACGCTCGTTTCAGGGAGCCCTTTGGCACTTAAGAAATCCAGAATCAAACGCGTTTGCTGATCGATGTCATCAAACATAGCCCCCATATCATTACTCGCTAAGGTGAACTGAATTGGCCAGATCACTGTATCGGCAGAGTACTCTCGTTCAGACAATCCCTTCACCGTTACCACTCGTTCATAGGCTTTGTATTTGACTGCCGTTTGCTGAATAAAAAAGCCCAATACTCCTAAACCAATTATCAGACACAGCCCGAGCCATATTGACGCTTTATTGGAAATCTTCTCCATTCATCCTCCTAATTTCGCCAAAAGTAACAATTCGTCGTATCGATAACATAGCTCAACTATGGCCAGAAAATGGCGACCTAAAGCCAAGTTTTTGTCATGTCGTTCGAAATGGTGAATAGAATAAATTACAATTGAACAGTGTTTCATTATGGTTTTTAAGATTATGTTGAAAATAAAATGGCTGGTAGTTCTGAGCGGATTATTTGTCTCAACGGCTTGTTTGAGTACTGACGACTTAGTAATGGATGACAACTCAACACAAGCCCCCCAAGCGGGTATGTGCGATGAAGATCAATGCGAAGGGAAACGCTTTGATGGTCGCATTCTGCTAGATAATGAGCCGACCAAACAGGTCTTGAGCTCACTAGAAAGTCTCGGTGAAACGCTCAACTCTCTGAGTATCCTGATGTTTGCTGGCGACAAAACGTAACGCTAATACGTCCCTATCCCCTCGCCTTTGGTCAACAAAGCTTCACCAGTTTGTCACCAAAGGCTCATGGATTTGCCTCTGAACTGTCATCTGTAATTTCTACTATCCGATCAGCCACTTGTATGCTGAGGTAAATATGGATAGTTCAACCCCTTTTCGTCTCCCTCGTAAAACGCCGTTCGGTATTGGTGAAAACGTTGCAGAATGGGCAACGGGTTTAAGTCAGCTCGATAAATTCTACGCCCAACGCCCCGTGAATGCGGATACCAAAACTTTCTTGCGATTTACGCTGGATATTTTGGGGATCGACTATCGCATTGCCCATGGTTCGCTCGACGCAGTGCCAAAGCAAGGCGCAACCGTCATTGTGGCGAATCACCCTCTCGGTTGTGTTGAAGGCGTGATTCTCGCCGAGCTACTATTGATGATACGAGACGATATCCAAATTTTAGCGAATCAGTACCTAAAAACCGTACCAGAGCTCGACCAACTTTTTATTGGTGTCGACGTATTCGAAGGCAAAGACGCCGTCAAATCGAATATGAAGGCCCTCAGAGCAGCCAACAAACACCTTGCGAATGGCGGCTTGTTATTGGTTTTCCCTGCGGGTGAAGTGTCGCAGTTAGTGGATGCCAAACAACAGCGTTTAGAAGACAAAGAATGGAGCCGCAGTGTCAGTGCGTTAATTCGTAAGAACAAAGCCGCCACTGTTCCCGTCTTCATTCGTGGGCAGAACTCAAAACGCTTCTACATGGCAGGTAAAATCCACCCTCTTTTACGCACCTTGATGTTAGGAAGAGAGCTGCTCAACAAGAGCGCAAAAACCATTGAGTTGTCCTTTGGGCAAGCAATCAAGTTTAAAGAACTCAATAACCTCAATGATGATCAGATCGTCAATTATCTGAGGCTTAACACCTACCTGCTTAACCGCGATGTAAGTGCCACTCAGCAAACGGTCTCAGACAATGCTCTCTTACCTATTGCGGCAGGGTTACCCATAGGCCAATTGCTTGAAGAGCTGCACAGCTTACCGTCAGAAACCCAATTGCTTCAAAGTGGCGAGTTCGACGTATATTGCGCCAGCGCGCAGCAGATCCCATCTCTCCTGCATGAAATTGGCCGCTTGCGAGAACATAATTTCCGTCAAGTTGGCGAAGGGACCGGGCAAGCGATAGACATCGATCATTTCGATCATGATTACCTGCACCTATTTGTGTGGGATCGTGAGAACCAATGTATGGTAGGTGCTTACCGTCTTGGATTAGTTGATCAATTATTGGCGAAATATGGCGTAGAAGGATTGTATTCGCGCACATTGTTCAACTATGACCAACGCTTTCTCGATCAAATGGGTAAGTCGATTGAAATGGGTCGTTCTGTGATTGCCGAGCAATATCAAAAAAGCATGAGTGCCCTACTCTTACTCTGGAAAGGCATAGCGACTTTTGTCCATCAACATCCCGAATACACGCACTTGTTTGGCCCAGTGAGCATCAGCAACGATTACAGCCATACCGCGCGTCAGTTGCTGGCACAATCGATGACCCTACATCACTGCGACAACGACTGCGCCGAATACGTCACTCCGTCAAACCCACTGCCAGAAACCAACTTAAACTGGAATACCAGCATGCTAACCGCATTGGGAGATTTACAGTTGCTATCTCGCGTGATCGCTCGAATTGACGAAGGCAAAGGCGTTCCGGTATTACTGCGCCAATATTTGAGTTTGAATGGTAAGTTGGTGTGTTTTAACGTCGATCCGGCGTTTAACAACGCACTGGATGGATTGATTATGGTGGATTTACGCGATGTGCCTGAGAAAACGCTTGCACGTTACATGGGCAGTGGAAACGCGCGCGAGTATTTAGCTCTGAACCATTAACCGTCGTCGGAGGTATCGCGCTGCTCAAAATCGCTCTAAACAACACAACGCGAGCAGCGTGATGCGTTATTTACCCATAAGACATTAAAAACAAAGTGTTTAGTTAAACTCATCGCAAAAAGGCCAGTCATCTCAAGCTTTAATCCACAAAACGCCAACATCGCACAAACGTTCACGTTATAAACTTTCACAAAACCTCAAAATGGTCATAGATCACATTTTCAATCAAACCTAACGTCAAACAAAATGTGACATTGAACATTTCGAGTATTTAATTTGAGTTGAAAAAGAAATTAAAGGTGATCTTAATCACAATGAATTTTAATTTTATATTTGTCAGAAGATCGAATTGATCACTAATATTTTTATTGACAGATTTGAAAGTCATTTTCTGTTATTAAGTTACATATCAATTAATTGATCATCATCACTTAAAAAATGCTTTTCATCCGAAGAAATGCGGGGGTTGATCACGAAAAACCCGTCGTCAGTTCCCATTGGAAAATGTGTGGTAAATTGATTGGGTACTAAGCAATCAAACAAGCGGTTTTGGCGAACCGTTTACGACAACATATTCATCAGAACATCGAACGGGGAATTGTTATGATATCACCAGATGCCAAGATCAAGATACAAAATTTTGGTCGTTTTCTGTCAAACATGGTAATGCCTAACATCGGCGCGTTTATCGCGTGGGGCTTTATCACTGCTCTATTTATCCCAACCGGATGGCTACCAAATGAGACGTTAGCTTCCATGGTTGGTCCTATGATCACTTACTTGCTGCCACTACTGATCGGTTACACCGGTGGTAAATTAGTGGGCGGCGATCGCGGCGCGGTCGTTGGTGCAATCACTACCATGGGTGTGATTGTCGGTACCGACATCCCAATGTTTATGGGCGCGATGATGGTTGGCCCAATGGGTGGCTGGGCAATCAAAAAATTCGATAACTACATCGACGGTAAAGTAAAAAGCGGCTTCGAGATGTTGGTCAACAACTTCTCTGCGGGCATCATCGGTATGCTGTGCGCCATTCTGGCTTTCTTCCTTATCGGCCCATTTGTCAAAGTGCTTTCAGGCGCATTGGCAGCTGGCGTAAACTTCCTTGTTTCAGCGCACCTTCTGCCACTGACTTCTATTTTTGTTGAGCCAGCGAAGATCCTGTTCCTAAATAACGCGATCAACCACGGCATCTTCTCTCCACTGGGTATTCAGCAAGCGTCAGAGACTGGTCAATCGATCTTCTTCTTGATCGAAGCGAACCCTGGTCCGGGCTTGGGTATCCTGCTGGCTTACATGGTGTTTGGCAAAGGTACGGCTCGCCAAACGGCTGGCGGTGCATCCATCATCCATTTCTTCGGTGGCATTCACGAGATTTACTTCCCGTATATTCTAATGAACCCACGTCTGATCCTTGCGGCTATTGCAGGTGGTATGACTGGCGTGTTCGTTCTAACCATGTTTAACGCGGGCATCGTTTCTCCAGCATCACCAGGTTCAATCTTTGCAATCTTGTTGATGACTCAGAAAGGCTCAATTGTTGGCGTTCTTGCCTCTATCGCAGCAGCAACAGGTGTGTCATTCGCCGTAGCAGCACTACTAATGAAGACACAAACGTCAACAGAGGAAGACGGTGATGAAGCAGCACTAGAAAAAGCAACATCACAAATGAAAGACATGAAATCTGCATCTAAAAACGATGCGGTGGTAAATAGCCAAAGCAAAGGTGACGTAGACCTAGCGACAGTACAAAGCATCATTGTCGCTTGTGATGCGGGCATGGGCTCGAGTGCAATGGGCGCGAGCATGCTACGTAAAAAGGTTCAAGACGCAGGTCTGAACATCCACGTAACCAACCTTGCCATTAACAGCTTACCAGAGAGTGCAGATATCGTGATTACTCATAAAGACTTAACAGATCGTGCACGTAAGCATGCTCCAAATGCACACCACATTTCATTGACTAACTTCCTAGACAGCGAAATGTACAACCAGCTAGTCACCAAACTACTAGCAGCACAAAACCAATCCGCAGCCAATGACGACCAAATGGTAAAAGTGTCGCTCGTGGCAGCAAACGACGACAACTTCGAGCCACAGCAAACGTCGGTGTTCCAAATCCAGCGTGAAAACATTCACCTAGGTTTGAAAGCAGCCAACAAAGAAGAAGCCATTCGCTTTGCAGGCAACAAATTGGTTGAACTTGGCTACGCAGAACCAGAATACGTAGACGCGATGTTTGAGCGTGAAGCGTTGGTTCCAACTTACCTTGGCGAGTCTATCGCGGTTCCTCATGGCACCGTAGAAGCGAAAGACCGCGTGAAGAAAACAGGCATTGTAATCTGCCAATACCCATCGGGTATCCAATTTACTGAAGATGACGACGATGTCGCGAAACTGGTTATCGGCATTGCCGCTAAGAACGATGAGCACATCCAGGTGATCACCACCATTACGAACGCGCTCGATGAGCCGGAAGCAATTGAGAAGCTAACCAGCACCAACGATGTGGAAGAGATTCTGAACATCCTTGGCGGTCAACAAGCGGCTTAATTACTCCTTTAATTTGCTCCTGAGGCAAATGAGGTCAGCTGTCACCCCCTATGCGGTTGGCCTCACCCTAGTTTCGTAAGTCAACATTTTCAGATATTGGTAGGTAAGAATTATGAAAAACGCAGTTCATTTTGGTGCAGGTAACATCGGTCGTGGTTTCATCGGTAAACTCTTAGCAGACGCAGAAGTCGAGGTCACTTTCGCTGACGTTGATGCGCCGTTGGTAGACCAGCTCAGCCACAAACAAGAATACAAAGTGAAAGTCGTGGGCACCGAGTGCCAAATCGACACTGTTACCCACGTCACAGCGGTAAACTCAGCCAGTGATGACGTGATTGATCGCATCGTCAAAACCGATTTAGTTACCACTGCGGTCGGTCCAAACGTATTAGATATCATCGCGAAAACCATCGCGAAAGGCATCGCCAAACGTTTTGAAGCTGGCAATGACGCTCCACTTAACATCATCGCCTGTGAAAATATGGTGCGTGGTACCACACACCTAAAAGGTGAGGTGTACAAACACTTGGATGAATCACTGCACACAAAGGCAGACGAGTTGGTTGGCTTTGTTGATTCAGCGGTAGACCGCATCGTGCCACCAGCAGAAGCCGCCAACGATGATCCACTAGAAGTCACGGTAGAAAGCTTTAGTGAATGGATTGTGGATGAGCAACAGTTTAAGGGCGATATCCCTGACATAGCTGGCATGGAAAGAACCAACAACCTAATGGCCTTTGTCGAACGTAAGCTGTTCACCCTAAACACAGGTCACTGCATTACCGCTTATTTAGGTTGTTTGAAAGGGCACCGTACCATTCGTGAAGCAATTGAAGACCCAAGCATTCATGCCGAAGTAAAACAAGCAATGCACGAAAGTGGCGAAGTGTTGATTCGTCGTTACGGCTTCGACCGTGATATGCACAACGCTTACATCGAAAAGATTCTAGGTCGCTTCGCCAACCCATATTTAGTGGATGAAGTGGATCGCGTTGGACGACAACCAATTCGTAAATTGGGTGCAAATGATAGATTAGTGAAGCCATTACTCGGTACAATCGAGTATAGCACTGAAAATAAAACACTTTTGAAAGGCATTGCCGCTGCCTTGAAGTACACTAACGACACCGACCCACAAGCGGTGGAATTACAAACCTCATTAAAAGCCGTGGGCGTAAAGAAAACGCTAGCAACGTACACTGGCCTGGCTGAAGACAGTGTTGAAGTGGCTCAAATCGAAGTGATTTACCACCAGCTTTAATCGAATCAAGGGGAGCTCTGCTCCCCATAAATATAATTTTAAACAGTTACTCAGTATATGGCAGATAACATCAACGAAACCGAGATCATTGAACGATTAAACAGCGCGCCATCGGTACGAGGCTTTTTTATTGCAGCAGTCGATGTGTTCAACGATTCCATCGACGGGCTAATACAAAGGATCTTTCGTAAAGATAACTTCGCCGTGCAATCGGTTGTTGGTCCCCTACTGCAAGACTCCGGACCGCTGGGCGATCTCTCCGTTCGTTTGAAACTCCTATTTGGCTTAGGCGTACTCCCAGACGATATTTATCATGATATTGAAGACATCATTAAGCTTAAAAACCGACTCAATAGCGATGCATCCGACTACGAGTTCACTGATCCAAATATTCTAGAGCCAATCAAAAAGCTGCACCTGGTAAAGAAAATGGGCATGGTGCAATTAGAAGTCAACGAACCTGATGACGACATCGACCTTGAGTTTTATCAACTCCAACTTCAACGCCAGCAACAAATAATAAAATCAGGTCTCTCGCTCGCCATTGTCGAGATCTGTAACGAACTGGGCAAAGACAGCCCTTTTTAACCCAACCTCCGGCAAGGAACGCCTTCTCTACTAGCCTCTTTTCTTTGCGTATCCTTTCTGTATGACGTGCGTGAAAGCCATCACAGTCCATATTCGTATGTCTCTGTAATATCAGACCAATCTATCGCTGGTATTGAAACGGTATGGCATGCTTTCAATCGAAGACACTAAAACCAAATGGGAGTTTTTCCAGAAACACCATTGGGTATCTCCAGAATTTTCCCGCACTCCCGTACTTGAGTCGTGGGAGCGTTGCATAAAGCAATGCAGTCCTTACACCTGGTCAAAGCCACACATTGCCTCTGGATTTACCTTCTCATCTCTGATGAAACGCAACGAGCACCTCATCGAATGCGCCACGACCGTACTTGAAGACACTTACGACATGCTAGGGGACGAAGACCTGCTATTGATGGTGACTGACGGCAACGGCTGCGTTCTATCTGTTGTGGGACATGACTCTATGCAGCAAGAGATGCAGGCGCTCGGCATTAAACAAGGCTGTTTTCTATCTGAAGGAAAAATTGGCACAAATGCGGTCAATCTCTGTATTAGTACTCATATCCCGAGTGAAGTTTTCGCAGCAGAACATTTCAATCGCCACTTACATTCTTATGCCTCTGTAGCAGCGCCTGTTTTCGACCAGTTTGGCAAGTTACGCGGCACAACATGCCTTTTCAAAAAAGCAGAAACCTATAAGAAAGAAAACTTAGTCATCATCGCGTCGAGCGCGAAAGAAGTCAGTTTGCAAATCCATATTCAGTCGGAACAAGAAAACATTAACCGCCTCACTTGTGCTCACAACGCAACACTAGAATGCATGGATGACGGCCTTCTGGCCTGGGATGAAGAAAGCCGTATCACCATGGTAAATCATCAATCAGAGCGTTTGTTAAACATTGAAGCCAGTCAGGTTTTGGATAAAGAAGTCTTTTCTGTTTTACGTTTCCCGCCAAATGTCCTCAATAGTATTGAGTCGGGTGCAAGCATCAACCGCAAACTCACAACGGTAGAGGTTCGTGGCGAGTTTGTTGAAGCGATAATTACCTTGCGTCCACTCAACGACGGCACACACTTATTGTTCTTGCACCCTATCGATAAAATTCGCGAACTTGCTCAACAACAAATAGGTGGCAGTGCGCGCTATACATTCAGCACTTTGCCTGTCATTTCACGAAAAATGAAGCACGTCATTACCGTGGCAAAGCGGGCCATAAAGTCCAAATCACCGATTCTAATTACGGGTGAAGAAGGCGTAGGAAAAGCTACTCTCGCCATGGCGATTCATAACGAAAGCACCTACAAAGAAGGGCCGTTCATTACGCTCAACTGCCGCTCCATCAATACAGAGCAACTGGTCAAAGAAACCCTGGGATACGACGAGGGACAAGGCATGCCCTCTAAGTTTGAACTCGCCCATGGCGGTACGCTCTTTTTGGAAAAGGTGGAATATCTGTCGCCCGATTTACAAGCCGTGCTACTTAAGTTGTTAAAAACTGGGCTCGTCAGCCGCAGCGACAGTTTGCGATTAATCCCCGTAGACTTTCAACTTATTACGAGCACCGCTTCAGAGATCAGCGAGTATGTCACTCAGCGCTCATTTGGTCGGCAACTTTATTATGAAATCTCCTCGAACGAGCTGCATATTCCACCACTACGAAAGCGTAAAGAAGACATTGAATTTCTCGTCCAGCAGCTTATCAGCCATTATGAACGCCGACACAATGTCACAATCTCGATAGAGCCAGTCGCACTGGAAGCGTTGATGAATTTTCGTTGGTCAGGCAACAACTCTGAACTAAGAAACCGAACTGAGCGAATTTTGCTGAACCGCAGTTCCAACTTAATCAAGCTGAACGATATTCCTGAAGACATTAAACTGAATTCTCGCCATACCGCAGAAAATACGCCAGTAATCACGTTAGAAGAAGCCGAGAGAAGAGCGATTGTTCAGGCTTGGAATCAGTGTGATGGCAAAATGCATGATATGGCGAAAGCATTGCAAATTGGCCGCACGACCTTATGGAGAAAAATTAATAAGTTTGGGCTGCAGGAGCAAATGAAGCTGTATTAAGCCAAGAAGTGGCGTTCCTACAAAAGTAAAACCGGCGTAAGCACGCCGGTATACGTGTACTAACGATAAAGGTATCGATTAAACATCGACAGACAACTGACGAATCTGCGCTTTTAGTCCCGGCAACAAACTCGCACTGGCGCTGAATTTTCGTAACCCCACGCGAAGCAATGTTTCTGTGGCATTTGGATCGCCTGCCATCTCGCCACACATACTGACCGGTATGCCCGCGCGATCGCCTGCTGCACAAGTGAGTTCAATGGCTTTTAGTACCGATGGTTCAAAGTAGTTCACCAATTCGGCAACGGCGGCGTTGCCTCGATCGGCAGCCATAACATATTGAGTCAAATCATTGGTGCCGATAGAGAAAAAGTCGACTTCTTGGGCTAACGCATCAGCATTCAACACCGCGGCGGGTACTTCAATCATAATACCGACAGGCAAATGAGTCGCATCCAAGCCGAGTTGGTTTGCTTTATGCGCCAACAGCGCTTTTACTTTTCTCACTTCTTCAACCTGAGCCACCATCGGTATCATCAATTGAATATTCGGTTGCTCGTGAAAGGCTCTCAGAATGGCTCGAAGTTGGGCGGTAAACAATGACTCATGTTGAAGGCACAACCGCACCCCTCTCAAACCTAAAAATGGATTATCTTCCGATGGCATAGGGTAAGCGGCTAAAGGCTTGTCACCGCCAACATCTAAACTACGAATCGTAAGTGGCTTATCACCAAGTGCGGCGGCAATATCACGATACACTTGATATTGCGCTTCCTCAGTTGGCAATTCATCACTGTTTTGAAATAGAAACTCAGTCCGAAATAGACCAACGCCCTCAGCCCCCGATGTTAGCGCATCATCAATATCCTTTGGTCCGCCAATATTGGCGAATACTGGAATATGGACGCCATCACAGGTGACTGCGGCTTGCTGAGCACTCGCTAGCGAACTTTGTCGGGAGTTTTGCCACTCAATTTGCTGAGCTTCTAATTCCTGCTGTACGACATCTGAAGGAGAGAACCATAAATGCCCTCGGAAGCCATCAATAGTCACCACCTGACCAGCACGCACAGCATCAAGACAGCCCTGAGCTTTAACGATGGCAGGAATCCCCATCGCACGAGCAAGAATCGCACTGTGAGAGGTTTTCCCTCCTTCACTCAAACAGATACCAAGCACTTTAGATTTATTAAGCCCGGCCACATCAGAAGGCATCAGGTCACGGGCCAACACAATACTCGGTTCCTGAATGTCGATGGCATTAGGCGTTACGCCTGTCATTTCGACCATAACTTGGCGTGCGATATCATGCACATCTGCTTCGCGCTCCCGCATGTACTGACTTTCTGCCTGGCGAAACTCTTCGGCCAACGTTTGCAGTGATTCTACCCAAGCTTGCTCGGCTATCATGCCCGTTTGAATTCGCGACTCGACCGATGCCCATAATTCTGGGTCACTGAGCATCATGCTATGAGCGGAAAATATTTCCCCTTTCGGCTGCTTCGCTTGCTCCTGCAAATGTTGAACAACCACGCCTATCGCACGCTTAACCCGTTCAATTTCATCTTGTTCACTTTGGAAATCACGTTCAGGCACAGCTGGCATTTCATGAGTAAAAAGGACAGCAGGAGCAGTAGCGATACCGTCATTGACTCGAATACCAACAACAGCACCTTCAATCTGACTTGGGGCCATGTCATCGAGCAAAGTATCCGAGCTTTCTTCAGGTTCGACAATGCCTTGCTCAACCGCCTCTTTTTCTCCGAAGTGCTCATGAGCTAAGGCTTCAAATGCCTGAATTGCTTCACTAGATTGAGGTCCGTGTGCGCATAAGGTGATCGTCTCTTGACTACGAACGCCAAGTTTCGCAATGCTGTTTAAGCTTTTTGCGTTCACACGGCGCTCGCCTTTTTTCAACCATAATTGGCAGTCAAAAGGCGCGAGTGCACCAACAATGGCCGCTGCGGGACGAGCATGTAATCCATGCGGATTTTGCACTACCCAATCAAATGTCCGCTCGTGTTCAAAGTTCTCTAATACTGGCGCTATCTCAGCGGATGTTAGTGGCTGATCGCCAAGGTGCTCTCGTTTTACGCTTAACGCATTCTGTGCCTCTTCGACTACCGTCGATAAAGGTAGTCCGGCGGCAGCAGCCACCGACGCCGCCATGGTCCCTTCAACAATGGGGGCCGAGATAAGGGTGACATTTTCCCTCACATGATCATCAATCAGATCCAGAGCCATTTCCGTGCTAAGCAACGCGCTGCCAAGATCCATCAACACAACAACCCCTTGTTGATCATGTACCTGCTCAATCGCTTCCATCACGGCAATGGCATCGGTTCCGATCGGGTTCTCTGGGTCATCAATCCCCGCAGCAATCGCAAGCTTGGCTTTGCCTTGCGTCATTTGGGTGGCAAGTTCGGCCACCCCTTCAGCAAGGCGACGACTATGAGATACAACAACAATTCCCACCATCTTAATTACCTGCTATTGCCTGCTGTAGTGCTTTAATCATTAACAAAGAAGAGGTTGCACCGGGATCTTGGTGGCCAATACTACGTTCCCCCAGATAGCTTGCTCGCCCTTTTTTCGCCAACATTTCAATCGTGGCAACCGCGTTCGTTTCTGCTAGCTCAACCATTTCATTCAATAAATGGTCAGCGCTCATGCCATTTTCTAACGACGCCTTCACGCTAACTAAAACGGGTAACCAAACATCACACATGGTTTTATCACCCAGTTCCGCTTTACCACGAGACACCACGCCATCCACACCGCTTTTTAGTGCATCAACCAACTCTTCAAACGTTAGTTGCTCTCGAGTTCCGACAGCGGCAGCCGTGCGAATAAACAGCGTGCCATACAGCGGGCCACTTGCCCCACCGACACTAGAAAGCAAGGTCATGCCCGTATTCTTGAGAATGCTGCCGATATTTTGGTCCGCAAATTGCGGCAGTTTTTCAGCAACTTTTTTAAAGCCTCGGTTCATATTGAGACCGTGGTCGGCGTCACCAATATCACGATCAAGGTCGGTCAGAAAATCTTGATTCTCTTGATACGTTTTTGCACATAGCTCTAACCAGTGAACGATATGTTGTTTTTCAATTTGCATGTTTACTCTCCCCTGTTACCACTTGATCGCGGCCGTATCGACAGGAGCATCAAACAGCTCCAACATCTCTTTATCTGCTTTCAGCAACGTAATTGAAACGCCTTCCATATCGAGTGACGTACAGAAGTTACCAACCATATTACGCACGATACGGAACCCCGCTTGCTCGCAGTTATGAGCAAGACGGCGGTACACTCCGTAAAGCTCTGAAGTTGGCGTACCGCCCATACCATTCACCATCACAATGTAGTCGTGTTCAGCGGCGAAAGGCTCAATGCTGGACTCCACTTCATCCCATTCACCTTCGTCACGATTCCAAATACGCAAAGTGCGCTGATAAGGTGTGTTTTCAGCAACTTCAGCAAACATCTCATCCACTAACGTATCTACATCGGTGTATTTCACTCGCTTGATACCTGGTTCACCATGGATACCAACACCAAACTCCACTTCATCATCTTCCAGAACAAAAGATGGTTTACCCGCCGCTGGCACAACACAAGCATTAAGCGCCACGCCAAATGAACGACAGTGATTATTAACGCGACGAGCCAGAGCTTCACATTGCTCCAACGAATAACCTTTGTTCGCGGCAGCCCCAACTAACTTCTCAACCAATACCGTTCCAGCGACGCCACGGCGACCAGCGGTATACAGGCTGTCTTTGACTGCAACATCGTCATCCACCAACACCGACCCAACTTTGATGCCATCGGTATGAAGCAACTCCACGGCCGTTTCAAAGTTCAACACGTCGCCGGTGTAGTTTTTAATGATAAACAGCACGCCCTCACCAGTATTCACTTGGTTGCCACATTCGTACATTTGATCAGGCGTAGGTGAAGTAAATACCTCACCAGGGCAGGCGCCTGTCAGCATGCCTTTACCAATAAAACCTGCGTGCAAAGGTTCATGACCACAGCCACCACCAGAAACCAGTGCCACTTGCCCCGGCGTTTCCTCATGCCACATGTAACGAGGTTCGTAGTTAGCTTTTAGCTCAGGGCGGGACAATGCCAGGCCCTCCATTTGCTGCAATACAACATCATCGACTTGGTTAATTAACTTTTTCATCGTTCTATCTCATTCCATTTATATTTTTATGTAGGGTATGAATTCATCTTAAACAGAGAAAAAACGTGCTCAACAAAAATCAATCCGTTTCATATTGAAACAACAACTTCGGTATTTTTGTTTCAATATGAAACGAAAAACGACGAATTCGCTTGAATAGTGATCGGCGCCATAAAGCATACTAATGCTTATTACTTCTGACAGTCGGTTTGACACCGAGGTCATAAAAGCATGGAACAAAACCAGAGATATCCTTCACCACTTACCTCACCAAACCTAATATAAACCTTATCGCTACAATGGATTTTCATTGCAGTCCAAAACACACATAAAAAAGGTTAAAGGTTTGAATTATGGACAAAATTATTATCAGCCCAAGCAAATACGTCCAAGGTGAACAAGTACTTACATCTATCGCTCACTATGTGAAAACATTGGGTGAACGTCCGTTAGTCATTGCCGATGAGTTCGTGACTAACCTGGTTGGTGATGACGTCAAACAAAGCTTTGCTGACGAAAAGCTTCCACTCACTATGAACATTTTTGGTGGCGAATGTTCGCGCGTTGAGATTGAACGCATCACGGACATTTGTGCCACTCAAAAACATGATGTCATTGTCGGTATTGGTGGTGGTAAAACCTTAGATACAGCTAAGGCCGTTGCGTTTTACACCAAAATTCCTGTCGTGGTGGTTCCTACGATTGCCTCGACTGATGCGCCGACATCAGCTCTTGCGGTGATATACACACCTGAAGGTGAATTTGCAGAATATTTGATGATCCCTAAAAACCCAGACATGGTCATCATGGATACATCAGTCATCGCCAAAGCCCCTGTTCGCCTACTGGTATCGGGGATGGGCGATGCGCTTTCCACCTACTTTGAAGCTCGTGCCAACATGACTTCTGGTAAGGCAACAATGGCTGGTGGGTTAGCGACGCGTTCAGCACAAGCGCTTGCGAAACTTTGCTATGAAACCTTGCTTGAAGATGGTGTAAAAGCAAAAGCTGCGGTAGAAAATGGTGTGAGCACCAAAGCGGTAGAAAATATTATTGAAGCCAATACATACCTAAGCGGTATCGGTTTTGAAAGCAGTGGTCTAGCGGGTGCTCACGCTATTCATAACGGCCTAACTAAGCTTGAAGAGTGTCATCATCTCTATCATGGTGAGAAAGTCGCGTTCGGCACACTTGTTCAATTGGTGCTAGAAAACGCAGCGATGGAAGAGATTAATACGGTTCTCGCCTTCTGCCGATCGGTAGGTCTACCAACCAACTTATTTGATATGGGTGTTAAAGAGCTTAATCACGATAAGTTGCGCGAGGTCGCCGAAGCTTCAACGGCCGAGGGAGAAACAATCCACAATATGCCATTCCCAGTGACGGCAGAAAATGTCTACTCTGCAATTCTAACCGCTCATCAACTGGGTCAATAACCCAAATAACTTCAAACAAGTTTGAGTCCCAAAGGCAAGCCAAGGCTTGCCTTTTATGCTTCAACTGACTTATCACTTCCATTGACACTTGACGATGGCAACATCATGACAAACTGCGTCTTTTCGTTATCTGATGTTACTTTTATCTGTCCTTCATACGCTTGCACGATAGATTGGGTAATCGACAAACCTAGCCCTGCACCGACGCTGCCGACATGTTGGCGAGACTTATCTGCGCGGTAAAACCGGTCGAAAAGGTACGGTAAGTTTTGCTCGGCAATGGTGTCACCTTGGTTGCTGACCGATATCGTCACCCATTCATCAACCACTTGAACGTCAATCACAATGGTTGAATCAGCATACGCATGACGAATCGCGTTGGAGAGCAAATTGCCCACTGCACGCTCAAACATGTTTTTGTCCATATAGAGCTGACCGTCGCCTGAGCTCACGATTTGCACATCGGCATCTTCGGCCAATATTTCAAAATACGCGACCAAACGGTCGATTTCCTCCTGCACCGCAAACACTTCGTCATGGCGATGAATGAGCTTGTTTTCGGCCTTGGCAATGTAGAGCAAATCGTTGATGGTTTTCGTGATGCGGTTGAGTTCTTCCAACGTTGAGGCAATCGCATCCTGATACTCTTCAGGCGTTCGACACGCACCTAAAATGACCTGATTTTGCGTGGTAATGTTGGTGAGTGGCGTTTTTAACTCATGTGCTATATCAGAAGAAAACTCGCTCAAGCGGCGAAAACCAGTTTGCAACCTATCGAGCATCGCGTTGTGTTTGTTGGCTAACTCGCGCAGTTCTATTGGCAACGAATCGGGGTCGAGACGAATGCCCATTTGCTCTGGTGATATCTGTTGAATGTGCTGATTCAATCCCACAATCGGCTTCAACCCACGTTTTACCATCCAACCGCTCAACGCGGAAGAAATCACAAACGCCAAACCGAGCGCCCAAAACAAAATCCAGTCGAGCTTATCCAAAAACAAAATATGGTGATTGATACTCATGCCGAGCACCACCTGATACTCCCCAGCTTGAAACGCAAACGCGCGAATATTCAGCGAGTCCTCACTCCATTCGATGGCGCGCTCGTGATTTAAGACCTGAGGTGAGCTAATGCTGTAGGCTCGGTTCTGAGGAATCGTCAGGCTCGAATTCTGATACACGTTCTGCTTGCCTTCAAACACCCACATATAGAGCGTACTGTTATTCGCTTGCTTGAACACATCCTCTGGCGAGCGTTTTAACTCGTTCTCAATGGCATTGAACTTACTGGAAATATAGCTGAAATCTTGCGAATAAAAGTGGCGCTCAATGGCGTACTGTAGGATGAAAGCCAAAGAAAAATAGGTAACAAACGTCATGCTAACAAACATCAGCACGAGCTTGTTTTTCATGGAAAAAGGCAGCGAAAACTTAGGCATCACGACTCTCTTCGAGTTTGTAGCCCATCCCTCTGACAGTGTGAATCAGTGGTTTATCGAACGGTTTGTCCACTTTGCTACGCAGACGTTTGACCGCCACATCAATCACATTGGTATCGCTGTCAAAATTCATATCCCACACTAACGACGCAATGGTGGTACGTGAAAGCACTTGGCCAGTTTTGCGCATCAACAACTCAAGCAGGGCATATTCTTTGGCGGTAAGCGACATCGACTGCCCCGCGCGCGTGGCAACGCGTTTGATCATATCAAGTTCTAAATCTGCCACACGTAATGTTTGCGGCGATGCGACCACTTGCGCGGTAATATGATGACGAAATACGTTTTGAACACGCGCCAGTAGCTCCGCAAACGCGTAAGGTTTTACCACATAGTCATTGGCACCCAGCTCAAAACCGCGCACGCGATCTTCCACTTGCTCCTTCGCTGTCAGCATGATCACTGGGGTGTGAATCCCACTACTGCGCAATGTATTAAGCACCTGCCAACCATCGAGTTTAGGCAACATAATGTCGAGGAGGATTAAGTCATATTCTTCACTGGTAGCGTGATACAGCCCATCGACCCCATCATGCACTAAATCCACCACATACCCAGATTCAATCAAACCTTTTTGCAGATATTCTCCGGCTTTGTGCTCATCTTCGACGATCAATATTTTCAACTTTACTTACCTAGTGTGTTAGCGGGAGGGTGAGAACCTAGTATAAAGATCGAAAAAGAGCATGATGTGAACCACACCATACTCTTCCCCATTGGCAAACCATTATCGATTGTTATCGCGTTCGGCATAATGCACTTTGACATTCACTTTGCCCAAATATTCCAACTGACCATCTTCATTCATGCGTTCTTGCACGGTCACGAAGCCACCATCTTTTAAATGCGTACTGCGAGACTTCACATTAAACGTCAGGATATTGAGCTCTTTATTCAGTTCACGAGCCGTCATGGTTTTAAGTGAATTGAGTTCAGACAGTGCCTGTTGATAAGCCTCATCTGACGTTGCTGTCGGCGTAACTGAGATGGTTTTCATCTCTTCGCGGCTCACGTAGTTACCACCAGTGAAAAGTGGTTGAGCGAATGCAGATGCGCTAGTGATTGCCATTACCGTTACAAAAAGAGCAGTTTTGATTGCGTTCATGTTGTTAACCTTTGAGTGCTTGTTTTCAATGAGGTCATTATTGAACACCGCCTCTGACACCATCCTTTCAACAAAATGACATTTTTGTCATGAAAGCAACCTACTGGCGAAGGCTCTTGAGCGTTCCATTACGCTTAGAATAAGACAAAAAAAGCGGCACATACTCTCGCATGTGCCGCTTGGGATTTTTGCTGTTAAGCGTAATTACTCAACCGTTACCGCTTTCGCTAGGTTACGTGGTTGGTCTACATCCGTACCTTTGATCAGCGCTACGTAGTATGACAGCAACTGCATTGGGATGGTGTAGTAGATCGCCGCCGTGATTTCACTAACGTGAGGCATCGTGATGATCTTCATTGTTTCATCGCCTTCGAAGCCTGCGTCTGCATCTGCGAATACGTATAGAAGGCCGCCACGTGCACGTACTTCTTCAACGTTTGATTTTAGCTTTTCAAGTAGGTCGTTACTTGGTGCAACCACAACAACAGGCATGTCAGCATCAATCAGCGCTAGAGGACCATGTTTCAGTTCACCCGCCGCGTAAGCTTCTGCGTGGATGTAAGAGATCTCTTTCAATTTTAGAGACGCTTCCATCGCGATTGGATAGAATTCACCACGACCTAGGAACAGTGTGTGGTGCTTGTCTGCGAAATCCGTCGCTAGTGCTTCAATGTCTTTCTCGAAAGAAAGTGCCGCGTTGATTTGCTTAGGAAGTGCGTGTAGCGCTTCAACAATCTCTTTTTCTTTCTCTTTGCTAACGCGACCTTGCTCTTTACCTAACGCCGTAACCAGCATCAATAGTGCAGAAAGCTGAGTCGTGAACGCTTTGGTTGAAGCGACACCGATTTCAACACCAGCGCGAGTCATGAACGCAAAATCTGATTCACGAACCAAAGAAGAACCTGCTACGTTACAAATGGTCATCGCCGCCATGTAACCTTTTTCTTTCGCAAGACGAAGTGCTGCTAGCGTATCGGCGGTTTCACCAGACTGAGACAACGTGATCAATAGGCTGTTTGGACGAGTCACAAACTTGCGGTAACGGAATTCAGACGCAATTTCTACATCACAGCTCACGCCAGCAATGTCTTCAAACCAGTAACGCGCTGTCATACCTGCGTTGTAAGACGTACCACACGCAACGATTTGTACGTGCTCTACTTTACTTAGAATGTCTGCCGCATGCACACCGATCGCATTAGTTACAACGGAGTCTGCCGTGATACGGCCTTCCATTGTGTTGATCAACGCTTTAGGTTGCTCATAGATTTCTTTTTGCATGAAGTGGCGGTATTGGCCTTTATCGCCAGCATCATGTTCTGCGTTAGATTCTACGATTTCACGCTCAACCAGCTCGCCCGTTGCGTCAAAGACAGTAACTTCACGGCGAGTGATTTCTGCCACATCACCTTCTTCTAGGTACATGAAACGGCGCGTTACATTCAGTAGCGCAAGTTGGTCAGAAGCCAGGAAGTTTTCACCCACACCAAAACCAATTACGATCGGGCTGCCTGAACGTGCAACTACGATGCGTGAAGGATCTTTGCGATCCAACGCTACCGTGCCGTAGGCGCCTTCAAGTTGTTTCGCTGTTTTTTGTACTGCTTCTAGTAGCGTTTCTGAAGTGCGAAGTTCCCACTCAACCATGTGTGCGATAACTTCTGTATCCGTTTGAGATTCAAACACGTAACCACGAGATTGAAGCAATTCACGAAGCTCTTCGTGGTTTTCGATAATACCGTTATGTACAACAGCAATATCGCCAGACATATGTGGGTGTGCATTAACTTCAGATGGTTCACCGTGCGTCGCCCAACGAGTGTGCGCAATACCCGTTCCGCCGATCACTTTTGCTTCTTCTACTGCATCAGCCAGTTCTTGCACTTTACCCAAGCGACGAACGCGCGTTAGGTTTGACTCGCCATCAACAACAGCAACGCCAGCTGAGTCGTAACCGCGATACTCTAAGCGGCGTAGACCTTCAACCAAAATTTCTGCAACATCTCGTTGTGCTACTGCACCTACGATTCCACACATGTGTTTATCTCCGTTTGTAGTTTTGTTCTTCCCTAGCCATGTTTCAGATAGAGGCAGCAAGCAAAGGCCTGTATTCAGAGGGAAGTGAAATATGAAACTGGTTACATTATTAGATTAGGCGCAAATGACTTTCACGCCATGTTGTTCAATCTGTATTTTGTGTTCTTGCTGAATATCAGCATCCGTCACTAGCACATCAATTTGATGCCAAGCGAGCTCTAAATTCGGGATCTTACGACCGATTTTTTCCGATTCGATCATGACGATCACTTCGCGCGACACTTCCGCCATTACCTTACTCAAACCAACCAATTCATTAAATGTTGTGGTGCCGCGTTCGAGATCGATGCCATCCGCACCGATAAATAGCTGGTCAAAGTCGTAAGCTCGTAACACAGATTCGGCTACTTTGCCTTGAAAAGATTCTGAGTGCGTATCCCAAGTCCCGCCAGTCATCAGCAGTGTTGGTTCGCTCTCTAATTCATTAAGGGCGTTAGCAACATGCAACGAGTTGGTCATGACAACTAAGCCACGCTTGTCATTCAACTGTTGAATCAACGCAGCCGTCGTACTGCCACTGTCGATCACGATGCGATTATGGTCTCGAATCAGTGATGCCGCTGCTTTTGCCAAGTTTAGCTTTCGAGTCGAAACATTAGCGCTCAATTCTTCGTGAATGACTTCTGTTGGGATAGCAATCGCACCGCCGTAGCGGCGTAGAAGTTGGCCATTTTTCTCTAAAGAAGCTAAATCCTTTCTAATCGTGACCTCTGAGGTTTCGAATTTCTGAGCGAGTTCGTCAACGCTGACTTCTCCTAGCTCAGAAACCAAGTTAGAAATGGCGTGTCTTCTTAGTTGAGTGTTTCGTTTCGACATTTACGTTTTGAACTTAAGTTTCGATGTGAAACTTATTATAGTCAAACCGAAACTTTTAAGTCCATTTATTTCGATCCAAAAAATTAATATTTCTCGATAAAACCTTGTCCTAAGACAATTCTTAAACAGTGATATTGGATTCATTCAGTGGTAGAATTCGCCACCGAAAAGAAAAAAAATTACAGAATTGAAGGCTATTTTTTTGCAACTTTCTGCATATAAAGTGGGATTAGTCACAAAAAGGTAACCAAAATCGCCGATCTTTTAGTCATAAAATGACTAAACTTGGTGAAAGACTTTCAGAATCTGAAGTACTGATAATGAGGCGAAAAATCGGTGGGTGACAGGCACTAAATGTCATCAATAACGCCCTAACTTCAGAGTAAACAACCGACTTTCAAATTGTAACTATACTTACCGGAGAGTATCTTCCATGAAAAAGACCAAAATCGTATGTACGATTGGCCCTAAAACTGAATCTGTAGAGAAGCTAACTGAGCTAGTGAACGCAGGCATGAACGTAATGCGTCTTAACTTCTCTCACGGTGACTACGAAGAACACGGCACTCGTATCGCGAACTTCCGTAAAGTAATGGAAGCTACTGGCAAACCACTAGCAATTCTTCTAGATACTAAAGGTCCAGAAATTCGCACTATTAAGCTAGAAGGCGGTAACGACGTTGATCTAGTAGCTGGTCAAGAATTCACTTTCACAACTGACACTTCAGTTGTAGGTAACAAAGATAAAGTTGCAGTAACTTACGCAGGTTTCGCAGCAGACCTAAACGTAGGTAACACTATCCTAGTCGACGACGGTCTAATCGAGATGGAAGTTATCTCTAAGACTGAAACAGAAGTTAAATGTAAAGTACTTAACAACGGTGCACTAGGCGAGAACAAAGGTGTGAACCTTCCTGGCGTTTCTGTAAACCTACCTGCTCTATCTGAAAAAGATAAGAACGACCTTAAATTCGGTTGTGAGCAAGGCGTTGACTTCGTAGCTGCTTCTTTCATCCGTAAAGCTTCTGACGTTCAAGAAATCCGTGAAGTTCTAGCGGCAAACGGCGGCGAGAACATCCACATCATCTCTAAGATCGAAAACCAAGAAGGTGTTGATAACTTCGACGAGATCCTAGAGCTTTCTGACGGCATCATGGTTGCTCGTGGTGACCTAGGTGTTGAAATCCCAGCTGAAGAAGTAATCTTCGCTCAGAAAATGATGATCGAGAAGTGTAACCGTGCACGTAAGATGGTTATCACTGCAACTCAAATGCTTGATTCTATGATCAACAACCCACGTCCTACTCGTGCGGAAGCAGGCGACGTTGCTAACGCGGTAATGGACGGTACTGACGCAGTAATGCTTTCTGGTGAAACTGCTAAAGGTAAGTACCCAGTTGAAGCGGTAACTATCATGGCTCAAATCGCGAACCGTACTGATTCAGCGCTAAAAGCTGAGCTAGGTTCTCGTCTAGACAGCCCACGTCTACGCATCACTGAAGCTGTATGTAAAGGCGCAGTAGACACAGCTGAGAAACTGGCTGCTCCACTTATCGTTGTTGCAACTGAAGGTGGTAAATCTGCACGTTCAGTACGTAAATACTTCCCAACTGCAAACATCCTAGCACTAACAACGAACAAGAAAACAGCAGCACAACTTGTTCTAACTAAAGGTGTGACGCCAGTTGTTGTTGATTCTATCGAAAGCACTGACGCATTCTACGTAGCAGGTAAAGAGCTTGCTCTAGAATCTGGTCTAGGTAACAAAGGCGACATCGTAGTGATGGTTTCTGGTGCTCTAGTCGCTTCAGGTACTACGAACACAGCTTCTGTACACGTACTATAAGACTGAACTTTTCATACTTCAGTTGATTGATAAAGAGGGCTTATGCCCTCTTTTTTTATATGGCTTTCTTGCTCTAATAATAGCCTAACTGTATCATTCACCATGCGCAGAATTGCGTACTGTTTAATTTTGTCGTCACGATTAAAATTTCTATGAGGTGTATGTGTCCAGTCCCACTCTTACCGACAAAGTATCAAAAATGATCCGTCAGGATATTCTCGATGGCGTGCTTAAACCGGGTCAAAAACTCGTGGTTGCGGAACTCAAAGAGAAGTACAACGTAGGAGCGTCACCCATTCGCGAAGCTTTGGTGCAGTTATCGTGGAGCAAATACGTCAAACTCGAGCCGCAAAAAGGCTGCTGGGTTGCACCTGTATGTAAAGATGAGTTGAATGACTTGTACGAGAGCCTACAAATGGTCTCTGCATGCCTACTAAATAAAGCAATTGTGAGTGGCGATGAAAATTGGGAACTGGACGTCCTAACCGCTTATCACAAGTTATCCCGCTCTAAATCTGGCGAAAGCTTTTGCTGGAAGGAATGGGAAGAACGCCATAATCAGTTTCTTACTGCGCTGTTTGAAGGCGCTGGCTCTGCCAATATGTTTGGTTTTTTCCGCGATCTACTCACGCAAATTAAGCGTTACCAATATTTTGCTATGCAAATGTTAGGTACTGGAAACCCAGGGCACTGTAATATCGATGAACAAGAAATGCTGATGAAGACGTCGTTAGATAAAAAGAGCCAGGATGCTTTAGGTTATCTAGAGCGTTATTTGAGACAGTCAATGCAGTGTATCGAAGCGGCCATCGACAACCAATATCGCATACTGGCTAGCGAATAACGCTGAGGCTAAAATAAGCATAAAAATCGGGGTCTATCCCCGATTTTTTGTTTTTGAAAAAGAGCTAAGCAATATCATCGAAACTATGGCATAGCGATACGCAGTTACGCCCTGCACTTTTGGATTCATACAAGGCAATATCAGCACATTTATAAGTACGCGTGCGATCAGAAGTTAAATCACTATACCCGGCGCTAACGGTAATCGCTCTATCACTGCGCAGTTGAACCGCCACACGTAACCGGTTCAATACAACTTCTGCTTCTTCGAGTGTGGTATGCGGCATGATCACCGCAAATTCCTCACCACCGACACGAGACACAAAGTCAGTACTGCGCACCTCTTTAAGAAGAGTCTCAGCGACACTGCAAATCACTTTGTCCCCTTCATCGTGCCCAAGTTCATCGTTAATGCGCTTAAAGTGGTCAATATCAAACAACGCCAAACACGCTGGGGGACTGTCAGGATAACGCTCAATAATCCCGGCATATTGCGCTAATTGCTCTTCAAATTTTCGGCGGTTCCACAAGCCCGTCAAACCATCTTTTTCACTGAGGTTGCGTAGCTTTTCTTCCAGCTCTTTTTGCTCGGATATATCCACCAGCGACGTGATGTAATAGCTTACTTTACCTGACTTGGTTAAGTTTGCCTGAATGCGCATAATGGCGGTAAATACGTGATTAAACTTGGTTCGACAACGAACCTCACCTTCCCAAACGTGCTCGTTCGCAAGCTTATTCCAAATATTGAGGGTCGACTCGAGATCTTCCGGTAAGAAAATTAGATTATGCGCATTCCAGCCTTGAGTATGCTTGGTGGAATAGCCCATCATGTTTTCAAATTCTTGGTTCACCATAATGATTCGGTGCGACGCATCTGAGATCATCACCGCAGTCATGCCATCAAGTGCAGCCCGAGCTAACTTCGATTCCATACTATGACGTCGATAGTGCAGGGCTAGCGCGGTCGTTGGTAAAGTAAAACCAAACACCAAACTTAATACAAAAAACGCTTCTTGGATTAAGTCATCAATATCTCGCTGAGATCGAGATAGTAATTGCTCATTGGTAAGATCAATAACCAGATGAAGTGGTTCACTAGAAACAAATTGGATCGTGCTATACGCAATCAAATTCGAGCCGTTGTACTCATAGCCCGAAACTTCTGAGATCATCGTGCGCCAAATGTTGGGGTACATCCGGCCAAAATTAAATTGAGAACGAGCTGGGATAATATTGCCGTACAAGCGTGATGACTTAGGACTAGCGATATAAAAGCCATCACTTTTAATTAACTCAATATGAAAATCCCGCACCGGTGAGTAGTTGAGTCGAGAAGATAAATACTCAATATCAACATTAAGAACAAGATACCCTTCGCGTTTCCCATTGAGAGAAATCGGCATCAGAATACGCAATGAAGGGCTATAAGGGTAAACAAGCTCACCATTTTCCCGCTCCAGTTCAATCCCCCACGACGCAATTTCATCATTACCTAAACCTTGCGCGTAATGAAAATAATCCCGCTCTGACTTGTCATGTAATTTGAGGGCGGGTGCAGCGATACCCGTTTTGAAATCGTAATTAATCCGTGCTTTTTCCTGACCGGTAATATCAAGAAAACGAATTTGTTTATATAGCTTTTGGTTGATCGCAACCGAGATCAACATATCTTCTAAGATAGAAAGGTTGACCCGGTTCGGCTGACGCAGATAGTCGTAAAGACTTTGGCTGTGACCGAGAAGATCGCTGATCGTCTCAATTTGATCCTGAATATTGTTGTATTCGCGACCAGTATAAGCCAGTTGGTGTAATGCTTCTTGAGCGGTATTCTCAACGTTACTCTCTAATAACGTCAGATATTTCTGATAATAGTAAACTGCAGTGAGCGCACTAAAAAATAGTGCTGTCGCCAACAATGTGCCGACTCGCTTAGGTATTTTCACGCGTCTACTGCCTATAATGCTTACTAAAACGACAATTATATCATTAATTGTTATTTTCTAAACAAAAAGCCACTTAGATTAAGTGGCTTTTCTATATGCAATTAGACAATTACGGTTTGAATGCGCGCTCACCTCGGGCAATGCCCACTACCCCACTACGAGCAACTTCGACAACTTCAGTTACTTCAGATATCGCTTGAATGAAGGCATCCAACTTTTCACTCGTGCCCGCAAGTTGTACCGTGTATTGAGCAGCAGTGACATCCACGATCTGGCCACGGAAGATGTCCGCTGTCCGTTTCACTTCTGCTCGCGCAAAACCGCTGGCTTTCACTTTCACCATCATCAATTCACGTTCGATGTGCTCGTACTCGGTGACTTCTTGTACTTTCAGCACATCGATCAATTTGTGTAACTGCTTCTGAATTTGCTCCAACTGCATCTCATCAGACGTCGTGGTAATGTTCATTCGCGACAGCGTTTCATCATCTGTCGGTGATACCGTCAAAGATTCAATGTTGTAACCACGTTGAGAGAACAAACCAACAACACGAGACAACGCACCCGGTTGGTTTTCCAATAGCAGTGAAATAATGTGTCTCATATTAAGTTCTCTCCGTTTTGCTTAGCCACATTTTATCCATACCCTCACCTTTGATTTGCATCGGGTATACGTGTTCGGTTTCGTCTACGTTGATGTCCACAAACACCAGACGATCTTTCATATCCAACGCTTTTTGTAGCCCTTCTTCGAGCTGATCAGGCGTTTCGATACGAATACCGACGTGACCATAAGCTTCTGCAATCGCTGCAAAATCAGGAACAGAACTCATGTAAGAATTAGAGTGACGACCTTGATAAATAATGTCTTGCCATTGTTTTACCATGCCTAGGAATCGGTTGTTCAGGTTGATGATCTTCACTGGAATATCGTATTGCATGGCTGTCGAAAGCTCTTGGATATTCATTTGAATACTGCCATCGCCCGTAACAACCACGACTTCTTCTTGTGGCATGGCAAACTTAACACCCATACCAGCCGGAAGGCCAAATCCCATAGTGCCCAATCCACCCGAGTTGATCCAACGGCGTGGTTTGTTAAATGGGTAGTAAAGTGCTGCAAACATCTGGTGCTGACCCACATCAGAAGCAACATACGCATCACCATTGGTCAGCTTGTGCAAGGTTTCAATCACTTGCTGTGGCTTAATTCGCTCTGGTGACTTCTCATAAGCCAAACAATTTCGGTCACGCCACACCTGAATGTCATCCCACCATGCGGTGATGGCATCTTGATCATTCCCACCTTCTTGCTCTGCCAGCAGGCCAAGCATGGTTGTAAGCACTTTTTCCGCAGAGCCTACGATAGGTAAATCCACCTTCACGTTTTTCGAGATCGATGATGGATCGATATCAATATGCATGACTTTTGCGTTTGGGCAGTATTTTTCAAGGTTGTTCGTCGTGCGATCATCAAAACGCACACCGATACCAAAAATGAGATCCGCTTCATGCATCGCCATATTGGCTTCGTAAGTACCGTGCATACCCAGCATGCCCAGTGAGTTTTTGTGCGTCCCAGGGAATGCGCCTAGTCCCATCAACGTACTGACTACTGGAAGGTTCAGCTTGTCGGAGAGCTCTAAAATATGTTCATGAGCGCCAGAAATCACAGCACCACCACCGATATAAAGCACTGGTTTTTTCGCTTCTAACAGAGATTTAAGCGCTTTTTTAATCTGGCCTTTATGGCCCGACGTCGTCGGCTTGTAAGAACGCATTGAAAGCGTTTCTGGGTATTGGTAAGGCAGTTTGATTTGCGGATTCATTACATCTTTCGGCAAGTCAATCACTACTGGACCAGGTCGACCTGTGGTCGCGATATAAAACGCTTTCTTGATCGTTTCAGGAATATCTTCCGCTTTTTTCACTAAAAAGCTGTGTTTGACCACTGGGCGAGAGACACCAACGATGTCACATTCTTGGAAAGCATCATTACCAATTAGGCTATTAGGTACGTTACCCGAGATAACGATCATTGGGATGGAGTCCATATAAGCCGTGGCAATACCAGTAATGGTATTGGTCGCGCCCGGACCTGAACATACCAGTACGACACCCGGTTTACCGGTAGCGCGAGCGTAACCATCTGCCATATGAGTGGCGGCTTGCTCATGCCTTACAAGTACGTGTTTGATTTGATCGGTTTTGGCATGCAGTGCATCGTAGATATCCAAAACAGAGCCACCTGGGTAGCCAAAGATCTGCTCTACGTGCTCTTCTATCAGAGATTGAACCACCATCTCTGCGCCTGACAACATTGCTGTCATAATTGCTCTCCTTAGCCAGTTTCCTCACCGTAAGGTCAACGGATTGGTCTGGTTTTACATAGTCTAGGTCTTATTCGTAGCCTAATCGAAATACTTCCACGTTTTCGGCTATGTCTTGCGTTCGTCATAACATCCCGCAAGGTTACCCAACAAATGTAACGTTTTATTATCAACGGGTCTAATGAGAGGTTGGTCTACTTTTTAAACAAGATGCTAGTAATTAGAATGTTAGTAGGAATAGCAGCCACACATACCTTATTTCACAGTACAACCTAAAAATTTAACGTTCAAAAAAAGAACATTATTTCAGAACCTTTTAAGTATCGGGTGCTAAATAGCTGTATTTGGTGAGCAAAATAGAAAGAATCAACACAAACAAAAATCCCCAGTAATGCGCAATCACATCACTGGGGATTTTTTCATCAATATAAAATCTAAGTCAGCTTAAGTTACTTTTTCTCTGACTTTTCCTTATACATTTCTTCAATTTCATCTTGGTATTTGTCATTGATGACTTTACGACGCAGTTTTTGAGTTGGCGTTAACTCACCATCATCCATAGAGAAAGCTCTTGGTAACAGTTTAAACTTCTTCACCTGTTCAAACTTTGCCAACTCTTTTTGGAGATCGTTAACACGCTTTTCAAGCATTTCGACCACTTGGTGATGCTTAATCAATTCAACGCGATCGTGATACTTGATATTCAGCTCTTTCGCATACTCTTCAAGAGAATCAAAACACGGCACAATCAGCGCCGAGACAAACTTACGCGTGTCCGCGATAACCGCGATTTGCTCGATGAAGTGGTCTTTACCAATCGCACCTTCAATCATTTGTGGAGCGATGTATTTACCACCTGAAGTTTTCATCAACTCTTTGATACGATCAGTGATGAACAGGTTGCCATTTTCATCAATGTAACCCGCATCGCCAGTTTTTAGGAAACCGTGCTCGTCAAAGGTCTTTTCGGTCTCTTCTGGCATTTTGTAATAGCCACGCATCACCATTGGACCACGCACGAGAATCTCGTTGTTCTCACCGATCTTCACTTGCGCGCCAGGCATCGACATACCAATAGAGTCTGGATTAAAGCACTTATCATCCCAACACGATACTGTCGCCGTGGTTTCAGTCATGCCGTAACCTAACTTCACATTGATACCAATCGCGTGGAAGAATCGACCTATGGTTTCATCTAACTTTGCACCGCCACACGGCATAAAGTTGATTTGTCCACCAAGTAACGCACGCAGCTTGCTCAAAACCAATTTATCCGCCAGGGCATATGACTTGCGCAGCATGAGCGATGGCTGACGTTTTTCTTGATGACAAGCGGCCATTTTTGCGCCCATGTTCACGGCCCAAGTAAACATGATCTTGCGATGAATTGGCGCGCGAGACACTTTCTCGTGAATCGCAGAGAAGATCTTCTCATAGAAACGCGGCACGGCACACATCACGGTAGGTTGCACTTGGCTCAGTGCATCACGTACCTGCATGGTGTCTTGCAAATAGCAGTTGGTCGCCCCTTTGTACAACACATAAAAGGTCCAAGCGCGTTCAAATACGTGTGACAGCGGAAGGAAACACAATGACACATCACTTTGAGAAAGGCTCAAACGTTGATCGTGCCCTTCCAATTGCGCCGCAATGTTTGCGTAGTCCAACATGACACCCTTTGGTTGGCCTGTTGTGCCCGAGGTGTAGATCAGCGTAAGTAGATCATCTTCCTTTGCTTGCTCTAAACGTGCGTCTAATTCAACTTGGTATGTGGTATCGCCTTTGGCGACAAATGCTTGCCAAGAGATAACGAAATCATGCTCGCCAAGTTCGATATCATCAGACATGGCAACAATGAGCTCTAACTGCTCGCACTGGTCGAAAATGCTCACTGCTGCGTCAAATTGTGGCTGCTCACCAACAAACAGCACTTTGACGTCTGCGTTGTCAATGATGTACGCCGACTGAGCGGCGGTATTGGTTGGGTAAATAGGTACTGTTACGCCGCGTAGTTGTAGCGCTGCAATATCAGCAATCGTCCATTGCGGCATGTTGTTCGAGAAAATGCCGATTTTATCTTGGACTCCTAATCCCTGAGCCAAAAGTGCAAGTGATAAAGCATCAACTTGCTGACCAAATTGCGTCCACGTAATACCTTGCCATTCCTCACCCACTTTATGCTTGAGTGCAACGCGTGTACCACCGTTCGCAATTTGTTCACGAATACGTTTAACGATATGAAAATCTAACTTGGCCATTCTTTTACTTACCTTTTGGCTTACAGGCGTAAGCTAATTGAGCGAACAAGTGTACTCACGGCTTGCTAAAACGCAACTGACCAGTATCAAACTTATCACTAATAAGAGACAACTATCACTTATACGTCGCGAACATACCCAAAACTGCTGAATGATTACTCTATTTAACTTACTGTTTCGATTGTTGATTGCTAAAACAAAAAGCCCCGAGAGACAAAAATCTCTCGGGGACCAATGAATTGTAAAAATTGATGATTACCAATATGGTCTTAACCTATAAGACCAAACGTCATCTTATTTTGCGGCAACCACTTCACCACAAGTGATCATCAGTTGATCGCGCAGCCAAATGTGGCCTTTATCTTTTTCACTTGATTCATGCCAGCTTAAGAAGCCGCTGATTTCCTTGTTTGCAAATGGGAAGTCTAGAATTTGCAGCTGATCGCTGTTTACCGCATTTTCTGCCATCCAACGTGGCGCGATAGTCACAAGTTCAGATTGACCCACCACATATAGTAGGTTGCTTAGACTAGAGCCTTCGTACGCGGCTTGGCAATCCAGTTCACGATATGCTTGTTCTGAGAAGCTGCGTTGACCGTGCACTTTCGATAACTTCGCATGTTTTTCGTTAAGCAGTTGCTCGGCCGTTACACCACCTTGAATGCGTGGGTGTGTTTTTGACGCGATAACCACTAATTCATCTTTGAAGATTTCAGTACTTGAGAAACCTTGCTCATCAAAGCGAGCATAATCGATCACGAAATCAATTTCTTGATAGCGCATACGCTCAGACAACAGACGGTCAAATTCTGCATCTAGGTGAAGCTGAACATTTGGTGCTTGTTGATTCACTTTTGCCATGATCTTCGGAGCAAAACGCATGTCACAAGGGCTGCAAATCGCCAGCTTAAATAAGCGAGTCGAAGATTCTGGTTGGAATACGGAGCTAGGAAGTTCATTACGAATCAGCTGTAATGCTTGGCGAATTGGGCCAAACAACTGACGAGCGCGTTGCGTTGGCTGAATACCACGGCCTTGGCGCATAAACAGCTCGTCGTTAAACATCACTTTTAGGCGTGCCACGGCATTACTTACTGCCGGCTGAGACATGCCTAAGTTATGTGCTGCACGAGTAATATTTTGCTCTTGCATCACAGCATCAAATACAGTCAGTAGGTTTAAATCTACACCACGCAAAGTGCTTTCCATACGGTAGCTAGCAATTGCGCTCATCGCATCTTTCTTCTCTAACATTGAGTGCGCCTCTTTTGTAATCGTCAACTTTGTTCATTAAATTCATAACGAATAGAATCCCATCTCGCACAAAAGACGGCGGCTGGATTCGAATCATTTTACGAATAGATAACCTAACTTTTTATTATATTTGCTGTCCGGATACTTCCGGCTCGAACTGTACTATCAACTAATCGATTGCGGTTTCGCAACTAGATTGATATTTAATCAGTAAATTTTAGCCGATTAGGTATTTACCCTTTAAATAACAATAAGTTGATAAAAACATAAAAAACTATAAAACACGTAAAAGCGCATTCTTTGAGGAAGTATTTAGCAAATTGATGAGACGGATGGTCACCACACGCATGCATTTATCTCAGTTATTAGTCGAGGGCAAACCAACAGATGACGACTATATCTCTGAGTGAAACTTGCACTTATCAGTCAAATTATCAGCAAATACACATTGAATAGAAATGAAAGAGAAAGAATAAAAATGCAGCCTTCTAGATTGAAAGGCTGCAACAAAATCGTGTCAAAAATAGGAAGGAACAATGTACTTAGAACAACGTACTTAAATGTTCGACACGTAACTTGGGAAATCAACTTGCTCCCACAACTGTTTGGATAACTCCGCTTGTGAATCCCACGCGCCTTGCAATACCCAATGGACAATGGCCTGAGCAACATCTGGGTATTTCACACTTTCGGCTTGTTGCTCCTTTAGCCACTGGCGTACTGCGGAAATGTCTAAGTTCTCCATCGACATCGCAAGTCCTAAGTCTTCTAAGGTCGCGACATTGCTTTGTTGCTCAAACTGACCTGCGAGTGGCTTAAGCAATAATTTTTTCCCTAGAGACAGAGCTTCCGAAGGGAGCTCAAATCCACCATTGGCAATGACACCACTACATCGATGCAAATGATGCTGAAAGTTGCTGTGGCATAAAGGGCGTAATTCTATGTTTTCCACCTGCTCACATTCGATCACATCGGGGTGATAACAGATGAACGCTTGCTGGTTAAAATGGAACAGTAAATCCGAGATGTCTTCAATGGATTCGAACGGTAGGTAAACCAAAACAAAATCGTCATTTTCTGCTTGGCTATCGACGGTATGTACAATTGGCGGCAACAAAGGCTGGTCAAAATGATGCCAATGCAAACCAAGGTGGTGTTGAGAAGGCGCAAAGTATTCAATGACGGATTTGTCTAACCAACTCGCTCCCTTTAACGGCACTGGATAACGGAAAGCATTTTGATGACTGATACCAATCGACGGCTTATTTTGTTGTTTTGCCGCCCATGCCGTAACAGGCTCGAAATCATTGAGCACGAGATCATAGGACGACAAATCAAGCTGTTTAACTTCTTTGCAAAATTGCACTAAATTGTTACTCAATGCTGTTTTCGCATAGTTCACTGAACCTTTTTCAGTGATAAAGGTGAAGCCTCGGCGAGTCTGATAATCGCCAAACGCTTCCATTGAAAAGTACTTTTCAGGCGCTCGTCCAGAAAACAAAAAATCGACCTCAACATCGTGCTCTTTAAACGCATGACTCATCGCCCTCGCACGCGCAATATGTCCGTTTCCTGTCCCTTGAACACCGTATAAGATTTTCATCAATTAGCCTCCCAGCATCGCAATCGCTAACCCACCACAAAGGCTACCTAGCAGTGCACCAATGATGACATCGGTAAAAAAGTGCACCCCCAATAAGATTCGCGCGGTTCCGATTAAACTTGCCCAAAAGAATGCAGCAACGCCTAGGCTCGGATAGAAATGATCAATCAGCGTCGCCATGACAAACGCAGCGGCAGTGTGTCCTGAAGGCAGGCTATAGCGATCAGAGGGGGTAATAAAAGCAGGAAGGAGTGCACTGAGTTCTTCAGGGCGACGACGCTTAAAACTGTTTTTCAGCGCCCAATAAATTGGCAACTCGATAGCAAAAGCAAGTAAACCCGCCAGTAAAAACCAGACTCCCTGCTCTTTATCTAAATACCAAGCTAATAAACCTAGCACCAAGTACAGATGTCCGTCACCACTGTGGGAGACTCCTTTACTGATGTTGGCAACTTGCTGATTAAAACGGTGCTTAAGACAAACACTAGAGAGCGCTAAATCAAACTTAGCAATGATTGCAATTGGCTGTGTAACTGTCTCTATGGTTCGCATGTGACCTTTCCTTACTTTGACAACGCCGTTGTGTGAAAAGTAGGAGGTTTAGGTGACAACTGCATGACGGGAGTTTGGACAATTAATGACAAATGCCAAATTAGAGTGTGCCCAATGATCTATCTATTGAGCACAATCTTAGGAGAGAACGATTAAGAAGGGTTTGCTTGCTGCGGTTGGGGCGTATCGATGTACCAGACTTTTCTCTTCTTACGGCAGGCGCGCAAAGAGCCCATCGTCATGTCGCCATCTTTTGTCAGCTCGTAGCTAAGGGAGCGGCAAGTGTAATTTCCTGACAGTTCATGCTCTATGCCCGTTTGCTCAGTTGTGCTCGAAGCAGACTCTAAAAGAGGATTAGGCTGTGTCGATAGAATGTCACGATTTACCACATTGCTGCGCGCGTAATCCTTATGGACGTAACCTTTTATCACGCCTTTCTGTTCAACGAGAAACCAAGGTTGGTCCACCACTTTTGCCAACACATTAAAAACTTCCCCTTTCGATAACACGCCAAGCTTTTCTCCTTCTAGGCTCGGCTTGGATCGCAGGTTTAATGTGGTCTTAGAGCGATAGGAGACATCCATAAACTCAACTGGGTTTGAGGTATCCACACCGTCAGCTGTTGGTCGGAAGACTTCCGCTTGTTGTTTCTCACTAGGTTGCACTCGGATCTTCCACCACGAATAGGTTTCCGGATCTTTGCCTTTAAATTTATCTCGACTGTTCGACTCAAGAGCAACGAGCATTTGATTCAAAAACGATTCACGTCCCTCGTAGCTCAAGAATCGATCCATTTGATCATTAATCACCATGACACTCTGAGAGTGATCATTAATAGCAACAGGGGAAATCTCTGCCATATAGGTTTGAGATTGAAACAGCTGACAACCCGATAAGCTGACCAGAGTAAATACTGCGGCTGAACGTCCAAATTGTTTTGCTAACCTCATTATTCCTTAACCCTTCTTTTTACCTAGTGCAACTGCACTACTATAAATGGTCATTCAAAACTTTTGCCAAACAATTCGGGCCTTTGTGTGACAAGTCGCAATCCCAATGTTTGTTTTGGTAATGAAACGTCGCAAACTTGATGAGAACTTGCCTCTTCTAGCACGTTTCTATCGCACCATGCAGTTTCACTTAGCGCATCATTTTTCTCGAGTAAATGAAAAGACTCATCCGATATGAATAAAAAATCGACTTTAGGGTTGACGCGCTCCATGGAGTGCGGTACTAATTTGTTAACTTAATTATGTGGAAAGCTTAACAACTATGTCAGCTCATTTTTCTATTCTGCTTAGCCTCCTCCTGATCGTGACCAGTTCGCGCGGGTAGGCTGTGGAAGAAAAATAACCACACCAATTTCTAAGAACCCGCATGAGAATGCGGGTTTTTTTATATCTAAATACTGGAAGTAAACGATTAACTTGCACGTAAAGTGCAGAAATCAGGAAGGAAGCAAACATGAACGATCAGGTCATTATATTCGACACCACATTGCGTGATGGCGAGCAAGCGTTGTCAGCAAGCTTGACGGTTAAAGAAAAACTGCAAATTGCCTATGCGCTGGAAAGACTCGGCGTTGATGTTATCGAAGCTGGCTTCCCAATCTCTTCACCTGGTGATTTCGAGTCGGTACAAACCATTGCAAAAAACATCAAAAACAGTCGAGTTTGTGCCCTTTCGCGTGCCGTTGCGAAAGATATTGATGCCGCCGCTGAAGCATTAAAAGTGGCCGACCAATTCCGTATTCACACGTTTTTAGCCACTTCCACCATTCACGTAGAAGACAAACTACGCCGCAGCTACGACGATGTACTAGAAATGGCAGTCAACGCCGTTAAACATGCGCGTAACTACACCGATGATGTCGAGTTTTCTTGTGAAGATGCAGGTCGTACTCCTATCGACAACCTATGTCGCATGGTAGAAGCTGCCATCAATGCAGGTGCGAGCACAATCAACATTCCAGATACCGTTGGCTACACAGTACCAAGCGAGTTTGGTGGCATTATTCAAACCCTTTTCAACCGCGTTCCAAACATTGATAAAGCGATCATCTCCGTTCACTGTCACGACGACTTGGGGATGTCAGTTGCCAACTCTATTGCCGCCGTTCAAGCCGGCGCACGTCAGATAGAAGGCACCATCAATGGCATTGGTGAGCGAGCGGGAAACTGTTCACTTGAAGAGATCGCAATGATCATCAAGACGCGTCAAGAGTTCTTGGGCGTTCACACTGGCATTAAACATGATGAAATTCACCGCACCAGTAAATTGGTGAGCCAACTATGCAACATGCCAATTCAGAGCAACAAAGCGATTGTGGGCGCCAATGCCTTTAGCCACTCTTCAGGTATCCATCAGGATGGTATGTTAAAGAATAAGAATACCTACGAAATCATGACCCCTGAGTCGATTGGCCTTAAAAACCAAGCACTAAACCTAACCAGCCGTAGTGGTCGCGCAGCCGTGAAGAGCCACATGGACACCATGGGATACAACGAGGACGAGTACAACCTAGACGCTCTATACGCGGACTTCTTGAAACTTGCCGACCGCAAAGGCCAAGTGTTCGATTACGATCTAGAGGCCCTAATGCACTTCTCGAACCTGCGTGAAGAAGATGACTTCTACAAACTGAACTACCTAAGCGTGCAATCGGGCAGCGTAATGGCCACCACCAGCATCAAAATGCAATGTGGCGATGAAGAAATGTGTGAAGCGGCAGTCGGTAATGGCCCAGTTGATGCGCTATACCAATGTATCTACCGCGTGACAGGCTACGACATCGTACTGGATAAATTCGACCTAACCGCGAAAGGCGAAGGTGAAGATGGTTTGGGTCAAGCAGACATCATTGCCAACTACAAAGGTCGTAAATACCACGGTACGGGCGTTTCCACCGATATCGTTGAAGCTTCCGGCCAAGCACTATTGCACGTTATTAATAGCATCCACCGTGCAGACAAAATCGAAGAAATGAAGCAGAAAAAGATTGCGACTGTGTAATAACAACCGAGCTACATGGCTCAGGAAAGAACACGCTCGTTGAAATAATTAAGCTCAAAATTAGAAAACTTAAAGGATTAACATGACAGACAAATCATACAAAATTGCCGTCCTACCCGGTGACGGCATCGGCCCGGAAGTAATGGCGCAAGCACACAAGGTATTGGATGCTATCGAAAAGAAGCATGGTATTGCGTTTGAGCGTGACGAGCATGATGTAGGCGGCATCGCGATCGATAATCACGGCTCTCCACTTCCAGAAAGCACAGTAAAAGCGTGTGAAGAGTCTGATGCAGTCCTATTCGGTTCAGTTGGCGGTCCGAAGTGGGAACACTTGCCACCAAATGACCAACCTGAACGCGGTGCCCTACTACCACTACGCAAACACTTCCAACTGTTTTGTAACCTACGCCCAGCGCAAATCCACTCAGGTCTTGAAGCTTTCTCACCACTTCGTGCTGACATCTCAGGCCGTGGTTTTGACATCGTTGTGGTCCGTGAACTGACGGGTGGTATCTATTTCGGTCAACCAAAAGGCCGTGAAGGCGAAGGCGCGACAGAAAAAGCGTTTGATACTGAGGTGTACCACCGCTTTGAGATCGAACGTATTGCAAAAATCGCTTTTGAGTCTGCTCGCTTGCGTCGCAAGAAAGTTTGCTCTATCGATAAAGCGAACGTTCTACAAAGTTCAATCTTATGGCGTGAAGTGGTCGAAGAAATAGCGAGAGACTACCCAGATGTCGAGCTATCACACATGTACATCGACAACGCAACCATGCAGCTTATCAAAGACCCAGCACAGTTCGACGTCATGCTATGTTCAAACATCTTCGGCGACATCATTTCTGATGAGTGCGCAATGATCACTGGCTCTATGGGTATGCTGCCTTCAGCGAGCCTAAACGAAAGCAAATTCGGTCTGTACGAGCCAGCAGGCGGCAGTGCACCCGATATCGCAGGTAAGAACATCGCTAACCCAGTGGCGCAAATCCTATCTTCGGCACTGATGTTACGTTATAGCCTTGGCGAAGAAGCCGCAGCACAAGACATCGAAGCAGCGGTGTCGAAAGCACTTTCAGCTGGCGAGCTAACAGGCGACCTTGCAGGCAACAACCCGGCACTTACAACATCAGAGATGGGCGATAAGATCGCTGAGTACATCTTAAACTCGTAATACAGAACAGATTCATAATAAATACTAAATCCTCTATCCACCAATGACTTACCTCTAAGTCATTGGTGCTAAAACAAAGCAACAAGGATAACGAGGAAAGGAAGCAAACAATGGGCAAAACACTATACGAAAAAGTCTACGACGCACACGTTGCCGTCGCAGCAGAAGGGGAAAACCCTATCTTGTACATCGACCGTCACTTGGTACATGAAGTGACCTCTCCACAAGCATTTGACGGCTTGCGTGAAAAAGGTCGTAAAGTGCGTCAGGTCAGCAAAACTTTTGCCACTATGGACCACAACGTTTCGACCACCACCAAAGACATCAACGCATCCGGTGAGATGGCTCGTATTCAGATGGAAACGCTATCGAAAAACTGTGAAGAGTTTGGTGTAACGCTTTACGACATTAACCACAAATACCAAGGTATTGTGCACGTTATGGGTCCAGAACTTGGTATTACCCTACCGGGCATGACCATTGTTTGTGGTGACTCGCACACAGCTACACACGGTGCATTCGGCTCTCTAGCTTTTGGTATTGGTACATCAGAAGTTGAGCACGTATTAGCAACTCAAACGCTAAAACAAGCGCGCGCTAAAACGATGAAGATCGAAGTGAAAGGCAAAGTAGCTCCGGGCATTACTGCGAAAGACATTGTGCTAGCAATCATCGGTGAAACGACAGCAGCAGGCGGTACCGGTTACGTAGTCGAATTCTGTGGTGAAGCGATCACTGACCTTTCAATGGAAGGTCGTATGACCGTATGTAATATGGCGATTGAGTTAGGTGCAAAAGCCGGTTTGATTGCGCCAGATGAAACTACATTCGAATACATCAAAGGCCGTAAGTTCTCACCTCAAGGTGCGGATTTTGATGCCGCTGTAGAATATTGGAAGACATTAAAAACTGACGATGATGCCCAGTTTGATGCGGTCGTAACCCTGAACGCAGCGGATATCAAACCACAAGTCACTTGGGGTACTAACCCAGGCCAAGTTATCGCGGTAGACCAACCAATCCCAGCACCAGAAAGTTTTGCCGACCCAGTAGAAAAAGCATCGGCAGAAAAAGCACTGGCTTACATGGGTCTGGAAGCGGGCAAGTCATTGTCGGATTACAACGTCGATAAAGTCTTCGTTGGTTCTTGTACTAACTCACGTATCGAAGACATGCGCGCCGCGGCGGAAGTGGCGAAAGGTCGCAAAGTCGCGTCTCACGTTCAAGCGCTAATCGTTCCTGGCTCTGAGCAAGTAAAGGCGCAGGCGGAAGCAGAAGGCCTAGATGTCATCTTTAAAGAGGCGGGCTTTGAGTGGCGCCTACCAGGTTGCTCGATGTGTCTAGCAATGAACAACGACCGTTTGGGTCCACATGAACGTTGTGCGTCTACTTCAAACCGTAACTTTGAAGGCCGCCAAGGTCGTGATGGCCGTACACACCTAGTGAGCCCTGCGATGGCAGCGGCAGCAGCAATTGCTGGTCACTTTGTAGATATTCGTGAACTAGACTAAGGAGCAAACAAATGTCAGGCTTTAAACAACACACAGGCTTAGTTGTTCCTCTAGATGCGGCGAACGTTGATACTGATGCCATCATTCCAAAGCAGTTCCTACAAAAGGTCTCCCGCCTAGGCTTTGGTAAACACTTGTTCCATGACTGGCGCTTCCTAGACGATGCTGGCGAACAACCAAATCCAGAGTTCGTGATGAACGCACCTCGCTACCAAGGCGCGTCTATCTTGCTGGCTCGTGAAAACTTCGGCTGTGGCTCATCTCGCGAGCACGCACCGTGGGCACTGGCGGATTACGGCATAAAAGCGATGATCGCACCAAGCTTTGCCGATATCTTTTACGGCAACTCGATCAACAACCAAATGGTGCCAGTTCGTTTGACTGAACAAGAAGTGGATGAAATCTTCCAGTTTGTTGAGGCAAATGAAGGCGCAGAAGTCGAGGTCGATTTAGAAGCGAATGTGGTTCGTGCCAACGGCAAAGAATATGGTTTTGAAATTGATGAGTTCCGTCGTCACTGTTTGTTGAATGGTTTAGACAATATTGGCCTAACGCTTCAACACGAGGACAAAATTGCGGAATACGAAGCGAATATCCCAAGCTTCTTAAGCTAATTAAAATCGCAATTTAAACAAACAAAAGGTTGGCTTATGTCAGCCTTTTTTCTTTTATTTTCATTGCCTCAAGAAAGAAAACAAGCACTAAACAGGTCTACACTATCAACAATATCTCATTCAAAGGTATCTCTATGAAGCGTCTGTTATTGCTATTGTGTGCTCTAGTTTCTTTCTCGGCGTTCGCTGCTCCTAAATCTGATTTATGGCCGTATTGGCAACAATCGAATCAGGCCAACCAAACACACATTTCCCACCAGGAATGGCAACAACTGTTAGACAATTACTTGGTTGAACAAGGTGAGAATACTTTGTTCCGCTATAGCACAGTCACAACTTCAGACAAAACCAAGTTAAAGCAGTACATCCAACGACTGGTAAAACTCGACCCTCTACAATACAACCAAGCAGAGCAATATGCCTATTGGGTAAACCTTTACAACGCCATCACGGTAGATCTTATTTTGGATAACTATCCAGTCGAATCAATCACCAAGCTAGGTGGTTTATTTAGCTTTGGTCCTTGGGGAGACGATGTGGTTGTGGTCAACGGGAAGGATCTAACTTTAAACGATATTGAACATCGAATTTTGCGTCCAATTTGGAATGATCCAAGAACGCACTACGCCGTAAATTGTGCAAGTTTGGGATGCCCTAACCTACAAGCTCAAGCATTCACTGCCGAAAACACTGAAGCCTTACTTGAAAGTGCTGCCAGAACGTTTATTAACAGCAACAAAGGCGTATCCATTCAAGGAAACACGGCACAGCTGTCTTCCATTTATGATTGGTTTGCAGCGGACTTTGGTGGAGAAAAACAAGTCTTCAGCCACATCGCGAAGTACGCGCCACAGTACAAAGACTTCTCTGGAACAGTGAAGTACGAATACGATTGGAGTTTGAATCAAGCTGACTAATTTATCGCCACCGTTCAGCTTGCAACGCTTTTGGTCACCCGTAACCCAAAAGCTAACAAGGGCACCAAGTGCCCTTTTTACTTTCTAGATTTTGACAAAATCACTTAAAGCCTTTGACCTTTTTAATCAGATCGTAAGCGTTTTGAATCTCTTGAGATTTTTCTTTCGCTACGTTCATCATCTCTGGAGGTAGACCTTTAGCCATCAATTTGTCTGGGTGATGCTCGTTCATCAGTTTACGATAAGCACGCTTGACGGTTTTACTGTCGGCACCTGAAGACACATCCAGAATTTTGTACGCGTCAGCCAGTTGATCCGCTTGTGAAGCTTGTTGCCAGCTACCACCAGAAGATTGGCCTTGATGCTGACCATGAAAACCACCCTGGCTTTGGAAACGGAATGCGGCTTCTTGCATTTGCAAGCGACGCTCTAGCTGCTCAGAAGAGAAACCCAAACCACGTGCTATTTTGTGTAACACATTTCGTTCACTAGGATGAATCGAGCCGTCAGCAAAGGCCGCCGAGATTTGTAGTTCAAGGAAAAATTGCAACAAGTCAAAACGGCCTGCTGTCGAAATTTTCACACGAACAAGAACGTCTTCTAACGGAAAGTCACTGTCTTTACCTTCACGAAACGCATCTTGCGCAGCGCGGCGCTGTTCGCCATGCAAATTCATGCGATCCATCATGGCAGAAGCCAGTTGGATTTCCTCTTTGGTGACTTGGCCTTTCGCTTTTGCCACATGTCCCATTACCGCAAACGCCGCTTTAAAAAATTCTTCTTGGCGCTGAGCTTGGCTCGGCCCTTTTCCAAAGCCGCCAGTAGAGAACCCGGCTTGACTCAAGCGACGTGCTTTATCGAATTGATGGCCAATAAATAAGCCAAAGAGTAAACCTAGCGGCCCGCCAAGTAACAAGCCAAAAAAGGCACCCAGAATTTTGCCAAAAATATGCATTATGTGTTCTCTATCAATGAATTTTTATCGACGACGGCGGTCTTATAGTGCCGGATGCAACGATTTCCTTTATGATAATGGAATTAGTTTTATTTCGGCTAGGCCATTTCGCCTGCTTATCTTTGCAGCTATTTTGTCGTCATTATGCCACAGTGAATCAATACGCTGGGATAAATGCGACTATAGTTGATTCATTTGGCTATTACGCTAGGGTACAACAAGCCCTATAGCCATCGAGTAGTAGTGACACAGGAAAGTTCAATTCAATGCAACATTTCTCCCGCACATGTTTAGCGGCCTCTATCAGCACCGCCTTGTTTGTACCCACCACTCAAGCTGAAGCGAATATCCATGATAGTGTGCAGGAAATGCCCGCCACAGATCAATGTTTGGTCGATACCAGTGGCGAGGAGGACGCTCTTAATACCCCAGTAGTGGTAGAAGCTGACACCCTGCAAGCCATCAATGGTGACAAAGCTCAGTACTCAGGTAATGTACAAGTCACCCAAGGCCAGAAGAAAATCACCGCAGATAGCGTAACGCTGCACCAACAAGACAACGTCGTGGTTGCCGAAGGCAACGTGACTTTCAATGACGGCCAAGTCAAAGCTCGATCTGATCGTGTTACTAATGACATCAACCAAGACACGTTTTCACTGGAGAACACCGATTATCAGTTCCTTTGCCAACAAGGTCGAGGCACAGCAGCATACATCGCGCGTACAGGTCAGTCGGTTTATGAACTCGAAGATGGTTCAATTACATCATGTCCTCAAGGCGACAATTCATGGCGTTTAGTGGCATCAGGTATTGACGTTGACCAAGATGAAGAGACGGCGACTCTGCACCATCCTCGATTTGAAGTGTTAGACGTTCCTGTTTTCTATGTGCCGTATCTAACCATGCCAATTGGAGATACGCGTAAAACGGGTTTCCTCTTCCCTTCTTTATCGTATGGTTCTAGCGATGGTATGGAAGTCGAGGTGCCATTCTATTGGAACATCGCACCTCAATATGACATGACGCTCACCACGCTCTATATGCAGCAGCGCGGAACAAAACTCGATACTGATTTCCGCTACCTAACGGATGGTTGGGGGAATGGTGAAATCAAAGGCGAATACCTCAATAGCGATCGCAAATATCAAGACGAGTCTCGTTGGGGCTACCAAGTTAAACACGACGGTATTATCAATAAACAGTGGATAGTCAAAGTCGATTACTCAAAAGTGAGTGATATTGATTACTTCCTCGATCTCGACTCCGATATTGGTAACCGTGAAGATGGTCAACTGGTTCAAGAAGGACAAGTACAATATCGTTCTGACTTCTGGGATACCTCGTTAACCGTTCGTGACTTCCAAATCTTATTGAAAGAAGAGAACCGCCCTTATCGCCTGCTTCCTCAGTTAGACTTGAACTACTACACGCCATTGTGGGGAGATTACCTCAACTTTGACGTGAAGAGCCAAGTCAGCCGCTTCGATACGAGCGATGCTGCGCGACCAAATGCGACCCGTGTTCATATTGAACCAGGGCTTACATTGCCGCTTTCAAATTCATGGGCAACGTGGACAACGGAAGCTCGCGTGCTTTCCACGTACTACTCTCAAGACTTAACGGGTCTGACAGATGTAAATTTGCAAAACCAGTTAGATGACGAAGTTTCTCGTGTTATCCCCGAGTTCCGTACGCATGCGCAACTTTACTTAGAGCGAGACACGAGTTGGATCAAGGGCTACACACAAACACTGGAGCCTCAGCTGCAGTACTTGTACGTACCTGAAGAAGATCAAACCAATATCTACAACTACGATACCACCTTGCTACAAACCGACTACTACGGGCTATTCCGCAGTCGTAAGTACAGTGGCATTGATAAAATCGCCTCTGCGAACCAGTTAAGCTACGGCGCCAGTACGCGCTTCTTTGATGATGACTATAAAGAGCGTCTTAACGTTTCATTTGGTCAGATTTACTACTTCGATAAAAAGACCAAACTGAGCAACAGCCCAAATCTTCCGGATGAGACCACCAACTACTCATCATGGGCGATTGAAGCTGATTTCAACTACAACGATTACTTGTTCTATCACGGTGGGATTCAATACGATATCGATTTGAGCTCCATGCAGTTGGCGAACAGTACCTTAGAGTACCAATTTAACGGTGGCTTTATTCAGGGTAACTATCGTTACGTCACGCGTGAATACATCGAAGATACGATCATTCTCGAAAACCTAGACACAATTACTCGTAAAGGCATTTCACAAGCAGGTATTGTTGCGGCCTACGAGTTCAACCCGAACTGGTCTGCAAGTGGTCAATACTACTACGACCTAAATGAAAATGCGGACCTAGAATGGCTAGCGAGCCTGCGTTACCAGTCTGACTGTTGGTACATTGGTGTGACTTACGCCAACCAATTGCTTGGTTGGGAAAACCAAACTATCGGCAGCACTGGCGCATCACCTGAATACGAAAATAACTTTAGCGTTAACTTCGGTATTCAAGGCTTTGCGACCAATCAGCGTGAAGACACTGCAGTCAAAGAACTGGACGGTTCTGACAACGCGATTAAGTACGGCCGCCCATTCTATCTGAACAATTAATCGAAATAGGCGTCTTAAATGAATAAGACGCCTATTCAAAAAATACTGACGGAATTTTAAATGAAAATTTGGAAATCAATCTTATTCACGACCCTACTCTCTTGCGGAGCGGTTGCAGCACCAGTAGAGATCGATAAGGTTGCGGTCATCGTGAACGACGGTGTAATTCTACAAAGCGACATCGAAACAGCGATGAAAACGCTGCAAGCCAACGCACGTCAAAGCGGAAAGAGCTTACCTTCTGCTAGCGTGTTAAAAGAACAAGTTGTTGAAAAGCTGATTATTGACACGTTGCAAGGCCAAGAAGCAGACCGTATCGGTGTGCGTATTGACGATAACCGCTTAAACCAAGCGATTGCGGAGATCGCACGTAATAATGAACAATCTGTAGAACAACTCGCCGCTTCTGTAGAAAGTGAAGGCTTGAGTTACCCAGAATTCCGCGAACAAATCCGTAAGGAAATCGCCGCTTCAGAAGCCCGTAATGCACTGGTTCGTCGCCGTATTAATATCCTTCCAGCAGAAGTCGACAGCCTTGCTGAGCAACTATCACAAGAAACCAATGCGACCGTTCAATACAAAATTGGACACATTCAACTACGCTTCTCTGACGGCAAAGAAAAATCTGCTGTAGAAGCAGAAGCAAAAGCGCTGGCGAAAAAGCTGAACGAAGGTGCAGACTTTACGGAGATGGCCTACGCCTACTCAAAAGGTCCTAAAGCTTTACAAGGTGGCGACTGGGGTTGGATGCGTAAAGAAGAGATGCCAACCATCTTTGCCGATCAGATCAAAATGCAAAACAAAGGCAGCATCATTGGTCCATTTCGCAGTGGCGTCGGTTTCCACATCCTAAAAATTGAGGATGTAAAAGGCTTAGAAACGGTTGCAGTAACGGAAGTAAATGCGCGTCATATCCTGATCAAACCAACCGTGATTCTGAGTGACGAAGGGGCGAAGAAGCAACTGAATGAATTTGTACGCCGCATCAAAGCTGGCGAAGCCACTTTCGCTCAACTGGCAACACAATACAGTCAAGATCCAGGCTCGGCAGCGCAAGACGGTGAGCTAGGTTATCAAACGCCAGATCTTTACGTGCCTGAATTTAAACACCAAGTAGAAACTCTGCCTGTTGGCTCAATCAGCGAACCGTTCAAAACCGTTCACGGCTGGCATATCGTTGAAGTGTTGGATCGTCGCCAAGTTGACCGCACAGACTCAGCGATGAAGAATAAGGCTTACCGTATTCTATTTAACCGTAAATTTAATGAAGAAGCGGGCGCATGGATGCAAGAACTACGCGCAAGTGCGTTTGTTGAAATCGTGGATGACAACAATGACAACTAATACAATTCGTAGAATTGTCGTAACCGCAGGGGAACCTGCGGGTATCGGCCCAGACTTAGTGCTTGCCTTATCGAAGGAAGATTGGGCGCACCAAATTGTCGTCTGCGCCGATAAAAATATGCTGATGGACAGAGCCAAGCAGCTTGGCATTGAAGTCCAACTGTCTGATTACAATCCAGAAGAAGCGCCTAAAGCACAAAAAGCAGGCACGCTTATCGTTGATCATATCCAAATATCGGAACCTGCGGTCGCAGGCGAGCTCAACGAAGCGAATGGTCACTATGTACTAAAAACGCTAGAAAGAGCTGCTTTAGGCTGTATGAATGATGAATTTGATGCTATTGTCACCGGCCCTGTTCATAAGGGGGTGATTAATCGCGCAGGTGTTGCATTCAGTGGTCATACTGAGTTTTTCGCCGAGAAGTCAAAAACGCCGCTAGTCGTCATGATGCTAGCAACGGAAGGACTACGCGTGGCGCTAGTCACAACACATATTCCTTTAGCGTATGTGTCCAAAGCGGTCACCGAAGAGCGATTAGAAAAAATCATCGATATTCTTCATAAAGACCTTGTAGAAAAGTTTGCTATCGCACAACCAAACATCTACGTTTGCGGGCTTAACCCTCATGCTGGCGAAGATGGCTGCTTAGGTCATGAAGAGATCGAAACCATCACTCCGACACTGGAAAAGATTCGACAAGAAAAAGGTATCAACCTGATCGGCCCCTTGCCGGCAGATACCATTTTCAATGAAAAATATTTAAATGATGCTGATGCTGTTTTAGGCATGTACCACGACCAAGTGTTGCCAGTATTAAAATACAAAGGCTTTGGTCGTTCAGTAAACATTACTCTTGGTCTACCTTTTATTAGAACATCGGTGGATCACGGTACTGCATTAGATCTGGCAGGGACAGGTCAAGCGGATACAGGGAGTTTCCGAACAGCGCTCACGCATGCGATAGATTTGGTAGAGAAGAAACAATGAGAAATGATGTCCATTTAGGACACAAAGCGCGTAAACGTTTTGGTCAAAACTTCCTGAACGATCCATACATTATTGATGGAATCGTATCAGCGATTAACCCAAAACCAGGTCAAAACCTGGTTGAAATCGGTCCTGGTCTTGGTGCAATCACTGAGCCGGTAGGTCGTGAAGTGGATAAGTTCACAGTTATCGAATTAGACCGCGATCTGGCAGAACGCCTACGTACTCACCCTGACCTGGCGGATAAGTTGACCATCCATGAGGGTGACGCTATGCGTTTTGACTTCACTCAATTAGTGAAGCCAAACAACAAGCTACGCATTTTCGGTAACTTGCCGTACAACATCTCTACACCATTGATGTTCCACCTTTTTGAATTCCATAAAGACATTCAAGACATGCACTTTATGCTGCAAAAAGAAGTGGTAAACCGCCTAGCCGCCGGCCCTGGCAGCAAAGCTTACGGCCGTTTAACGGTAATGGCTCAGTACTACTGTAAAGTGGTACCAGTACTGGAAGTACCGCCAACGGCATTCGTTCCACCACCGAAAGTGGACTCTGCCGTTGTTCGTTTAGTGCCATATGAAGAGCTGCCATGCCCTGCGAAAGATCTGCGTTTGCTGGATCGCGTTTGTCGTGAAGGCTTTAACCAACGTCGTAAAACAGTTCGTAACTGCTACAAATCGTTGTTAAGCACAGAAGTACTAGAAGAGCTAGGTGTTAATCCAAGCATGCGTCCAGAGAACCTGACGCTAGAACAATTCGTCGCGATGGCGAACTGGCTTGCGGATAACCCGCAGCACTAAGAACTCAAACGATAAGCCAAACCCTTGCCGGTTTGGCTTATCATTATTGGGATATTACGTTTCTGAGGAGTGCACATGGACGTCATTCAACCTTGCATCAAAATTCAAGTTCACACCAAATACATCGAAGAACAGTCCAATCCTGAGCTACAACGCTACGTTTTCGCCTATATCATCACCATCAAAAACCTTAGCCAACAAACCGTGCAGTTAGTGAGCCGTCGCTGGTTAATCACAGACTCGAATGGCAAGCAAATGACGGTTGAAGGTGATGGTGTGGTGGGTCAACAACCTTTTATTCCAAGCAATGATGAATACACGTACAGTAGCGGAACCGCGTTAGAAACCCCTGTCGGCGTTATGCAAGGGCACTACAAAATGCTGGATGAAAAAGGACAGGAGTTCATCACCGAAATTGAACCATTTCGTCTTGCTGTTCCAAATGTTTTAAATTAGTAAATTGGAGATTCAGTGGCTACTTATATTGTTGGTGATATTCAAGGCTGTTTTGATGAATTGCAGCGACTACTAGAACAAGTCTCTTTCTCTGCGAAAAAAGACCAACTTTGGCTCGCTGGTGATTTGGTCGCCAGAGGGCCTAAATCACTAGAAACGTTACGCTTTGTGAAGTCGCTTGGCAAAAGCGCAACCGTGGTGCTTGGTAATCACGACCTTCACCTGCTCGCCGTTGCTCACGGGATAAAAAAGGTCAAAGACAAAGATAAAACCGCACCTATTTTCACGGCACCCGATAAAGAAGATCTATTGGCATGGCTAGCTCAGCAACCTCTTATGGCCGAGCATGACGAGTTCGTGATGTGTCACGCTGGGATATCACCGCAGTGGAATCTAAAAACCGCAAGAAAATGTGCCCGCGAAGTTGAACGCATCATCCAAAGTGAAGAGCTGCCTTGGCTCTTAAAAAACATGTACAGTAATCAACCTGATTCCTGGCATGACTCTCTACAGGGTTTGGACCGATACCGTTATATTATCAATGCTTTTACGCGGATGCGCTTTTGCTTCCCCGATGGTCGTTTGGATATGGATTGTAAACTACCACCACAACAAGTTTCCGGTAACGAACTTATTCCATGGTTTGATGTACCTCAGCGCGTTCACCTCAATAAAACGGTGTTATTTGGTCACTGGGCTGCACTACAAGGCCATGTAGACGAAGAGATCATCGGTCTGGATACTGGCTGTGTTTGGGGCGGAAGCCTAACCATGATCCGTTGGGACGATAAGAAAATCTTTACTCAGGATGCGTTAAGTTAAACACTGAATAATAGTCGATAGTCCATCGTAGGGAGAATGCCTGTCACCTAACATCTCCTGTAGAGTCATTCCAGCGAGTCTTAGCGAGACTAGGAATCTAATATCCGTACGCTGCGGGTAGATAGAGATACCTTTGACAACAAAGTACTCGTATAGAAGATCCTGAATCACGCTCCTCCGTCGCTTTCAGGATGATGGCAGGCCGGGATGGCCGCTCGCTGTTATACGAACGGCATTACCGTATTAACTACGCTGTTTTAATCTCGAATTACTTTTCTAACACAGTAAAGCGCATGTTGTAGGCGTTCTTCTCATCCGCTTGATACGTTTCTGAGTAGGTTTCCTTAAATTGATCTCCCCAGTCTGGGAACTGAGTATCACCATCAATCGCGGCTTCAATGTGTGTTACATACAGTTTATTGGCCATCGGCAGACAAGCTGCGTAAATCGCACCACCACCAATGATCATCACTTCTTCCGCGTCACCAGTCACGTCCAAAGCTTGCTCAATCGATGTTACGGTAGTGACGCCTTCGATCTTTAGTGTCTCATCACGGCTGATAACAATATTCAAGCGACCAGGTAAAGGGCGACCAATAGACTCATAGGTTTTGCGTCCCATCACAACAGGCTTGCCCATAGTGCAGCGCTTAAACCAAGCGAAATCGGCGGGAAGATGCCAAGGCATTTGATTGTCTTTGCCAATGATGCGATTGTCGGCCATCGCGGCAATCATACTAATGATCATGTTAGGTCCTTATACAATTGGTCTGCGGCGATAGAATAACAGCCCTGGAACAGCAAGACCAACAGCTAAGCCTGCAATAATAAACATGGCCTTAAGAAAGTTCTCCATACAAGTTGCAACGAGCTCAGGTGAATAACCAATATGGTTGATCTCAACCATGGCTATCATTGCTTTGTAAGCAAACACGCCAGGTACCATCGGGATCAAAGCTGCCACAGTGAACACTTTTGGGTGCGCGAGAAAGCGGCGAGACCAGTATACCCCGATCATCCCAACTAGCGTCGCGGCAAAAAAGGTCGCCCATTCAATGGGAATACCAAACTGCATCATCAAATAACGGCTGCCGTGTCCAATCGCGCCGCCAACAGCGCAATACACTAAAGCTCTTTGTGGCACGTTAAAAACCAGTGCAAATCCAACTGCGGGAATCGCAGCGAAAAACATGTCATTCAGCAGTCCAAGCATCAAATCAAACAAACTCATTAGATTGCCCACCCCCAAATTCCAGTAACGCTCATCGCAGCAACGATGCCCAAACACGTCGCCAACGTCAGTAAGCTGGCCATCACAAACCGGGCAATACCCATGTTAATGTGCCCTTTCAGCATGTCTGCCACCGAGTTAATCAACGGGAAACCCGGTACGAGCATTAATACCGACGATGCCATTGCAACAGTGGGCAGATTGCCGATTTGGTAAATTTCCGCTTGCGCAGAAATTAAGGTCGTGACAAAGGCGGTCGCTGCAAAGTTCAGTAAAGGATTAAAGTGACGATGACCAATTTCTTGGCGAACGATCATGCCACCAGCTGATGCTAAAAAGGTCATAACAAATACCCCCCAATCGCCACCAGCCAGATGACTGAATGCCGCACATGACAAGCCAATCATAAACACCACCAGCCAGCGGTTATAACGCTCTGGACTGATGGCGTTCAGCTTTTTCTGCGCCATGGCTGCATCGAGCAGCCCACGCTCCATCATGATGCAGATACGTTGAATTTGCGTAATAACGCGCATATTAATGCCACGATCGGCACAACTTCGGGTGGTGGTGATGCAGTGTCCATCCATTACCGTCGTTACAACCAGTGCATTGGCAGATAGGGCAACCGCAACTTCATTAACCCCACAAGCAAGGCCAATACGGCGCATAATATCGCTCACCAGAGTACTTTCAGCACCATGAGCGAGTAGCATTTGCCCGGCTTGGGCAACAAGGCGAGAAATAGATCGTTGAGTGGATACCGCCAACTCTCCAGACGGTATGGTTTCTAGAGTCATAAATAAGTCTAATTCCTTTTAGGGTGTTGCTCATTCATACGTGAGAGGTCCAAACTAGCCCTCAAAAATCACGACGTATCGGCTATTGTGCCGTAAATCACACCATCTAAATATGATTTAGATACAAAAAAAGCCGCAATAAATAATTGCGGCTTAATGAATTATAGGCAAACAGGCATTGTTTGACGGTTCTGATTAGTCACGAACGTAGACAACGTGACCGTCATCTTCTTCATCGTCCCAGTCATCCCAATCGTCGTCATCATCTTCAGTGATAACGTCTTTACCCGCCATCGCATCTTTATGGTAGTCATCCCACATGAAGTTAACTTTATCTTCTTCAGCCACTTCTTCCTCTTCGCGAGGTAGATTATCCATAAAGTCAGCCAGTTTGTAACAAAGCTCTTTAGTGCCGTTGCGGTTGATCGCCGAGATCTTAAAGTACTCGTCTTCCCAGCCTAGTGCGTCTAAGATTTCTTGGATCTTCTCATTCGCTTCTTCTTCAGGCATTAAATCAACTTTGTTGAATACTAACCAGCGTGGCTTGCTTGCCAGTTTTTCACTGTATTGCTCTAGCTCATCAATGATCGTTAGTGCATTTTGCACCGGATCAGACTGATCAATTGGCATAATATCGATCATGTGCAGCAACACTCGGCAACGTTCTAAGTGCTTCAAGAATCGAATACCAAGACCAGCGCCATCTGCTGCACCTTCGATAAGACCTGGAATGTCTGCAACAACAAAGCTTTTCTCTGGTACGACACTCACTACGCCCAAGCTTGGGATCAACGTCGTGAATGGGTAATCAGCGACTTTTGGTTTTGCTGCTGAGACTGCGCGGATAAAGGTTGATTTACCTGCATTAGGTAGACCAAGCATACCAACGTCAGCAAGAAGCAATAGCTCAAGGCGAATTTCACGTACTTCACCTTTTGTGCCTAATGTTCTTTGACGAGGCGCGCGGTTTACTGAAGATTTGAAACGCGTGTTACCTAGACCGTGCCAACCGCCTTTTGCGATCATCACTTTCTTACCGTGTTCAGCAACTTCTGCCACGATTTCATTTGTATGGATATCCACTGCGCGCGTACCTACAGGTACACGAAGAACAATGTCTTTACCACGTTTACCAGTACAGTTACCGCCGCGGCCATTCTCACCACGCTCCGCTTCGTAGAAGCGCTGGAAACGATAATCAATCAGAGTGTTAAGGTTTTCATCGGCTTGGATATAAACATCACCACCGTCGCCACCATCACCGCCATCAGGGCCACCTTTAGTGATGAACTTTTCACGCCAGAAACTCACAACGCCGCTACCGCCGTCGCCAGCCTGAACTTTTACTACCGCTTCATCTACGAACTTCATCTTTTACTCCGACTACTTCGTGCGTGGATTAAATCTACTTTGTCATCTGACAATTTTAGCAGATGACAGATCTAAGCTCCCAGCCCACAAATAAGGTGGAAACGAGAAACTTCGATATGTCGACTGCCATAAATAAAAAACCCCGCCGATTCGGCAGGGCTTTTGAATTCAGCTTAAAGCTATTAAGTAACTTGGTAAAAACCTAATTACTCAGCTTCGATGCTTACAAACTTACGGTTCTTAGGACCTTTCACTTCGAACTTCACTTTACCTTCAGTAAGAGCGAATAGAGTGTGGTCTTTACCGATACCTACGTTGTTACCAGCGTGGAACTTAGTACCACGTTGACGAACGATGATGTTACCTGCAAGTACAGATTCACCACCGAAACGCTTAACACCTAGACGTTTGCTTTCTGAATCGCGGCCGTTACGAGTAGAACCACCAGCTTTTTTGTGTGCCATTGTTAAACTCTCCTAATAGATTAAGCGTTGATACCAGTGATCTTCACTTCAGTGAACCACTGACGGTGACCCTGTTGCTTACGAGAGTGCTTACGACGACGGAACTTAACGATTTTAACTTTATCGCCACGACCGTGTTGTACAACTTCAGCAACAATTTTGCCGCCCTCTACAAGAGGAGCACCAACTTTGATGTCTTCGCCGTTAGCAACAAGAAGAACTTTATCAAATTCTACAGTTGCACCAGTTTCAACGTCTAATTTCTCTAAACGAAGAGTTTGACCTTCGCTTACACGGTGTTGTTTACCACCAGATTGGAAAACAGCGTACATATTTTACTCCGCTTTTTCCGCACAGCCTTTCTTGAGGGTGTGCGCTAAACTAATCATCAATAGGGCGCAGATTCTACAGAATAGATGCTCCTATGACAAGCCATATTTTGAAAAAATTGGCGAAAAGCTAATCGCCAAAGAAAAGTGCGGCAATCATGCCCTTTAGTAATGTATTAATCAACGTTTTTTAGTGTATTATTCGACAATTATATAAATCGAATAAGCCTTGCAGGGTCTAACTTCAGCCGGATATACGATGGATTTTAAAACTATCCAAGCGCTTACTGCCGATGACATGGCAAAAGTGAATGAAACAATTCAAGCCCAACTTAATTCTGATGTCTCTTTAATCAACCAGCTCGGTTTTTATATCGTGAGTGGTGGAGGCAAACGTCTGAGACCGCTTTTAGCGATACTGTCAGCCCGCGCACTTGGTTACCAAGGCAACGGTCATACAATGGCAGCTGCGTTTATTGAGTTCATCCATACAGCGACTTTGCTGCATGATGACGTGGTCGACGAATCAGACATGCGCCGCGGTAAAGCAACTGCGAATGCTGCATTTGGCAATGCTGCTAGCGTGTTAGTTGGGGACTTTATCTATACTCGCTCATTCCAAATGATGACGGAGCTAGGATCCATGAAGATCCTTAAGCTAATGAGCAACGCCGTAAACGTGATCGCCGAAGGTGAAGTTCAGCAGTTGATGAACTGTAACGATCCTGACACGACAGAAGAAAGCTACATGCAAGTCATCTACTCTAAGACGGCACGCTTATTTGAGTCTGCAACTCAAATTGGCGCAATCTTAAACGATGCTCCTGAGCATGTTGAAATCGCAATGCAAAATTACGGTAAGTATTTGGGTACTGCGTTTCAGCTTATTGATGACGTCATGGATTACACCTCTGATGGCGAAGACATGGGTAAAAATGTGGGGGATGATTTGGCTGAAGGCAAGCCAACTTTGCCTCTACTTCACGCTATGCGTAATACCACGCCAGACAATGCCCTCATGATTCGCGAAGCAATTGAGAAGGCCAATGGCATGGATCGCTTAGAAGAAATTCTCGCGGTGATGAAAGAGGCCGGATCTCTGGAATACACGACGCAAAAAGCACTAGAAGAAGCAGACAAAGCAATCGAAGAACTATCAGTATTGCCGGAATCTGAATACAAGCAAGCGCTTATTACTCTGGCTCATGTCGCGGTACAACGCACGAAGTAATCATAGCAACCCATAACGCAAGACTTACAACAAAAAGGAAGAGCGTGCTCTTCCTTTTTTGTATCTGATACCTAATGCCGTGATAGGCGCTAGTAATATCTGTCACTACCGCCATGCAGTTGTGGGTCATCTTCTATTTCATCAAAGCTAACCGCAATCTGCTGATCAGAGCCTTGTTTCGACAACAGTACCGTCTCTGCTTCACGGTCGACCACCAATATCGTACCTACGCCCTGCTGGCATTCAACAACCATGCCTTTACGGATTCGACTTGCTTCCATCATCTTCTCCTTCACCACGTTGTTTTGATCAAGTAGTATTACGAAGCAGAGAAGCCAAAGATCAAAAAAGCCGATCATTTTGATCGGCTTTCTTCTTATTCGAGCTTTCTAGATTACTTTGCGAATTCAACACCAATGTTGATGTCGCCATTTAGTGTTTCTAGCATACCGTCTAGTGCAGACTTTTCGTAGTCGCTGAGTTTGCCGTAGCTTAGTACTTCTTCTACGCCTTCTTTACCCAGTTTCACAGGCTGTGCGAAGTAAGTCGCGTGCTCACCGTCGCCTTCAACGTATGCACATTCAACTACGCCTTCTTCACCTTGAAGAGCACGAACTAGAGACAGACCAAAGCGACATGCAGCTTGGCCCATTGATAGTGTTGCACTACCACCACCCGCTTTCGCTTCTACAACTTCGGTACCTGCGTTTTGAATACGTTTCGTTAATGCTTCTACTTCTTCAGCTGTAAACTCAACGCCTTCCACTTGAGACAGTAGAGGTAAGATCGTTACGCCAGAGTGACCACCGATAACAGGTACGCGAATGTCACCTGGATCTTTGTCTTTTAGCTCTGCAACGAATGTTTCTGAACGGATAACATCCAGTGTTGTTACACCGAACAAGCGACGCTTATCGTAAACACCCGCTTTTTTAAGTACTTCAGCGGCAATTGGCACTGTTGTATTTACCGGGTTTGTGATAATACCAACACAAGCTTTCGGACAAACAACCGCAATCTTCTCCGCTAGCGACTTAACGATACCAGCATTTACATTGAATAGATCCGCGCGATCCATACCAGGCTTACGAGCAACACCTGCAGAAATCAGCACAACATCCGCACCTTCTAGTGCTGGAGTAGGATCTTCACCCGCGTAACCTTTGATAGAAACTGGCGTCGGGATGTGGCTAAGATCAGCAGCCACACCAGGAGTTACTGGAGCAATATCGTATAGGGCTAAATCAGAACCAGCAGGAAGACGGTTCTTAAGTAGAAGGGCCAGGGCTTGACCGATGCCACCAGCGGCACCAATAACGGCTACTTTCATGTAGTTCTCCTTGAGAGTATTTCTCTTATAAACGTATTCGTAGGGTAGTTTGTAACCAACTTAAATAAAGCTATCGGAATCACAACTTGATTACAATCAATTAACGCTAGCTTTGCGACCTCGCGCAACTCGCTGTTACCGTGCTACAAATGGGGCTTGGATTATTCTTTTATTCTGTTGAAATGACAAGGAATTCAAGAAAACAAAAACAGCCCTACTTCATATAGTTAAAGAATTCCATGTGGTATATAGTTTACAGTGACGTAACTAACATAATACTGGGACTCTTTGGCACCGCATGAATATATATGCGAGAATATGCAAAATTGCTGACCCGTAATAAGAGATTCGTAATGACTATGCGCAATTCAGAAAAACAAGACAACTTAGTCCGCGCCTTTAAAGCCCTATTAAAAGAAGAGAGCTTTGGCTCACAGGGTGAGATTGTTGATGCACTCAAACAACAAGGATTTGAAAGCATTAACCAATCGAAAGTATCACGCATGCTGACTAAATTTGGCGCCGTCCGCACACGCAATGCAAAAATGGAAATGGTTTACTGCCTTCCTGCTGAGCTAGGCGTACCGACTGTAAGCAGCTCTTTGCGTGAACTGGTGCTAGACATTGACCATAACGCGGCATTAGTTGTTATCCATACTGGCCCTGGTGCTGCGCAGTTGATTGCTCGCTTGCTTGACTCACTGGGTAAATCCGAAGGTATTCTTGGTGTTGTTGCAGGTGATGACACTATCTTTATCACTCCAACGATGGCGATTACGACTGAACAGTTGTTCAAATCAGTGTGTGAACTGTTCGAATACACTGGCTAAGTTCTTTCACATTTAGATCAGCTAACTCTTTGTGGGCTATAAAAGAAATCTCATTTTGTAGCCCATGATTTATGTAAATTTTTTGCTTATCCAGACCATTATTTGACCACCTATTTTGTGATTAACATCACGCAATTGATCTTTTTAACTTCATTCACTTAATACTTATTAAGTGTTTGTTATAAAAAGAATTAAATCACAAATCTAACACTATCCTCCTGCACAAGATTCAGACTTATCAACTATAACATTTAACAATTGGATAATTTTCTGCCAATTTTTTGTTATGATTCGCTCGCTTTTTCAAACGATTGGATTGGAAAAGATGCCGTTTCCAAATAGGAAACTCCAGAAGTGATTTATGGTTATTTCCGGGTAAATAATGAATATAAGGAAGGGAAATTCATGGCATTTAACAAACTTCTCAAAGTAGGCGCTATCGCTGCAGCAGTAATGGGTGCAGGCGCAGTTAACGCTCAAGAGTTTATTACTATCGGTACTGGCTCTGTTACAGGTGTTTACTACCCTACTGGTGGTGCTATCTGTAAATTGGTCAATAAAGGTCGTAAAGAACACAACATTCGTTGTTCAGTAGAATCGACTGGCGGCTCTATTTACAACGTTAACACTATCCGTGCTGGCGAGTTAGATTTTGGTATCGTGCAATCGGATTGGCAGTACCACGGCTACAATGGTACGAGTAAGTTTGCGGAACAAGGCCCGTACAAAAAGCTACGTGCAATGTTCTCTCTTCATACAGAACCTTTCAACATCATTGCTCGTGCAGATTCAGGTATTGAAAACGTTGAAGACCTGAAAGGTAAGCGAGTAAACATCGGTAACCCAGGCTCTGGTGACCGTGCAACGATGGGCGTTGTCATGGAAGCGATGGGCTGGACAAACGACAGCTTCAAATTGGCGTCTGAGCTAAAAGGCTCTGAACGCTCTCAGGCACTTTGTGATAACAAAATTGACGCCTTCATTTACATGGTCGGCCACCCGAACGGTTCAATCAAAGAAGCAACAACATCATGTGATGCTAAGCTAGTTTCAGCAACAGGCCCTAAAATCGATAAAATTGTTGCCGACAACCCATACTACGCCTTTAGCTCAGTACCGGCTGGTATGTACCGCGGTACAGACAAAGACGTAAACAGCTTTGGTGTTGCAGCAACAATGGTAACGACCTCTGACGTTTCAGACGATGTCGCTTACAACGTGGCAAAAGCTGTGTTTGAAAACTTTGATACCTTCAAACGTCTACACCCTGCATTCGCAAACTTGAAGAAAGAAGATATGGTGAAAGCTGGTCTTTCTATTCCTCTTCACCCAGGTGCAGAAAAATACTACAAAGAAATGGGTCTAATTAAGTAATTTCCTCAGACTCCAAACTCACAGGCAGGAAAAGATGGTTTTCTGCCTGTTTGAGCATGCAGGTTGTAGCACGTGCTAACTGCATGCTTCATTCGCCAGTTTTCTTCCGAAAATTGCGAGTTCATACCCAAGAAAAACTTAAACGCCGCCTAGCAGAGTCTCCAAAATTCAACACTTTGAGTTCAGGCAGCAAAATACTCGAAAGCAAACTTCGCTCCATTCGCTACACTGATAAAGGCGAAGTGTGGTTCTCGAAAAAATCCGACAGGACCATCAATAATAAGGAAAAAGTACATGGCGACGAATCAAGCTCCGTCACAAGATGTGCAAGAAATGGTGGCTCAGGCAGACACAGGTGCACGTAGCCCCTCGGGAATGCAAGGACGAATCCTTTGGTTTGTTCCTCTGTGTTGGTCACTATTTCAATTATGGTACGCATCTCCGCTACCATTTATTTTTAATTTCGGCGTACTGAACGACACGGAAGCGCGATCAATCCACCTCACCTTCGCGATCTTCTTGGCTTTCACTGCTTATCCAGCGATGAAAAATTCCCCTCGCGATCATATCCCTCTTGTCGATTGGATATTGGCGCTAGCAGGTAGTTTTTCTGCGGCATATATTTACCTTTTTTATACCGAGCTAGCTGGACGTTCCGGTGCACCAACAACGGTAGATATCGTCGTTGCTGTCATCGGTATGGTTCTCCTTTTAGAAGCAACACGCCGAGCGCTCGGTCCACCACTGATGGTGGTTGCTGCTGTCTTCCTTACTTACACCTTTGCTGGCCCTTACATGCCCGATGTCATCGCGCATAAAGGAGCGAGCTTAAACAAGGCCATGTCTCACTTATGGCTAACAACGGAAGGTGTATTCGGTGTCGCATTAGGCGTTTCAACCTCTTTTGTGTTCTTGTTTGTATTGTTTGGCGCCATGCTGGAACGCGCTGGTGCAGGTGCTTACTTCATTAAAGTCGCCTTTTCTTTGCTGGGTCATATGAAAGGTGGTCCTGCAAAAGCGGCCGTTGTTGCATCTGGTTTATCCGGGCTTGTTTCTGGCTCTTCAATCGCAAACGTGGTAACCACTGGTACCTTTACCATTCCATTGATGAAACGTGTCGGTTTTCCGGGCACCAAAGCGGGAGCCGTTGAAGTTGCTGCCTCAACCAATGGTCAGTTAACGCCACCAATCATGGGCGCGGCGGCATTCTTGATGGTGGAATATGTCGGTATCTCCTACGTTGAAGTGATTAAGGCTGCCCTACTTCCGGCACTTATCTCTTACATCGCTTTGATTTACATCGTTCACCTTGAGGCGTGTAAAGCGGGTATGACAGGTCTTCCTCGTCGCCACAACCCAACGTTAGTACAAAGTTTGCTTTCCTTTACTGGCACAATCTTAGGACTGTGTGTGATCAGCGCATTGGTTTACTACGGAGTGGGTTGGACGAAAGATGTCTTTGGTGATGCCGCGACGCCAATTGTTACGGTTGCCCTGTTAATTGCGTACGTTGGCTTGGTGAAGATCTCAGCAAATCACGTGCAAGATGGCGCAATTGAGATTGATGCAGAGTTAACAGAAGTACCTGATCCTGGCCCAACGGTTAAATCTGGTTTGCACTATCTACTGCCTATCGTTGTATTGGTTTGGTGTCTGACTGTAGAGCGCTTCTCGCCAGGTCTTTCAGCATTCTGGGCAACGGTGTTCATGATTTTCATTTTGCTGACTCAGCGTCCATTGATTGCTCTGTTATCAAAGCAAGGTGACATGATGCAGCAAACCAAAGATGGCTTCGTCGATCTGGCTGAGAGCTTAGTTGCTGGCGCTCGTAACATGATTGGTATCGGCGTTGCAACGGCAGCGGCAGGTACCGTGGTTGGTGTTGTCACGCTGACGGGTATCGGCCTAGTGATGACCGACTTCGTCGAGTTTATCTCTGGCGGTAGCATCATTCTTATGCTGCTGTTTACTGCAATAATCAGCTTGGTTCTTGGGATGGGTCTACCGACAACGGCGAACTACATCGTCGTCTCTACGTTGATGGCACCGGTTATTGTCACGCTAGGTGCGGCACATGGCTTGATCATCCCACTCATTGCGGTGCACTTGTTCGTGTTCTACTTTGGTATTTTGGCCGACGACACCCCACCCGTAGGTCTTGCGGCATTTGCGGCGGCTGCGATTGCTAAATCAGACCCAATTCGTACAGGTATCCAAGGCTTTACTTACGATATTCGAACCGCCATTTTGCCATTCATGTTTGTGTTCAATACCCAGCTACTGTTGATGGGGATAGACTCTTGGTGGCATTTAGCACTCACTGTCATCTCATCGATCATTGCGATGCTGATCTTCTCCGCCGCAACACAAGGATGGTGGTTCACGCGTAACAAGTGGTGGGAAACCGTTCTATTATTAGTACTGACATTTTCGTTTTTCCGTCCTGGTTTTTGGTGGGACATGCTGTATCCAGCGAAAGTTCTTTCTCCTGGCGTTGAGGTAGCTCAAATCACGGAAACGCTAAATGTAGGAGAATCATTGGAGCTACGTGTTGCCGGCGAAAACCTTGAGGGCGACTACATCGAGAAAACGGTTCGTCTTCCATTCGAAGACAGTGCGACAACAGCGGAAGCACGCATTTCGTCTATGGGTCTGATGCTGACCGAAAGCGACAACAAAATGATTGTCGATATGGTCGAGTTTGGTAGCCCGGCAGAGTCTGCAGGTATCGACTTTGATTGGGAGATCAAGTGGGTTATCCAAGATGCAGAACGTCCGATGAAAGAATGGGTATTTGTGCCATGCTTAATGATTTTGCTGGTGCTTGCCATGAACCAAAAACGTCGTGCTCGTAAGGAACAATTGAGCGCATAACCGATTTGGCCCCGAGGACAAGGGGCCTTAGTGAGAGACATTGAATGTACAAACAAATTCTTGTTCCGGTTGATCTAAATGACCAAGGCTTTTCAGACCGAGCGGTTGAACTAGCGGTTTGGCAGGCAAAGCAAGCGAATGCGCAAATCCACCTTCTAACAGTATTACCTGGAATTCACATGTCGATGGTTGCTACATACTTCCCAAAAGATGCAGCAGCCAAAATGAAGCAAGACGTGAAGCAGCAATTAAAAGCTTTCGCCAATAAGCATATTGCTGAAGATGTTGTGTACCAAGTGCATGTTGCTGAGGGCAAAGCCTACGCGACGATTCTTGATTATGCAGAGCGCTTGGGCGCTGATCTCATCATTATGCCAAGTCACAAGCGTTCTAAAATCAATAAAGTAATGCTTGGCTCTGTCGCAAGTAAGGTCGTGGAATATTCTCCAATCAATGTGATGGTCGTGAAACCGCAAGGTTAAACAACTAAAGAAACGAAAAAGGACGCTAACATTAGCGTCCTTTTTATATTGAACAAGTAAGGATTATGCCATTACTGGGTAATCGGTATAACCTTCTGCTCCACCTAAATAAAAGTGCTCAGGTTTTGCCTCATTAAGAGGTGCATTTTTCTTAAATCGTTCAACTAAATCAGGGTTGGCGATAAATGGAACGCCAAATGCGACCACATCAACTTGATTTTCTGCAATTGCCGTTGTCGCTTCTTGTGCACTGTAGCCCACGTTCGCCATTAAGTGACCTTGATAGTTTTCGCGTGCTGGCTTGAGAACATCTGCTTTTTGTACGCCCTTTAGATCCGCACGCATCACGTGCCAATAAGCAAGATCGAAAGCATTAAGTTGCTTAGCTAAGTAACGAACCAAGCCAACCGGATCGCTGTCTTTCATATCATTAAACCCATTTAATGGTGATGTGCGCAGCCCTACTCTTCCAGATCCCCATACCTCGACCACTTCTTTAACTATCTCAAGTAAGAAACGAGCACGATTTTCGACCGAGCCACCGTACTCATCAGTACGTAAATTCGATCCATCACGAAGAAAGTTATCGATAAGATAACCATTGGCGCCATGTATCTCCACACCATCAAAGCCTGCTCTCTTGGCGTTTTCCGCACCTTGCTTAAACGCTGCCACAATGGAAGCTATCTCATCCACTTCGAGTGCTCGTGGTACCGTATATGCTTGCTTACCTGAAGGGGTATGGACTAACTCATCACGAATGGCTAGTGCGCTCGCTGCAACAGGCGTTTTCCCGTCATTCAGTTCAGGATGACAAGCGCGTCCCGCATGCCAAATTTGCAAGACGATCTTCCCGCCTCTTTCATGAACCGCATCCGTTACCTTTTTCCAAGCTGCAATTTGTTCTTCGCTGTAAATGCCCGGCTCTGCCATAAAAGCAGACGTTCCTTCCATCACCATGGTGCATTCAGCAATGATAAGTCCAGCACTCGCGCGTTGAGCATAGTACTCAACCATAAGGTCATTCGGGATATGATCTGCGCTGGCACGAGCGCGCGTTAAAGGGGCCATAATGGCACGGTTATTTAATGCTAATTGACCGAGTTCGATAGGAGAAAATAAGTCTACAGAGTTGGACATGTTGTTTACCTCAAATGACAATAACTTGATGGCTAAGGATGAAGAGCCAGACTATAATCAGATCAATATTGAAACAATATGGATAATTGAAAGTGATTGTTCGAAATTTAGAAACAATTGACTTTAGGACGCTCTCTATCTTTGTCACAAGCTGTCGACTACTGAGCTTAACCAAGTGCGCGCTGGAGTTAAACCTACCAAAATCTACTGTTAGTAAAGCCATAACCAAACTCGAACAACACTTTGAAGCCAAGCTCCTAGAGCGCACGACCCGAAAGTTGGTGATTACCGAAGCTGGTCAAATGGTTTTAGAGCGTGCTGCAAGCTTAGTTGAGGAATTTCACTCGATTGGTCAAGACGTTCAGGAAATGGAACAGCAGATCCAAGGTCGGCTTCGCATTGCTGCGCCACCAGCCTTGGACGCGTATATGGCTGAGCACATCTTTTTACCATTTTTAAAACAATGCCCAAAAGTACAAATTGCGTTAGAAGCATCGAACGATTTTGTTGATCTGTTTTCACACGGTTTTGATATGGCAATTCGAGTCGGCCAGATCGTCGATGATCGACTGATTGCTAAAAAATTGGGCTACACCACCCGAGTATTGGCCGCCAGTCCTGAGTATTTAGCTGAGTGTGGCGTACCTAAAACGCCAGAAGATCTGACAAAACACAACTGTTTGAGGTATCAATATGTTTCAGAAATAGGGCCTTGGACGCTGATCTCACACGATAATACCGTCAATGTTTCAATAACCAGTAACTTCTCAAGTACAACTGTAGAAGCAATATTGAAAGGTGCACTTAAAGGACTAGGCATCGCTAACTTACCTGTGCAAAACATGACGCAAGAGCTAGAAAGTGGCACCTTAGTCAGAGTGTTGCCGCAATGGCACACGGTACCAATGCCTATTTATCTAGTCTATCGTCCTGGAGCAAACCGCCCACGGCGCGTACAAGCAATGATTGACCATATCATGAGCTTAAGATCTCAATTTGAATTTGGCCCTCGGCATGGTTTGTGTTGCGGAGAAGCATAACCTAGCAACTATCAGGCACTAGCATGCTGCTCGGATAAATGCCGCAAGCTTCTCACTAGCATGCTGTTCACTCAATGCAGACATATCACCCGCGGCTTCCACTTTACCATCTGCCACAAACACAAAGTGGCTGGCAATCGCTTTGGCATCGCTTAAATGGTGCGTGACCATCAATACGGTTATTCCCCGCTCTGCTGCCAGTTTTTTTACCAAGCCTAGCATCTCTTCACGCAACACCGGATCAAGCGCCGAGAACGGCTCATCCAACAGCCACATAGGATGAGGCTGAACAAAACAACGCGCCAAGGCAACACGTTGACGCTGCCCACCAGAAAGGTGCTCAGGCAAACGGTCGAGGTACTCTGCAACGCCAACTTGCTGCGCGGCTTGTTCAACCTGACGCTTTTGGTCTACCGTGAGCTTCAGCCCTGGGTGTAAACCTAAGCCAATGTTGTCACGCACCGACAAGTGAGAAAACAAGTTATGCTCTTGGAACAGCATGGAGAAAGGACGCTGATAAGGCTCTTTACGCACAATAGACTCACCATCAACCCGAATGTCACCTTGGTCAGGATGGATAAATCCAGCCACCAACGCCAGCAACGTCGATTTTCCAGCCCCACTTGGTCCCATCAGCGACACAATCTGACCTTGCTCAATCGTTAAGTCAAAACGAAACAGCTCACGTTGGTAGGTGTACTGCACATCATCCAACACTAACATTACGCTCTCTCCTTCGTTTTCAATACTTTCTCAATCAAGGCAAAACAGCCCACACTCAACAACAACAAGGTCACCGATACCACCGCAGCCGCGTCCATCTGATAGCTGCCAAGCAGCTGGAATAAATACAGAGGTAAAGTGCGGAACTCTTGTCCGCCAAACAACGCGATAGCACTTAAATCGCCAATCGCAAACATAAAGCTGATCGCAAACGCATGTGCGAATGGCTTGCGCAGCGCCTGCCACTCCACCACTTTAAAGCGTTGCCAGCCACGCATGCCTAAACTGGCGCACACATACTGGTATTGCTGCTCGATGTGCAGCATTGGCTGTGCCAGCGTTTTGATAACGTAAGGCAAAGCCATCAAACCGTTCACCAGAATCACAACAAAAAACGCCAAGCTAAAAACATCGGTAAATGATCGCAACAGCAAGAATAATCCGGTGCTAATCACCAAACCTGGCGTCACCAAAATAATGGTGCCGATTAGCTCAATCTGATCGGCTCGCGTGTTTTTGTACTGCAACCGCCAACGGCGACTGGTCAACAATATAGACACGCCCGCAACAACCGCAAGCGCACTGGCTGACCCTGCCACTTTGAGTGAGTTAAATAACGCAGACCAAAAACGTTCATCGGTTAACACCGTCCAAACTTGTTGGTTGATGCCACTCAGTAACACCATCAATAACGGTGGTATCACCAGTAAAAAGGCACCTATGATCCAAAAGCTATCCCAAGCTTTTGACCACCCATGATCCTTCGTTAAATATTGCTGTACCGATGTGCTGCCAGCACTGATAGAAACAGGCTTTGTTAACTTCTGCACTCCAATGGCAAGCAGTCCACATAACAGCATCTGCCACAGCGCCAATAACGCCCCAGCTTGTAAATCAAAATCAAACTTAATCGCTTGGTAAATTGCCAATTCAATGGTGGTGGATTTTGGCCCGCCCCCCAATGCCATTACAGTGGCGAAACTGGTGAAGCACAGCATAAATACCAAACCACAAACGTGGGGAAGTTGCTGTCTTAAACGCGGCCATTCCACCCAACGAAACTTATTCCAATGGTTCATACCTAAATGCGCACACAGCTTATGTTGCTCGGCAGGAATAGATTCTAATGCTTGCAACAGCAAGCGCGCCGCGTAAGGTAAATTAAAGAACACATGGGCGAGTAAAATGCCGTTCAAACCGTAAATAGAAAATGGCAGTTTGCTATCGAAACTCTGTAGCCACTGCGCTAACAAACCGCTGTTGCCATAAATCGCTAATAGCCCGAAAACACCAACCAAAACAGGCAAAACTAGCGTCGATGCAAACAGCTTAAGAAGTAATGACTTACCCCAAAATTGGCGACGTGAAAGCGCGTGCGCAACTGGAATGGCAAAGCCAACACTGAGCAATGTGGAAAGAAAAGCTTGGTAGAAGCTGAACTTGGTGACATGTTGATAATACGGGTCGTCCCATACCACAGACACATCAAGTGAAGGGGCTTGAACAATCAAAGCACCTAGGGCAGAAACAACAAAGGTCGCGATGATCATCGCGACCCCTAAACCTATTTTTGGAACAGAATTCAAAGGTAAAACCTATCTCATTCAGATGAGGGGTGGAACGTCAGCTAAAACGTCAGTGCGCTTTGCCATTCGCGAATCCAAGACTTACGCATTTTTGCCACTTCATCAGCACTAAAGCTCAACGACTTGTTTGGAACGCTCAAGGTTTCAAAACCTTTAGGTAACTCAACGTCAGTAACAGGGTACATCCAGTTACCCGTTGGCATCGCTGACTGGAACTCATCACTTAAAATGAAATTCATAAATTGATCAGCAAGTTCTGAATTTTTTGCCCCTTTCACTTTAGCGGCGACTTCAACTTGCATGTAGTGACCTTCAGCAAAATTCGCCGTCGCAAACTTTGAATCGTTTTCCGCAATTAAGTGGTACGCAGGTGACGTAGTGTAAGAAAGCACTAAGTCCGACTCGCCGTTAAGGAACATGGAATACGCTTCTGACCAACCTTTCGTGACCGTTACGGTTTTGCTCGCTAGCTTCTGCCACGCTTGCGTCACATCGTCGCCATAAATGGATTTCATCCACAGCATCAAGCCTTGGCCCGGCGTTGACGTACGCGGATCTTGATAAATCACTTTCAAATCGTCGCGCGTTTCCACCAGCTCTTTCATGCTTTTCGGCGGATTAGCCAGTTTCTCTTTGTTGTACACAAACGCGAAGTAGCCGTAATCGTACGGTACAAACGTCGTATCGCTCCAACCGTTTGGTAACACTGTGTTGGCCGTATCCACATTGTGCTCGGTAAGCAGACCGGTTTTCTTCGCTTCAGCCATCAGGTTGTTATCCAAACCTAACACGATGTCGGCTTTGCTATTACCGCCTTCAAGACGAAGACGATTCAGGATCGACACACCATCGTCCAACGCCACGAAGTTAACGTCACAGCCACATTTTGCTTCAAAAGCTTGCTCGATTTTAGGACCCGGCCCCCAATCTGCGGCAAAAGAATCGTAGGTATAAATAGTTAATGGGTTTTCAGCAGCAAACGCTGAAGTAGAGGTAATTGCAGCTAAGGCAATCAGACTTGAAGTGGTTTTCACTGCTCGCTCTCCATGGGTATTTCAGAGAAATAAGTTGAGCGGCACAGGGTTTGAGGCGGCTATTAAGGACTTCCAATATCCAGACTCAATTCCTACGCCAGCATTATCTGGTTCAGGTAATACGGGTCCCTAGTTAAGAACTTAGGTCTCAGCGCCCAAATGCATTGATTGACTCAATGCTAAATGGGTTTGCTCCCCGATGAGTTGGATGGATTGTAAAGGTATTTGAGTGGTTACACAATCAGCTCACGAACGCTGGTCATAACCCCAACGAGGCACTAAACCTTGCTCAATACCTAAGTGGTCGAGAATTCTCGCCACCATAAAATCCACTAAGTCTTCAATGCTCTTTGGCTGATGGTAGAAACCCGGAGCCGCTGGCATGATGGTGACGCCCATTTGCGATAGCTTGTGCATGTTCTCCAGATGCAGCGTTGAAAATGGTGTTTCGCGAACGACGAGCAACAACTGCCCACGCTCTTTCATTACTACATCAGCGGCCCGTTCGATCAAGTTGTCCGACATACCGTGTGCTATGGCCGCAACGCTTCCCGCAGAGCATGGGCAAACCACCATTTGCTTGGGTGCAGCAGAACCAGACGCAACCGGCGAGAACCAGTCATCTTTACCGCAAACGGTGATGTTATTTGGGTCACAGTTGAGGTGTTCCACCAACGCTTGCTTTGCGGCTTCTGGCCCACTTGGCAACTTAAGGTTGTGTTCGGTTGCCATAACGACACGAGCCGCCGAAGAGATCAGAACGTAGACATGATAATCCGCCGCGACCAAACATTCTAAAAGGCGCAGACCATAAGGCGCACCAGATGCTCCAGTTAACGCTAAAGTGATGGCTTTTTCTGCTTGCTGCTGTTTGTTTTGCATAAAATCAGACTTTTTGTTTAAGTTGCTCGAGAATCTTGCCGTGAATACCGCCAAAGCCACCATTACTCATCACGAGGATTTGGTCACCGGGCTGCGCACGTTCAACGATTTTCGCTACAAAGTTATCGATGTCAGCGTCAACAAAAGCAGGTTGCTGACATTGTTCCGCGATATCTTGCACCGACCATTCGATGTTGTCTGGTTGGAATAAGAACACTTCATCTGCGCTGTGTAGCGAATCCGCGAGTGTGTTTTTGTGCACGCCGCGCTTCATAGTGGCAGAACGAGGTTCCAACACGGCAAGAATGCGTTTTTCGCCTACCTTGTTACGCAAACCACCGACGGTGAGTTCAATTGCCGTTGGGTGATGCGCAAAATCATCGTAAACCGTGATGCCTTGTTCTTCACCTTTGAGCTCTAAACGACGCTTAGTGTTGATGAAACGGCCCAGAGCCTGACAAGCAAGTTCCGGCGTTACGCCAACGTGTCGCGCCGCGGCAATCGCCATTAACGCATTATCAACGTTATGATCACCCACCAAATCCCATTCGACGGTACCGACCTTCTCGCCTTGTAGAGCAACTTCAAATTTTGAGCCATCGACCACTAATTTGTGCGCCTGCCAGTCGCCATCAACACCTGAAAACTGCTTTTCTGTCCAGCAACCACGCTCTAATACATCCGCCAAAGCTTGGTCTTGCTTCGGAGCTAAGATTAAGCCATTGCCGGGAACCGTTCGCACTAAATGATGGAATTGGCGCTTGATCGCCTCTAGATCATCGAAGATGTCAGCATGATCAAACTCAAGGTTGTTCATGATTAAGGTTCGAGGATGGTAGTGCACAAACTTAGAACGCTTATCGAAAAAAGCACTGTCATATTCGTCCGCTTCAACGACAAAAAACATGCTTTCACCCAAACGAGCAGAGACTCCAAAGTTACCAAGTACTCCACCAACTAGGAAACCAGGTTGATAACCGCAGTCTTCGAGTATCCAAGCCAGCATGCTCGACGTAGTCGTTTTACCGTGTGTACCCGATACCGCCAATACCCAGCGTTCGTGCAGCAAAAACTCGTTGAGCCACTGCGGACCAGAGGTGTAGCGCATGTTGGTATTGAGCACATGTTCAACACATGGGTTACCACGGCTCATGGCATTACCGATCACCACAAGGTCTGGTTGAGGGTCGAGTTGAGACGGGTCGAAGCCTTCAATAATTTCAATACCTTGAGACTCAAGCAACGTGCTCATCGGTGGGTAAACGTTGGCATCAGAACCAGTGACTTTATGCCCTAATTGGCGCGCTAAAATCGCAGCGCCGCCCATAAATGTGCCACAGATACCCAAGATATGAATGTGCATAAACTAAACCTTGTAATGCGTTCTTTAATGCTTTCATTATCGCGATCACAACCAGAAAAGCGAGAGACTTTAGCCTTCTTCTTGCAGTCCCTTTCACAAATATGACAAGGTTGAACACAGACTGTACAACCTCTTGCTTACTGATGAATCCCTCAAACAAGTCTACAAATAAATTGAGATCTCAAACAGTTACTTCATTACCATTAAAAAGATCTGCGACTTAAACTTACATCCAGCGCAATCGTTTAACATCCATAAAGAGATGCTCACTTGCGCACTACCCCCAATGAAATGAAAATGTAAGGATTAACCATGTCAGGACTGCGCACCCTAGGCGAGTTCATTGTCGAAAAACAAGCGGATTTCCCCCACGCTAGCGGTGATCTATCATCCCTTTTAGCCTCCATTCGTTTAGCTGCAAAAATCGTTAACCGCGAAATCAACGCAGCGGGTCTCGGTGATATCACTGGTGCTGTAGGCACGGAAAATGTCCAAGGTGAAGACCAGCAAAAGCTCGATGTTTACGCAAACGATAAGTTCAAAGCCGCGCTTGAAGCTCGTGACCAAGTGTGTGGTGTTGCCAGTGAGGAAGAAGACGAAGCGGTTGCTTTCAACAAAGAGCTCAACCAAAACGCCAAATATGTGGTACTGATGGACCCACTTGATGGTTCTTCTAACATCGATGTGAACGTCTCTGTTGGTACTATCTTCTCGATTTACCGTCGTGTTTCTCCAATCGGTACTCCACCAACTGAAGAAGACTTCCTACAACCTGGTCACAAGCAAGTGGCTGCGGGCTACGTGATTTACGGCTCCTCCACCATGTTGGTATACACAACTGGTAACGGCGTAAACGGCTTTACTTACGACCCATCTATCGGCAGCTTCTGTCTTTCTCATGAAAACATGATGATTCCTGATGATGGTAAGATCTACTCCATCAACGAAGGTAATTACATTCGTTTCCCTCAAGGGGTGAAGAAGTACATCAAGTACTGCCAAGAAAACGTGCCAGAAGACGGTCGCCCATACACTTCTCGCTACATTGGCTCGCTGGTTGCTGATTTCCACCGCAACCTACTGAAAGGTGGTATCTACCTTTACCCAAGCACACAAAGCCACCCACAAGGCAAGCTACGCCTGCTTTACGAATGTAACCCTATGGCATTCCTCATTGAGCAAGCTGGGGGCATTGCATCGGACGGCGTGAATCGCATTATGGACATCAAGCCTACTGAGTTGCACCAGCGTGTACCTTTCTTTGTGGGTTCGAAGAACATGGTTCGCAAAGTTGAAGAGTTCCTTGAACTGCACCGCGACGAAGAATAATTTCAGACCTTTGTCCAACGCGGCAGGTGTTTACCTGTCGCGTTTTTGTCGCTAAAGTGAAACGCGAATTTATCATCAGATGAAGCCGCTTTTGTGTGACTCATCGTTAATGAAAAGGAATATTCTAATGAGCTTAAACCATGTACCAGCAGGCAAGTCGCTGCCTGAAGATATCTATGTCGTTATCGAAATTCCTGCAAATGCAGATCCAATCAAGTACGAAGTAGATAAAGACTCTGGTGCTGTATTTGTCGACCGTTTCATGTCTGCACCAATGTTCTACCCATGCAACTATGGCTACGTGAACAATACCCTGTCTCTTGATGGCGACCCAGTCGACGTATTGGTACCAACACCATACCCACTCATGCCAGGTTCAGTCATTCGCTGCCGTCCTGTTGGCGTTTTGAAGATGACAGATGAATCGGGTGAAGATGCAAAAGTGTTTGCGGTTCCCCACTCAAAAATCTCGAAAGAGTACGAGCACATCCAAGATGTGGACGATATCCCAGAACTACTGAAAGCGCAGATCACGCAATTCTTTGAGCGTTACAAAGAGCTTGAAGCAGGCAAATGGGTGAAAGTGGATGGTTGGGCAGATGTTGCTGCCGCCAAAGCTGAAATCCTAGAATCTTACGAACGAGCTCAGAAAAAATAAGCATCACTGCTGATACAAAATTAAAAAGAGCTGCTCTAGGGCAGCTCTTTTGCTTTCATCTTACCTGTGTCAACTAGATAGGTGCGCCTGCTGAAGACATTCGTCCAGCGTCGTAGTCATGTTGAAAGAAGGGGTCAACATCATCACAAATGCCAAAATACGGCCGCCCGATAACACCGAGCATATAAGCACTTTGCTCACAATACTCTTGTTTGCCTTGCTGGTAACCCGCTTGATAAGCCATTATCAGTTCTGGCGTCGCATGGTTAACATCATCCAGCTTCGCAATTCGCTCCTCAGATAACTCCCGTAATCCATCTAAAGCTGACTGCTTACCAAACACTTGCCAATCGGTCACATTATTCGAAGTCGGTAGTGTTGTTTGTGCGCATGCAGCAAGAAGCAACGCCATTACTCCAATTACGAATGCTTTCATCGTGACTCCTTAGTGTTTAGCTCGTTGCTATTGATAATGTCAGTATAGCTCACACCTTTTGACACCAATCTCCGGAAGCGATTTCTTCGGTTAGCTGCTCAGTATCTTGATATAAGTAGATCCAAGCTTGGCCAAAAGGCGTAACGATGCTCTCTCGGCGATATTCCACTGGCACATCTTCTAACCTATCTAGCTCAGATAAGGTTTCACTGTCAATCAGGTACACTTCACCTTGAATCGAGCGTTGCCCATCAGACAACGCTGGATAAGGGCCTAAGTCATACATTGCAAATTGAGCATCCGTTTCATGTAAACCAAGAAACTGCGCCGAGCGCAAATACTGATGGTTGTACTCTCCCTTGCGTAACGTGCCGTAGACAAAAATCAAATGCTGCATAACCACTCCTTAGTCATGACTGTGTATGCTTAGGTTAAAGCACTTTAATCGAACTCAAACTGATAGAGTAGGTCAACGGCGCTATCTACACCAGATACCGCTTCTAAATACAAGTCTTGCATCAATCGGTAACGCACAGTGAACTCACCTAGGGAGTTAAAGATGCCGACACCATATTTCACCTGCAAACCTGGCAGAATATAACCACTCACCGTCACTTGCGAATCATCGCCCGACCCAGCAGTGTCCAACTGTAAATCCTGTACGCCAAAGGCTTCACCGATTTCACCAACCACACGACCACTCTTCGCCAAGCTTAAACCAATTAAGGTAGTCGTCATTGCATTACCACCGGCTTCACCATCAATATCTTGACCACGAAGTAGATAAGAAAGTGCATTGGCTTGGTTCATCGCGGGCTCTGAGAAAATTTCTATACTCGGATCAGATGCTGGGCCTGACACTTGTACCCCCGCAATGACATCATCTTGGGTATTGTCTGGATTACGAATCGCTTTGATAGACAAGTAAGGTTGATCTGGTGGACCATTCATCAGAATCTTACCTTCTTTAATCAATAAGTCCTGACCAAACGAACGATAAGAACCGTCGACAACATTCACTTCACCAACGATGAAAGGACCTTTGTCTTTTTGTGTCACGTTTAGGTTCCCTTTCAACCCACCTTTTAAACCAAAAGCGGCAAGTTGGAAGTCATCACCAATTTTAATGTTGATGTTCGTTTCCACATCAAACGGCATCGCAGCCACATCGTCCACTGGCTGCAAGTTTTTATCGAGAATAACGGTATCACTCGATACGCCTACCGCACTTGGTGGAAGCTCTTCGACGACAATTCTGCCCCATGGCAAATTAATATCACCCTCAATTTTCGCAAGCTGAGGAGTCACATCTATTGTCATGTCAGGCTCAACTTTGATTTTTACCATTGGGGGCAAATCAACATTGAGCTCTTTAGCAAATACACGCGCTTTAGTGCGCCAGTTCTGTAAGTCCTGCCAATCGGCATCACCGATAACGTTCAACTCACCATCCGGGGTTAAAATTCCGGCATCCAAGTCCGCTTGATGGCCTTTAAAGTTGATGACGACCTGCCCTGAGTTTATATCTATCGGTGTGACTTCACCCTGTAGCTTCATTTGGTCAATCAAGAACTGACCATTAACCTTCGGATGCATGACGTCACCTGATATCGCTAGGTCAGTATTCATGTTTGCTTTAAACAAGCTGTACTCACCAATCAACGGTGCCAAGAAATCCAAGTGGAACGTAGAGAGTGAAACCTTACCATCAATAGTGGGCTTTTCAGTCGAGACATTCAGTAAAGAAACCTTACCAGACAAGTCACCGTTATCTTTCACATCAAATAGCCACTCGGCATCAAGCTTGTCTTTCGCTAATGCTGCTTTAAAGTTGAAGCTTTCCCAACCGACTTTAATTGGCTGTTCAAGCGCTTGTTCAACTTGGCCTTTTGGCATATTGACACTTAAGGTTACTTCAGGCTTTTTCTCTGGTGCCCATTTAGCAAAAGCCTGTGCATTAACCGAGCCTTGCAGCTTGGTTTCTGGCGGCAGGAATTGTTTGATTTGGTCAAAATCAAAATCATTGATGGCTAACTTCGCCTGGCCACTCTTACCGACACTAATGTCTTCGGTTAGACATACGCTCGACTCCGCTTGCAACCAACAATGCGCTTGAACGTTCGCGATCTGTTTGTCGATATTGACCTTCACCGCGGTCGATTTTTGCAACGCCCACGGGCCTTGTTGCGAGCTCAGCGTCAAGCGGCGCAGCGCCCCATCCCAAATCATTTCTGGTTTCTGCTGGAATGTCCCTTCAATTTCTAAACTGGTCGACACCAGGTCAGACACTACATCGAGCGTAAGTTGATGCAGTTTTTCATCCCCAGAGACTTCAAGGTCAGCACTATCAACTTTTATGTCGTCATAGGTAATGTTGTTCGCAATTAGGCTTATGTTCGCTTTTGGTGCTGGCAGAGGCTTCACATCACCCTTTAAGGTGATCGTTTCTACGTTCGCCTGTTGCTGCCAGTTTATCTGATTTAAAGCGAGATCAAGATTGATGTCTGGTTCTTTCAAGCTACCACGTAGTGCGACTTTACCTTGCATTTTACCTGCAAGATCCGGAACACTTTTCGCAAAATCAGGGAAGTTAACCTCAACATCCATCAGAATTTGCTTATCGATCTTACCCTTTGCACTCAGTTGGTTCGGGCCATGAGAAAGCGCTAAACCCTGAGTGGTAAGTTGGATGTCTTCGCCTTTGCCGTTCTTATCAGACGCTTCAAGTTGCCCTTCAACATTCAGCGGATAACCTCGCAAAATGCCGTCAATGTCTAACTTAGGCAAACTGACTTGCCAACCGCCTTGTTCTGTTAACGACCCCGAAGTCGAAAGATTACCGCTAATATCCCCTTCGGCTTCTTTCCACTGCAATCCTGGTTGAATGTTCTTCAGGTTTAAGTCAGCTTGCCAGTTGATTGGCGCGGCCCAATTGGCCATGACTTTCCCAGAGAGTTCGCCCCCTAAGGTTTTCACTACAAGGCTTTCGAGGTCAATTTGCTCTAACGTACCTTTGCCGTTTAGTGCGACATCAACGGCGGGAATATCTTTGCCTGACGCTTTGGTTTCTAATGCGACTTCGTAGCCATCAAGTGAGCCTTTTGCCGCCAAGCTTGGTACAGAAACCTGGTAATCGCTTTGTCCAAATAGCGGCCATTGCGCCTGTACATTTTTAATCGCGACATCAAACGGTAACTGCGTTTTAAGCGGTTGAATATCACCTTTGATCTCCGCTTGTACAAGCTCAGAAAGCGTAGCATTTAGTGACAAATCACCAACCGAACCCGAGACCGAAAGCGACAGTTTTTGTCCCTTCGCATCCGCTTGCTTCACTAACGCGTCCAGTTGCGCTTTGATAGGGTAATCAGAAGAAAGCGTCACTTGTGTGCTCAACTTGCCTTCCACTTCTGGCATGTCGAGCTCTAACGTTTTGACATCAACACGTTCACCGCCTGCTCTTGCAACCAAACCAAGATGATTGACGATCACTGGCGTTTCACCTGCCAGTTTAAAGTTGTGAATATCCAGACGGCGCGCTTCCACCGTCAGTGGAATCCATACTTCGGGTAACACAATATCTTGCGGCGTAGCATCGGCTTCTTTCGGCTCTTCAACAACCGCTTCTGGGGTCGCTTCACTTGGTGCGAGCGCAACATTAATGTCTTTCAACGCAGTTGGTGCGATCACCAAACGATCGCCTTGCATCGACAAAGCGGTCGAGAACGTTTGCCAATCAATTTGATTGCCCAGCACATTGACATTGATGTCATTAAAGCTGACTTTATTAACAAAAATTGGCACTGGCGTACTGATAGAACGCAGTGGTTGTGTTTCCTCTTGCTCCTCGCTTGCTGGCGGTAGCTCTGGCATCTTAAAGTCAAGCCCCTGCAGTCTTAACTCATCGACACAGACCTTAGGGTCAAAGAAACAGCGGAAGTTCACTGCCAAAGCTAAACGCTCAACTTTGGCGTCGATATTCAAAGACTCATCGACAAAACTGACGTTATGCAGTTCGAAGCGAGGAAACAATGAACCCTGCACTTTTTCAATCTGCAATTGTGGTAATGCTTTTTCAGCTCCCCACAAGGCAAATTTGAGGCCTGGGTGGGTAAACAAAACTGTCGCGACAATAATGATGAGCAACAGCAATAGACCAATCAAACTGAGCGACAGCCATTTGGTCCACTTAAACATCATTTTGATCATAGCTCAGGCCCCAATGAGAAGTGGATACGAAACTCTCGTTCTGGTTTTGCATCCAACCCCCATGCAAAATCAAAACTAACAGGGCCCACCGGAGACGCCCAGCGGATACCAACACCAGCACCTGATTTCCAATCTGGTGTTTCATTAAACGCATCACCAATATCGTAAAACGTTGCAGCCCACCAGTTTCCATAAACACGATATTGGTATTCTAATGTACTGCTAACAATGTATTTACCACCCGTCAAAGCACCACTCTCATCCACAGGTGAAATAGATTCATAGCCGTAACCACGAATATTATTGTCACCACCAGCGAAGAAACGCAGCGACGGTGATAGCTTTTCAAGTTCATCGGTAATATTCGCACCACCTTCTAGGCGGAACAAACCACGATGATTCTCTCCAATACCACGAATCCAAGAAGTCGAGCCAATTAAGCGGAGCACTCTAGTTTCAGAAAGCATAGCGGTATCACCATACTCAATAGTGATGCTTTGCTTGTCTCCCCACATTGGCATATTGCCCCCTCGAACCCTAGTCCGAGAAAATGTCGCACCTGGAAGTACGAAGTTGAATTCATCATCTTGTAAACCTTGCGTAAAGCTCTCGTACAAATGACGAACATAAACGGTATTATGCCAACCACCGTCTGCTAACCAATGACGTTCCACTGCAAGGTTAGACTCGATACTCTGTGTGTCACGGTTGTCTAGGTTTTTAAGCCCATATTGAACTTGATAATAATCGTTAGCGACATCTTCTAAAGGAATTTTGTAAGAAGCAGTCACGGTTTGCTCTGGCTTAGATAGGGATAAAGCAGTGTTGAAACTGTGTCCTCGGGAGCTCACCCAAGGTTTCTTCCACTTCAACGTTCCTCGAACGCCGACATCCGTTGAGTAACCAATACCCGTCTCGATCTGATTCTTCGAAGCAGGAGATAAAGACACTTTAATTGGCAAGTCTCGGCCATCATCAAGCCTATCCAATTCAGGCTCAACAAAAACTGAGGAAAACCACTCCGTATTTGATAGCTTCTGGTTAAACTCGCCCAGCTTCGAAACGTTGTATGGGTCCCCTTCTTTAAAAGGTTGTAATGATGCGACACGATCTTCCCAGATGTGGTTGCCAATAAAAGAAACGTCGCCAAAATTGAAACGTATTCCACTGCTGTAGTGCAAACGGACATTAGCTTCGTTCAGATCAGGGATAACCTCTAATCGACTTAGCGTAAACTCACCATTGAAGTAACCACGCTGAAGCGCCAAGTTACGAATGCCTGACTTAAGGGTGTCGTATTGGCCTTGATTCAAAACTTGGCCAACTTTGAGCGGAGAGCGCTCAATAAGTTTTGCAAACTCTTCATCGTCCTTGGCCTCTCCAGTGATGACCACATCCATGACTTTCACTTTCACTGGCAAGCCCGGCTTGATGAGCACAATTAACTCATCATTCGCTTCAGGAATAGAGTATGAAATTTTTGCATGATAATACCCAAGCGCGTTAAGCGCTTCAGTGATACTTTGATCTAATCTCGCTTGAAAACGCAGAGAAGTGGAGTAATCCTTCTCTGGAATAGATGATAGATACGCACTGACATTCTCTTCTAAAGCGCCATCAATGCCTTTCAAAGTCAAAGAAACATCGGCATAGGCACCATGAGAAAAGGCAAACAGGCCAACAATGGTGGGGAGAGCTTTTTTTATCATGCTTTTATGGCTGAATGAGGTTAAGTAAACGTAAATAATGATAACGCCAATTAGATTCTAAGTCTGTAATATTAATAGGTTTAACGCGGTCTATGTCATCACAGCATCAGATACAGACGAAATGAAAAAGTTCGCAAATTTAAGACACGTATTGAAGGACAAATACCATGCTCAACAAACAAACATTGATCAGTATAGAAGATGCCTTGCCAGGTAGAGATCAACCAATGCAGATTGACGATCATCATTTTGTAAATAAATCTAACCTAAAGGCGCCTCTGGCGTCACACCAACAGCAGATTTTGCTCGGAATGGGCTGTTTTTGGGGCGCTGAGCGCGTATTTTGGCAACTCGACGGCGTTGTATCTACTTCGGTCGGTTACGCTGGGGGGTACACACCCAATCCCACCTATGAAGAGGTCTGTACAGGTAAAACGGGTCATACAGAAGTCGTACGAGTCGTTTTCGATGAACGCGTCATCTCATTAGAAAAGCTACTGGCTGTTTTTTGGGAAAAACACGACCCAACTCAGGGAATGCGTCAAGGTAACGACTTAGGTACTCAATATCGTTCAGCAATTTACACTTATTCGACGGAGCAGCTCGAGAGCGCAGAGAAATCGAAACTCTTGTATCAACAAGCACTGCAAGAAGAGCAACGCGCGAACATCACCACCGAAATACAACCAGCAGGTCCGTATTACTTTGCGGAAACCTACCACCAGCAATATTTGGCGAAAAACCCTGATGGTTACTGTGGCATCGGAGGAACGGGAGTTTGCTTCCCACCAAGCCTCCAAGGATAAACCTAACCAGCAACAAAAAGAGCGACCGATATGGTCGCTCTTTTCTAAATCTAAGTGGGTACCAAGCTAACTAAGCCGATAATGATGCTATCACTTGGTTGACTTCTTTAAAGATGGTGAGCCTTTTATGATCGTTGACGTCAGGTAGTAACACTTTGCCATTGTCGAACTGAAAACAGCCAACCCCAACAATAAAAAATTGACCTTTGAACAACGTTTTAACAAAACGGGCCACTTGTAATGGTCGATATACAGCAAACTCACGTAGCATAACTCACCTCAATTCCTTTGAGAAAACACGGATTGCTTATTTTTCCTCTGCAATCTTAATGCGCAATTTGCGACGGAACTCATTTTAGCAAATTCTAAATATAACGCAAGATTACACCACTCCATACGTTAAATAAATGTTATCAACGGTCCTACAAATTTCTAGGATCTGGATATATACTGGAAGCTTCCAAACCTCGTACGGAATATAACAATATGAAAACTAAGACTCTCCTACCTCTATTACTGGCCTTAACGCCAAGCTTGACCTTTGCACACAACTTGTCAGTGGGAAAAAGCGTTCCTCCTGTCAATGTTGCCGCTTACGGCGAGATTGTTTTACAAGGCGAAGGCGTTGCATACCAACCCTGGGCAACTCAACATATGCAAGGCAAAGTTCGTGTCATTCAAGCCATTGCAGGCCGTAGCAGTTCAAAAGAGATGAATGCCCCTTTAATGTCAGCAATAACAGCGGCAAATTTTCCACAAGAAAGCTACCAGACGACGACTATCATCAACCAAGATGATGCAATTTGGGGGACAGGCTCTTTCGTGAAGTCTTCAGCTCAAGACAGTAAAAAAGAGTTTCCTTGGTCATCCATGGTTCTTGATGAAAATGGCGTAGTTGCTAATACTTGGGACCTGAAAGAAGAAAGTTCGGCCATTATTGTTCAAGACAAAACGGGCAAAATTCTGTTCGTCAAAGAGGGCGCACTTGAGCAAGATGAGATAACAAAAGTCATTGAGCTTATTAAACAGAACATCTAGCTTCATTGAATGGCTCCTTGCTCTTGTTGTAAGGAGCTATATGAATTTGATTAGAAGCATGGGCAGTGATAACTCTGCTCTTTATAAGTGCGACACTTCCATCAGAGAGTATTACCAATATTTTTCGGCACGTATGTGTGGAGTTAAATTTTTCTGCTAGCCAACAAAAGAGTGAACTTTTATTCATTATGGGTGTTATATTATAACAGTCGGTAAGAGGAGCTCAGATGTACCACCACCAGCAAAAAACACTAAGATATTGGTATCGCACTGCTTTATTTTTCAGTGTTGCGTTGCTGATCGCTTGGAACTTTGCGGTTGTACTTCATCAAGTCGATCTGACGCCCGACCATCATACCCATCATCATTGCCAATTATTTTCTGGTGTTCAGCACGGTATAGCAAAGGTACAACCTACCCTCTCTACACCGACTTTTACGCGCGCCCAGCATCATCATGTTTTTTTGCATCTCGTGTACGGCGAAGAAGTTCTTGGCGCTGCTCGTGCCCCTCCTTATTTTGCTTAATTTCCAAACTATTCCACACTCAAAATTATTGAGTTCATTTCCGCACCTAGTGTGTCAGGGAACAATAACTTAGTGAAACTCGAATCTGAGCAATACCGCCTTTGGTTAATGCCAGTAAAATTAGGAAAAATACAATGTCATCAAAACACGTTTTAGCCCTTGCTATTGGCCTCACTTTATCGACAGCAGCGAATGCAAACGAATACCGCCAGCATGGTGCTCATGTGCATGGTCACGTCGAGTTTAATATCGCCCAAGATGGCAAAGATCTGTTAGTAGAGATCACAGCTCCTGGAGCTGATGTTGTGGGTTTCGAACATGCTCCAGAAAACGCACAACAAGAGCAAGCGCTTAAACAAGCCGTCGCTACACTCGAAGACAGCAACGCATTGTTCGCTATTAACTCACAAGCTGATTGTAATATTGAAGAAGCTTACGTGAGCCACAACCTAAGCGAAACTCATGAGGAACATGATCATAGTGAGCACGACCATGATGACCATGCACATCACGATCATGAAGGACACGAACACCATGATCATAATGAACATCATGATAAACATGACCACCATGACGATCATGATGAGGCGCACGATCATGGCGGTCACGGTGAATTTTCGGTGCAATATCGCTTCAATTGCGAACAAGTTAATCAGCTTAGCCAAATCCAAACCGATTGGTTTAACCAATTCCCAACTACAGAGTCCATCAGCGTCAATATATTCACTGATACCATGCAATCAGCAATTAAATTAAGCAAAGATAACACCCAAATCGTAATCAAATAACACGAGTGGCGTGTAAGTACCCACTTACACGCCACAGCTTTGGTGATTTAATATGACTGAAACCACACCAAATGTTGTCGAGCTAGAGGATGCCCAATTTTTCTGGCCCGGTTCAACCAACGCGACCATCCACATCCCCAAATTACACATTACACAAGGCGAACATGTGTTTATCAAAGGTCCAAGTGGCTGCGGTAAATCGACCTTGCTCGCTTTGTTGACGGGGATTAACACATTAACTTCAGGCTCTCTATCTGTACTCGATACTGACCTTGCTAGTTTAAGTGCCAGTCAGAGAGACCGCTTTCGCGCCAATCATATTGGCTACATCTTTCAACAGTTCAATTTATTGCCGTACCTTAACGTACTTGAAAACGTATTATTGCCATGTCAGTTCAGTAAAATACGACGTGACCGTGCCCATTTAGGTGCCTCATCTCAAACGTTAAATGAACAGGCTCAGGCCCTACTAGAACGACTGCACTTGCCAAACGAGCTTCATACACGCCCTGTCTCTGAATTGAGTATTGGTCAACAACAACGTGTGGCTGCGGCTCGAGCTCTAATAGGACATCCAGAGTTAGTGATCGCTGACGAACCAACCTCAGCTTTAGACTATGACAATCGTAAGGCATTTATTGAGCTCCTCATGGAGCAAGCGAATCAAGCCAATGCCACACTGGTATTCGTTAGCCACGACCCAACACTCGAACCCTTATTCGATCGCACGCTCAATCTACCCGACATTAATCAAGTATCTAGCCTAGGAGCCATATCATGAGTGCTGTTGTAAAGCTCGCCTGGAAGAGCTTGATGAACCGCAAAGCGACGGCAATTCTAACCATCATGACCGTTGCGATTTCAGTGGTACTCCTCTTGGGCGTCGAGCGTATCCGAACTCAAGCCAAGGATAGCTTCGCCAATACAATTTCAGGCACAGACCTCATTATTGGTGGACGCTCTGGGCAAGTGAACCTATTGCTCTATTCTGTGTTTCGTATTGGTAATGCGACCAACAACATCGATTGGAAAAGCTACCAAGAGTTTGCCAATCATCGTTCAGTCGATTGGGCTATTCCAATCTCGCTTGGCGACTCGCATAAAGGCTTCCGAGTTATGGGAACCAATCACAGTTACTTTGAGCATTACAAGTTTGGAAGTAAGCAACCACTAACATTCAGCAAGGGTAGAGAATTCAATGGTTTATTTGAAACCGTACTAGGTTCTGATGTCGCTAAACAACTTGGTTATGATATCGGTAGCGAAATCATCATTGCCCACGGCATTAGCGACGTTGGCTTTAGCCGTCATGACAATCTGCCATTTAAAGTTGTCGGTATCCTTGCACCTACAGGAACACCAGTCGACAAAACTGTCCATGTATCATTGGAAGCCATCGAAGCCATTCACGTTGGGTGGGAAAGTGGTGCGCGTTTGGGCCCGACACCCAAGGCACAAGATCTCAAAAACAGAGACTTTCAGCCCAAACAAATTACCGCTATGCTCGTTGGTTTGAAATCTCGTATTCAAACTTTCGCCCTGCAAAGACAAATTAACACCTACCCCAAAGAGCCGCTTAGCGCCATTATGCCCGGCGTTGCGTTGCATGAGTTATGGGGAATGATGTCGGTTGCAGAGCAAGCCCTAATGGCAGTATCTGGTTTTGTCGTGATTGCAGGGTTGTTAGGTATGTTAAGCAGTCTATTAACTAGCCTACAGGAACGCCGCCGTGAAATGGCGATTTTGCGTGCCATGGGAGCAAGGCCTCGTCATGTTTTCTCACTCTTAATTAGTGAAGCTAGCTTGCTTACTGCTGCTGGTATTATTACTGGCGTTACTGGGCTGTATGCCATTCTTGCTATCGCGCAGCCGATCATCCAACAGCACTATGGAATACATCTCACCTTAAGCATCTTATCTACTTATGAGTGGATGCTATTAGGTTTCGTACAATGCGCTGGTATTGTGATTGGTTTCATTCCCGCACTCCGCGCCTACCGACAGTCACTGAGTGACGGAATGACAATAAGGATTTAATAAAATGTGGAAAAAAATACTCGCAAGTTGCTTGCTGGTCGTCGCATTCACAGCGCCTGTTATGGCCAGCGAAGAACCATTAAAGCTTGACTGGATTGACCTTGTTCCAGAAAAAGAGCGTAAATTGTTCGACAGTATAGGCATGCCCGCATCTGATCACAGTGGTGGCGCAGCCCAGCAGTCCAAGATTGGTAACGTTCGACCAGAACTGAACGGAAGCCAAGTTAAAATTCCGGGGTTTGTTATCCCACTTGAAGGTGATGCCGATACCGTCACCGAATTTTTATTGGTGCCATATTTTGGAGCTTGTATTCACGTGCCACCACCGCCTCCAAACCAGATCATTTACGTGAAGTTTCCGAAAGGCGCGCCTGTTCAAGAGTTGTGGGATGTTATATATGTGGTTGGAACGTTGAAAACCGAGACGATAAACCACGAACTGGCAGAAACGGCTTACGTTATTGAGGGATCAGAAATAGAAGCCTACGACGATATGTAATTTAAGTCGTCGATAAGCCTCGCTACACCTAAGGCGTCACACTGGCGCCTTTTTTAGCTTTGTGCTACACGATATAACGAGATAAATACGCTAACACGCCCACATAAATAACCAAAAGAAACGCTATCGACAGGTGCTTTTTGAGTTTACCTGCTTCTGAGAACTTCATAGCCCCTCCAAAATAACGATAACAATTTTAACAACTCATTATCATTTTGAATAGCCCTATTCGTTCAAAAACTGAGAACTCCTGTCTGGTCGCTTGGTCAGATAAGGTGTAAATTTAAACGTGCGAACCGCGCAGTTCTTGGTAGGAAAACGAATGGCAGACCCGACAAAGCAACCTGTTGTCATCGAACATCAGTCAGACACAAAAAAAAATACGCAACAAGAAAAGAAACAAGGCTACATAAAAGACAGTGCTAGTAAGGTAAAAACCATTGCCCAAATACACGGTCTTGACGCCTTACTGCAAACCGAACCGCCAGCCAAATCTGCGTTTGAAAGAGCCCAATTGCGAGAGCAAAGACGCCAAGAACAGCGACAAAAAAACTTAGAACAGATTTTAAAATTAGCGCACAGTTCATGCCGAGATGAGACAGCGGGAGAGCCAGACCAAGATTGGTTGCATCGATTTTTTGAGATGGCTCAAGACATCCATAACAGCGCGATGCAAAAGCTATGGGCTCAAGTGATGAAGCGTGAAGTGACCAATCCGGGTTCAACGTCCATGAAAGCGTTGAAAACCCTCAAAGATATGTCACCAAAGGAAGCACAAACTCTGCAAAGAGCCGCCTCTTTAGCGTGCAGTTTTGGAGGGGATCACAGCAGAAAACTGCTGATTGGTTACAAAGCGCAAGGAGGAATATTTAGCTTCGGCAAGCGAGACGTCGCCAACAGCCTAAATATGGGAAGTTTTCAACTGCCGTATTCAAGCTTGTTGCTCTTATTTGAATTAGGGCTGCTGCACAGTGCCGAACTTGAATCTGGCGAAATTAGTATCGAGACACCGTTGGTCCTCACCTACCAAGGTAAAAACTTGTCACTGAACGTAAACAGTAAAGGTGTCCGCCTTTTATATTACCGCTTCACACCCACAGGCAATGAGCTCTGTACCTTGCTCGGAAACAAACCACATGCCGAATACTACGATCAAATGCTTGCGCTTTTAAATCATAGATTTAGTGTCCATAGTGACGCTAAAAGTACGGTTCATCATACCGTGTAGGCAGTTCGAGAAGCATTTGACCACCCATGATCTAAATGCTTCTTAAGCCGCTCAAAGAGCTTGAGGTCACCAATGATCCAAATGCTTATTTATCGGATCACTGCACGCGACTTAAGCGCTTCCAAGCACAAGTCCACCAGCTCATCGACGCTTTTTTCGCCCGCTGGTAAATCGACTTCCGGATTCTTCGGTGCTTGATATTCAGAATCAATACCAGTGAAGTTAGGAATTTCTCCCGCACGTGCTTTGCGGTACAAACCTTTAGGATCGCGACCTTCGCAGACTTCTAGAGATGCATTGACGAACACTTCGATAAACTCACCTTCTGGCAATAAGTCGCGCACTAGCTGTCGCTCTGCACGATGCGGTGAAATGAACGCCGACAACACAATTAAGCCTGCATCCGCCATCAGTTTAGCCAGTTCACCAATACGACGAATGTTCTCGCGACGATCCTGTTCAGAAAAGCCCAAATCGCTACACAGGCCATGTCGCACATTGTCACCATCCAATAAATAGGTGTGGTAACCCAATGTTGCAAGGCGATTTTCCAACGCCCCTGCTATGGTTGATTTACCCGCTCCAGATAAGCCAGTAAACCACAATACGGCAGGTTTTTGCTTCTTTAATTCAGCACGAAACTGTTTATCGACCGAATGCTGGTGCCAAACAATATTTTCATCTTTTACCGTCGTTTCGGCAGTCATAACGTATCCTTGTAAATATCGGAATTAAAACGGGAAGAAGACCGGAATCAAAGTAAGTACTAATACAGAGTACACAATCGAAATCGGCACACCAATTCTCACATAGTCGGTCAATTTATAATTTCCTACGCTGTACACCAGTAAGTTGGTTTGATAACCGTAGGGAGAAATAAAGCTCGCACTGGCGCCAAACAAGACCGCCATAATGAATGGCATCGGATCAACGCCATAACCGACCGCCATGCTATAGCCAATAGGAAAAGAAAGCGCAGCCGCGGCATTGTTTGTCACCAATTCAGTGAGTACCAATGTCATGATATAAGTCGCCACCAAGGCACCAAATACTCCCCAGCCATTAAACGCTTCAATAAACATCACTCCCATTCTTTCTGACAATCCAGAAGAGATCATCAGTTGAGCAATAGACAAAGCGGAACCGACAATCACGACGATATCGATCGGAAAACGGCGGCGCAGTTCTGAAACCTGCACAATACCAAACGCAATAAGCGCGATAAGGTACGCAGCTAGACCTTTAATAATCGGTACTAACTCTAATAGAGCGCATCCAATTACGGCTGCAAAGCCCAGTAATACAATAGAAGACTTATTCGTATCAAGCCGAGCGCTAGAGTCCAAGTCATGCACTAAAACAAACTCTTTACGATGAGCTCGGCGTTCAGACTCAAAACGCTTTCCTGGAACCAGAACTAACGTGTCTCCTGGCGCTAAGGTAATACTACCCAAGCCACCTTCTAGGCGTTCGTGGCCTCGGCGAATCGCCACAACAACGGCATCGAATCGGTCGCGGAATCGGCTCTCTTTGAGGGTTTTGTAGCAAAATGTCGCCGACGAGCTCACCACAACTTCGATAAAGTTTTGCCCATTTAAGTGCTGCTGACCAAACAACTTGAGGCCCGGAATTTCTTGCAGGGTCGCGACGCTCTCAACATCGCCACAAAATAACAGGCGGTCTTTTGCATTGAGCACAAAATCCGGTCCCACAGAAGAAACAGTAACACCATCGCGCACCACTTCTGCAAGAAACAGTTTGCGCAGCGCACGTAAATTATTCTCGCTGATCGTACGCCCAACTAGCGGTGAGCCTGGCTCAACGCGAGACTCAAGAAAGTAAGGTAAATCTTCTTGACTTTGATCATCATAATTCGGTAGCAAGTAGCTCAGTGGGATAAGAATCAGCATCCCTCCCACCAGCACAGCCAAACCTATCATCGTAGGTGTAAAAAAGCTCAGGCTCGGTAAGCCTGCGTCTTCGACAAAGCTGTTGATGATTAAGTTAGTCGACGTACCAATCAAAGTTAACGTGCCACCAAAAATGGCGGCATAAGACAAGGGAATAAGTAATTTCGAAGGTGCATGCTGCTGATTACGCTTAATCGCCCCAATCAATGAGACAACCACAGCGGTATTATTCGTAAATGAAGAAAGCAAGGCGGTCGACACACCGAGCTTAGCAATCACGCTGCCTAACTGACCCTCAGAGATACTTCGGCTCACCCAACTGATCAGCAGTGTTTTTTCTAGAGCACAGGATGCAAGAATCAATAGAACCAGGGTTAACAATGAAGAGTTGGTAAAATTGGATGCGATAGTGGCTGAATCCATCATCCCAGCCATGAATGCAATAAAAGCGGCACCCGCAAAGACGTAACTAGGCTTAATTTTCGTGACAAGCAAGCAAGTGATAATGCCAAGCAAAATCGCTAACACAAACCCTTGTTCCCACATAGCCTTTCCTTACCAAATAGCCCCAAAGGGCACAACAACGACTCATTTATCCATGAAACACCGACAAACGAGTAAACAGACAAAAATCAGCGCAAGCGAAAAGAACATCAGAATGCTCGGTTTTCTTGGGCTCCACCGAAGCATTCTGGTATTAGGAGAATACCTAACGACATTTCGCAATTCAGTTAGGTAGCGACGCCCCAAGTACAACAGCAGACAGAGCCTGAAATTATCGTACTTGGGTAAGCCAGTTACTTTTTCAGAAACTGGCTGACGTCTTTTGCTTCCCAGTGTGGGAAGTGTTTACGGACAAGCGCATTAAGCTCAACTTCAAACGCAGAGATGCCCGTCAAATCGCGCTCAACCACGGCGAGGCTCTCTTTAACCATGCCAGCACCAACCGTCACGTTTGTCAGACGATCGATAATGATAAAGCCACCGGTATCTGCACAGTCTTGATAATTGTCCAGCGCGACTGACTCATTAAGAGACCATTCACACAAACCAATACCATTCAATGGCAGCTCTGCCGAGCTATGAGTCGAGAGATTATTAATGTCATATTGATGACGAATCGCTTCAACATGACCTACGGTTTTCTTACCTGCGATTTTGATGTCATAGTCACGACCCGGTTGCAGGGGGTGCTCTGTCATCCATACCACATCGGCAAGCAAATGGTTTGTGGTTTCCACTTGAGCATTATCTAGAACAATCAAATCGCCACGGCTAATATCGATCTCATCGCTTAGCGTCAGAGTGACAGCTAATCCGGCACGAGCTTCTTCGATATCACCATCAAAGGTCACAATACGAGCCACAGTTGACGTTTTACCCGATGGCAATGCTTTAATGGCATCACCGACTTTGATCGAACCAGAAGAAATGGTCCCCGCAAAACCACGGAAATCGAGGTTAGGACGATTAACGTATTGCACAGGGAAGCGGAATTCACCCGCGCCTTTTTCTTGATCCACATCGACCGTTTCAAGAAGCTCAAGCAATGATGGGCCTTTAAACCAAGTCAGGTTTTGGCCTTTATCCACCACATTGTCCCCTTCAAGCGCTGAGATCGGGATGATTTGAATATCAATATCCCCTGTCAGATTCTCAGAGAACTTCAGATACTCATCGCGGATCTCTTCAAAGCGCTCTTGGGAGTAATCCACTAAGTCCATCTTGTTGATCGCGACAACAAAGTGCTTCAAGCCCAACAGGTTGGAAATGAAAGAGTGACGACGAGTTTGATCGAGAATGCCCTTACGTGCATCAACCAGAATCACAGCTAAGTCACATGTCGATGCACCTGTAGCCATGTTACGTGTGTACTGCTCGTGTCCAGGAGTATCTGCAATGATGAATTTACGTTTCTGCGTCGAGAAATAGCGGTAAGCTACATCAATCGTGATCCCCTGCTCGCGCTCAGCTTGTAAGCCATCGACCAACAACGCAAGGTCAGGTTTTTCACCCGTGGTGCCCACACGTTGGCTGTCTGAATGCACTGCCGCTAGCTGATCTTCATAAATTTGTTTTGAGTCATGGAGTAAGCGACCGATTAATGTACTTTTACCGTCATCCACCGAGCCACAAGTCAAGAATCTAAGTAACGACTTGTACTGGTGTTGTGTTAAATAGCCTTCGATACCAAGCTCGGCTAATTGAGCTTCAACTGCACTGTTCATTATCTTTCCTTAGATCCTTTAGAAGTAACCTTGACGTTTCTTAAGCTCCATCGATCCTGACTGATCGTGGTCGATCGCTCGGCCTTGGCGCTCACTCGACGTTGCCACTAGCATCTCTTCAATAATGCCAGTTAAAGTGTTTGCTTCAGACTCGATGGCCCCGGTCAATGGATAACAACCAAGGGTACGGAAGCGCACACTCTTCTCTTCAATCACTTCACCCGGTTGAAGCTCCATACGATCATCATCAACCATGATCAGCATGCCATCGCGTTCAACAACTGGGCGTTTGTCCGCGAGGTAAAGCGGCACGATCTCGATGTTTTCTAAATAGATGTATTGCCAGATATCAAGCTCAGTCCAGTTAGACAGCGGGAATACACGAATGCTCTCACCCTTATTGACCTGGCCGTTGTACGTCTTCCATAGCTCAGGACGTTGGTTTTTAGGATCCCATGTATGGTTCTTATCGCGGAATGAATACACGCGCTCTTTCGCCCGTGATTTCTCTTCGTCGCGGCGCGCACCACCAAAGGCCGCATCAAAACCGTACTTGTTCAGCGCTTGTTTTAAGCCTTGAGTCTTCATGATGTCAGTGTGCTTAGAAGAACCATGAACAAACGGACTACAGCCCATGGCTAGACCTTCTGGATTCTTATGTACCAAAAGCTCAAAACCGTATTTGGCCGCGGTGCGATCACGAAATTCAATCATCTCGCGGAACTTCCAATCGGTGTCGACATGCAGCAATGGAAATGGAATCTTACCTGGGTAAAAAGCTTTACGCGCTAGGTGCAGCATCACTGATGAGTCTTTACCAATCGAATACATCATGACTGGGTTATCAAACTCAGCCGCAACTTCGCGGATAATATGGATACTCTCCGCTTCGAGTTGTTTAAGGTGAGTTAAACGTTGTTGGTCCATGTTTTGTATTTCCTTTTTAAGCTTGAAGGCGCATTACGTCTCTAATCTTTGGTCTGAAATTATATGGAGTTGGCAATAGCACTTTTGTTGAATTCAGTACTAGACAAAAACCAGTCTAACTTTTGAGACAGTCGCACTACCTCTCCGACAACAATCAAAGATGGCGATTGTGCTTCCTTCGATAAATCAGAGAGTTGGGAGAGTTCTCCCGTAAATACTTTTTGTTGAATCTGCGTGCCACGCTCAATAATGGCAATCGGAGTCGACGCTGAACGGCCATGCTTAATGAGTTGATTCTGAATATAGTGTGATTTCATCAGCCCCATGTAGATCACTAAAGTCTGATTCCCACGCGCCAACGTGGACCAATCCATCTCATCACTTTCTTCTTTCAAGTGGCCAGTCACAAAGATGGCCGATTGCGCATAATCACGATGAGTCAGTGGAATACCAGCATAAGCGGTTGCGCCAGCTGCTGCGGTAATGCCAGGGACAACTTGAAAACGAACGCCGGCATCAGCAAGCACTTCTAACTCTTCACCACCACGACCAAATACAAACGGATCCCCACCTTTAATGCGCACTACTTTGTAGCCCTGCTTGGCAAAATCCACCAAAAGCTGATTCGTCTTCTCCTGCGGCACACTGTGATGCCCAGCTCGCTTCCCAACGCACACCAAAATCGTATCGCTTGGAATCAATGCCATGATTTCTTCAGACACCAAGTAGTCGTACAAAACCACGTCAGCTTGCTGCAAGCAGTTCAGTGCTTTCACCGTCAGAAGTTCAGGATCGCCTGGTCCTGCACCTACTAAGGCGACTTCACCAGGCTGTAGCGATTGCTTTGCAAAACGAGTAACACCAGCGACTGGGTTGTCAGAAACTAACCGGGGCTTTGGTTTAGGAAAAGAAGTGACTGAATCGTTCGTTGCCATGTGCTTGCTCATCGTCCATTGATATCGTCATGCAAGCATTATGGCGGGGCGTTTATATTACCTGAAATTCTAAAATTTCATTTTTTATTCAAAAATCTGCTAAGAAGTTTTTGTTTGGTCTCATTCAAAAGCGTGAAAAAGTCGGCGGTTAATATGAATAAGGTTCAGTAAACTGATTAATGTTCACAGTTTTCTGTATCTTTATCATCGAGTTGCATCTGTGTTTGATACATTACGCAGTGCGATTTCCCCTTATCATTGAATTGGAGCACCAAATGAAAGTGGCAGTTCATCCTATTTCCCTCGCAGTATTAAGTGGCATGCTAACGCTTGCTGGCCCAACAATGGCCGATACCATCAAGCTTCGTATTATCGAAACCACCGACATTCACACCAACGTGATGGATTACGATTACTACAAAGACCAACCATCACAGCAAATCGGTTTAAGTCGCGCAGCGACAATAGTGAAACAAGCTAAGTCCGAGACAGAAAACACGGTACTAGTAGATAACGGTGATTTAATTCAGGGCAGCCCAATGGGCGATTACATGGCGGCGAAAGGGATTAACGCTGGCGAAATCCACCCGGTATACAAAGCGATGAACCAGTTGGATTACGATGTGGGTAACATTGGTAACCACGAATTCAACTACGGCCTTGAGTTCCTGAAAAACTCTATCGACGGTGCGAACTTCCCTTATGTTAGTGCTAACGTTTTCGACAAGAAGACAGGCGAGCACTACTTCAAACCTTATCTAATTAAAACGCACACGTTCAAAGACACTGATGGTCAAAGCCACGAAATCAAAGTGGGTTACATCGGCTTCGTCCCGCCACAAATCATGGTATGGGATAAGAAGAATCTAGAAGGAAAAGTCTTCGCTGAAGACATCACTGAGACAGCGAAAAAGCTGGTTCCTCAGATGAAGAAAGAAGGCGCAGACGTTATTGTGGCGATTCCACACTCAGGCATTTCTACTGATCCATACAAACTAGGCGCTGAAAACTCTGTTTACTACCTCACAGAAGTTGAAGGTATTGATGCGATTGCTTTTGGCCACTCTCACGCCGTCTTCCCAGGGAAAGACTTCGCAAACCTACCTGGTGTTGATATAGATAAAGGGACCATCAATGGTGTAACGTCCGTGATGCCGGGCCGCTGGGGAAGTCACGTAGGTGTGATGGATTTGATGCTGAAAGAGAAAGACGGCAGATGGCAAGTCGTCGAAGGCCAAGCAGAAGCACGCCCTATCTTCGATAAAGTAAATAAGAAGTCATTAGCTAAAGCCGATGCAGATATTGTGAAAGCGTTAGAAGAAGATCACAAAGGCACTCGTGAATTTGTAAACCAACCAATCGGCAAAGCAAATGATGTCATGTACAGCTTCTTGGCATTAGTGCAGGACGACCCCACCATTCAAATCGTTAACCTTGCTCAGAAAGACTACGTAGAACGCTTTATTCAAGGCGACCCAGACCTTTCTGACATTCCAGTACTGAGTGCGGCAGCACCATTTAAAGTCGGCGGTCGTAAGAACGATCCGAATAACTTTACAGAAGTAGAATCCGGTCAGCTCACCTTCCGTAATGCGGCCGATCTTTACTTATATCCAAACACCTTGGTTGCGATGAAAGTGAAAGGTAAAGAAGTTCGCGAATGGCTAGAGTGCAGTGCGGGTCAATTCAACCACATCGACATCAACAATCCTAAACCGCAATCTTTGATTGATTGGGATAATTTCCGTACGTACAACTTCGATGTTATTGATGGGGTTAACTACCAAATCGACGTTACCCAACCGCCGAAGTACGATGCGGATTGTAAAGTGATTAATCCAGATTCTCAGCGCATTGTGAATCTGACGTTCAATGGTAAGCCTGTCAATCCGAAGCAAGATTTCATCATCGCAACCAATAACTACCGTGCTTATAGCAATACTTTCCCTGGTACAGGCCCAGATTTCATTGCATTTGACGCACCAGATGAAAACCGCTCTGTCGTCGCCACTTATATTTCTCGCGTGAGTGAAGAAAAAGGAGAAGTGACACCAAGCGCTGACAACAACTGGTCTTTCGCACCGATTAAGTCCGATAACAAGCTAGATATTCGTTTCGAAACCTCCCCTAGCGATAAAGCGGCGCAGTTCATCAAAGAGAAAGGACAATACCCAATGAAACGCGTGTCAACAGACGACATTGGTTTCGCAATTTATCAAATCGATCTGAATAAATAAGGTTGATTTGACAGCAACACTAAGCGGCTCTCATGAGCCGCTTTTTTGTTATCAATAAAACCCGTTAAAATAAAGAAAACCGTTTCCGAGTTATCACATGCACATCGATCTTTTTTCAGACTTAGTCAATCATGGCTTTTTAGAGACAGAAGCAAACCAACTTATTGAAAATGGTGAGTTGCTCGAACTGCCTACACGCCACATTCTTAATCACCAAGGGGAGTTGAGCTCACACCTTTACTTCATCATTGAGGGGTTATGCCACGCAAGCTATCTCACGGAGCACGGCAAAGAATTCAGTAAAGAATTTTATTGGGAGAAGGACTGGGTTATCGGGTTTGAGAGCATAATAAAGGACCAACCTTCGCCTTACTTATTGGAAACGCTGAGCGCTTGTCAGCTATTTTGCTTGCCAATTGAAACGTTGCATCACTGGCGAGCAGAAAAGCACGCCATTTACTTAAAGCTACTCGAAAACCAACTGGTTAATAAAGAGAATAAAGAACGCTTTATGTTGCTCTACTCTCCAGAGGAACGATATCAATTATTTTGCGCTCATTACCCAGATTTAAAGCAACGTATTACCGATAGTCAAATTGCGGCCTACCTGGGCATTACGCCAATCAGTTTGAGTCGAATCAAAGCACGCTTAACCAAAGATCACACTCTCAAATAAACTCAAAAAAGAAAAAAGCTCTTCAAACGAAGAGCTTTTTCTCTGCTATTTGAGCTATTTAAGAATTCGCGCCCGGAACTGGCGCCCTTTCATCTTGCCGTTACTAATGGTTTGTAGAGCCTTTTTAGCCACAGACTTTTCGACGGCAACATAAGCGCGCACAGGGAATAGGTGAATCTTTCCGACTTGAGAGCCTGGAATACCATTTTTTCCTGTCAAACAACCTAAAATATCACCCGGTCGTACTTTCTGTTTCTTACCGCCATCAATGTTAATCGTCACCATTTTCGCTTGGTATGGCTGCTGATTTGATTTGGCAGGCAATGTTGCTGGTACCACGTCCATCTCTAGGTATTCTTCAATACGAGCTACACGTAAACCGTCTTTCTCACCAAAAAAGCTAAACGCTAAACCTTTACTACCCGCACGACCTGTACGACCAATACGGTGCACATGAACCTCAGGATCGCGTGATAGCTCAAAGTTAAAGACAGCATCAAGATTATCAACGTCTAAGCCACGCGCCGCAACGTCTGTTGCAACAAGGATAGACACACTCTTGTTAGCAAACTGCACCAATGCTTGGTCGCGTTCACGCTGCTCTAAGTCCCCATGGATATCGATAACGCTGAATCCTTTGTGATGCAACTCATCTGCGACACTTTGCACTTCTTTTTTGGTATTACAAAAAACCACCGCGGACTCTGGCTGGTGAGTCAGCAGCAAATTCGCCAACGCTTCATCACGTGCTTCCGAGCCTTCAACTTTATAGAAGTACTGCGCAATGCTTGAGGTATCATGCGTCGATTCCACCTTAATCACTTCCGGTGTCTGCATTATACGCTGCGCAATTTGCTCAATTTTCTCTGGAAAAGTAGCACTGAAAAGTAGAGTTTGGCGCTGCTTTGGCGCTGCATCGATGATTGCATCTAATGCGTCTTGGAAACCCATGTCCAACATGCGATCAGCTTCATCTAGCACCAAGGTATTCAGTTCGCTAAGATCAATTCGGCCTTTCTCAAGGTGATCCAAAATACGACCAGGAGTACCAACTAGGATATGCGCACCATGCTCTAACGAACCAATTTGTGGCCCCATTGGCATCCCACCGCAGAGAGTAAGCACTTTAATATTATGAATGCCGCGACCTAAAGTACGAATTTCCTTCGCTACTTGATCTGCAAGCTCACGTGTTGGACACAATACTAATGACTGGACACGAAAGCGTTTGACGTTGAGGTTCGATAAAACCCCTAAACCAAATGCAGCGGTTTTACCTGAGCCCGTTTTACCCTGCCCGATGACATCACGATGTTTTAGGATTGCAGGCAAGCTCAAAGCTTGAATTGGCGTCATGTGGGTATAGTTCAGGGAATCAAGTGTGGCGAGTAACGCTGGGTTAAGCCCAACTTGATCGAATGTTTGTTTGCTCACGGGGATATCCTCAGGTGAGATGGAAAGAGGGCACATTATCACCAGATTTGGTGGGAAAACCAGTGCTAATTAACCTTTGTTAATGAGTATGAGCTCAAAACAAAGTAAAGTCAGTCACTCTATTCTCATTACGGATAACAACATGCTCACTTGGATTACTTTGCCCTTTGCTCAGCTAACAACCACGCAGCTGTATGAAATGATGAAATTGCGTGTGGATGTATTCGTTGTTGAACAAACCTGCCCTTACCCTGAACTTGATGGTAAGGACACGCTGGAAGGCGTTTATCATCTAATAGGCTATCACGGTGATGAACTGGTTGCTTGCGCAAGATTACTGCCCGCAGGCACTACGTATGACAATGTGAGTATTGGTCGAGTGGTGACAAAGCAGACCGCGCGAGGCGGTGGCTTAGGTCATAAATTATTGGACAAGGCCTTGGCACAATGCGAAACATTATGGCCAGGACAGACAATAGATATAGGTGCTCAAGAACACCTCATCCAGTTTTATGCTAGTCATGGATTCAAGGTTATCTCAGAGTGCTATCTTGAAGATGGTATCCCTCATGTGGATATGCGGAAAGAATCCGTAGCGCTATAAGCTTCAACTCGATTGGTTACTATGAAAACTAATCGCTATGAAAAACTAACTAAAAAGACGCTATATCTTCGCGTCTTTTCATTTGAAGCGTTTACTTGTTACGTCCAAAGGTCCCATCCGATAAACGGAAAAACATAACGGACCGCCCGCTTTTTTCCAGCTGTAGCATATCTAACTCGCCTTCGTCACTAAGCTTAAAGCGAATCAACTGTCCCTGCTTTATTTGGCTTAGCGGCTTATCACTGCCTTCTATTTTGACTAGAGCGCTAAGATCCGCCATAGAGAGCTGATTACTTCTGAAAACCTGCGCTAATGTATCACCATTTTTAACCGTGTACTCTTTCCAGTCTTCAGATTTCGGTCCAGAGTTCTGAGAGGTTCTCTGCTGGCTTAAACTCTGCGCGTTCAGCTCAATCGCTACGCGTTGATGATCGACCTCAGTCTGCTCAACTGGTTGATCTGTTTTATTTGGCAAAGGAATAACAAGGAGTACCAGAATCAATGGCACTAAGACCATCAAAGCACGCTGATGAAATTTAGGCAGACGCAACCAAAACTGCTTAACAGGCTGTATACGCTCCAACCATTGCTCTTTGTTGAACGGCTGCTTCCAGTCGATAGCAGCGAATTTTTGTTTAACCAATTCGACATAGTCGACTTGCTGCTTTTTCTTTCTGCGACGATTCATTGTAATGAGTCCCTTAATACTTCTACGGTCAGTATAAAAATACCGACGCGGAGAGTATATGTTTTTCACCAAACTAAAATGGAATTGGGATTAAATTAGCAGAAATTTCACTTGGAGTAAGAGATAAGTCACAACCTGGCCGCCTCAATTAAGCATTCAGTCGCAATCATTTAAACCTAAGCTCGAAACTGATATCCTGTTACCTTTATCACTCCTAATAAGAGCGACATTCATGTCTGAAATTAAATTTGAAACTGCAGAACAAAAAGCAAGCTACGGCATTGGTCTGCAAATGGGTCAGCAACTTGCAGGCTCTGGTCTTGAAGGTCTTAGCGTTGATGCTATCGCAGCGGGTATTGCAACAGCACTAACTGGTGACATGCCATCAATCGAAATTGATGAAATCAACAAAGCACTACAAGAACTTCACACTCGTGCAGAAACAGCTCGCCAAGAAGCAGCAAAAATTGCGGCAGCAGAAGGCGAAGCGTTCCTAAAAGACAACGCTCTACGACCTGAAGTTAACGTTCTAGACTCTGGTCTTCAGTACGAAATCATTTCTGAAGGTACTGGTGCAGTTCCTACATCAGAAAGCTCAGTTCGCGTTCACTACCACGGTGAGCTAACTGACGGTACTGTATTCGATAGCTCTGTATCTCGCGGTCAACCTGCTGAATTCCCTGTTACAGGTGTAATCAAAGGTTGGGTAGAGGCACTACAACTAATGCCTGTTGGCTCTAAGTGGAAGCTATACGTACCACAAGATCTTGCGTACGGTGAGCGTGGCGCTGGTGCGGCTATCCCTCCATTTGCAGCTTTAGTTTTCGAAGTAGAACTATTAGATATTATCTAATTGAAACCATTTTCAATTATGATTAAATAAAACGGCGCACTAGCGCCGTTTTTTTGTCTAAACTGAATAGACTTTCTCACCTCTGAACCTTTCACTCTGATAGCCTTTAAAAATAAAATCACTTTTAAAAAACGCTCAACCTTTGGAGGTACTATGCGTAAAACACTCCTAACTCTAGCACTCCTATCAATCAACATTGGTAGTGCGCACGCATTCTTAGATTCAGTCACTCAAAAAAGTAAAGAAAGTGGCCTGATGGACATGGTCGGCAGCAGCTTGAACACCGAGTCATCTCCATTAACAGACATGCTAACTAGCCAATTACCAGTATCCACTGAGCAAGCAGCCGGAGGCAGTGGTGCGCTACTCGCTTTGGCTCAAAGCCAGCTTTCGCAAGAAAATAGTAGTGAATTACAGTCTTTGATTCCTGGACTTTCAAACTTGCAAGGAGCACAAAGCTTACTAGGAAATATTGAGAATATCAGTGCAGTCAAAAGTGCATTCGATACGTTAGGTTTAGACCCATCTATGATCAGTCAGTTTGCTCCAGTCATCTTGGATTACTTGAACAAGCAAGGCGCTAGCGAAGGGCTTCTAAGTTCGTTGGGCGGATTGTGGAATACTAGTAAATAAGCGTAAGTGATAATCACTTTTTAAATTGCCAGTCTGCATGGGTTGAAATAAATGCAGGCTGGATATAAAGGTTTACTGAATTACAGATACAAAAAAGCCGAGCTAATGCTCGGCTTTCTCGTTCTTACGAACTGATTACTCAGCAGCTTCTTCAGCAGCTGGGCGATCTACAAGCTCAATGTAAGCCATTGGAGCTTTATCACCAGCACGGAAGCCAGCTTTTAGGATACGAGTGTAACCGCCCTGACGAGCAGCAAAACGTGGACCTAGTTCGTTAAATAGTTTTGCAACTACTTCGTTGTCACGAGTACGTGCAAATGCTAGACGACGGTTAGCAACACTGTCAGTCTTAGCTAGTGTAATCAAAGGCTCAACTACGCGACGTAGCTCTTTTGCTTTTGGCAAAGTAGTCTTGATAACTTCATGACGTACTAGAGAGCTAGCCATGTTGCTGAACATCGCTTTGCGATGTGAGCTGTTGCGGTTGAGTTGACGACCACTCTTACGATGGCGCATGACCTAATCCTTCTAACTAGTATCGATTAATCTTCAGCGATTGATGCAGGTGGCCAGTTTTCTAGGCGCATGCCCAGAGACAGACCACGTGACGCAAGTACGTCTTTAATCTCAGTAAGAGATTTTTTACCAAGGTTAGGCGTTTTAAGTAGCTCAACCTCAGTACGTTGTACTAGATCACCGATGTAGTGAATCGCTTCTGCTTTCAGACAGTTAGCAGAGCGAACTGTTAGTTCAAGATCGTCTACAGGACGCAGTAGGATCGGATCGAATTCTGGCTTCTCTTCCTTCTCCTCAGGAACTCGTACATCACGAAGATCTACGAATGCATCCAATTGTTCAGCTAGGATAGTAGCTGCACGACGGATTGCTTCCTCAGGTTCTAGAGTACCGTTTGTTTCCATATCGATAACAAGCTTGTCTAGATCAGTACGCTGTTCTACACGAGCTGCTTCTACAGCGTAGGCAATTTTGTCTACTGGGCTGTAAGTAGCATCTACTAGTAGGCGACCGATAGGACGCTCGTCTTCTTCGTTATGGATACGCGCAGAAGCTGGAACATAACCACGACCACGTTCAACTTTGATACGCATTGCGATCTCAGCGTTGTCATCCGTTAGGTGACAAATTACGTGTTCAGGGTTAGCGATCTCTACATCACCATCATGGGTGATGTCACCTGCAACCACAGGGCCCGAGCCTGATTTGTTCAAAGTAATGAACACTTCATCTTTGCCTTCGGCAACGCGCACAGCCAAACCTTTAAGGTTTAGAAGAATTTCAAGAATATCTTCTTGAACGCCTTCTTTCGTGCTGTACTCATGAAGTACGCCTTCGATTTCTACTTCTGTTACAGCACAACCTGGCATAGAAGATAGAAGGATGCGGCGAAGTGCATTACCCAGAGTATGACCAAAGCCACGCTCTAATGGCTCAAGAGTTACTTTTGCGTGAGTCGAGCTGATTTGTTCGATGTCAACTAGACGTGGCTTAAGAAATTCTGTTACAGAACCCTGCATTGTGTCCTCTCTTTAGTTTAAACCTTACTTAGAGTAAAGCTCGACGATCAATTGTTCGTTGATGTCAGCTGATAGATCAGAACGCTCAGGCATACGCTTGAATGTACCTTCCATCTTGCCACCATCTACTTCAATCCAAGTTGGTTTTTCACGTTGTTCAGCAACTTCTAGAGCTGCTTTGATACGAGCTTGCTGTTTAGCTTTCTCGCGAATAGAAACAACGTCATTAGCCGCTACTTTGAAAGAAGGAACGTTTACAACTTTACCGTTTACTAGGATAGCTTTGTGGCTAACTAGCTGACGTGCTTCTGCGCGAGTTGCGCCAAAGCCCATGCGGTAAACTACGTTATCAAGACGACCTTCAAGAAGCTGAAGTAGGTTTTCACCAGTGTTGCCTTTTAGGCGAGCAGCTTCTTTGTAGTAGTTACGGAATTGTTTTTCTAAAACGCCGTACATACGACGTACTTTTTGCTTCTCACGAAGCTGAACGCCATACTCAGATAGACGACCGCGACGAGCGCCGTGTACACCTGGTGCGTTATCAATTTTACACTTGGTATCGATCGCGCGAACACCAGACTTAAGGAATAAGTCAGTGCCTTCACGACGGCTAAGCTTCAGCTTAGGACCCAAATATCTTGCCATGATTCTTCTCCAATTGTCCTAGAAACGTTATACGCGACGTTTCTTAGGTGGACGACAACCGTTATGAGGGATTGGTGTAGCATCAACGATGTTTGTGATGCGGAAACCAGCGGCGTTTAGTGCACGAACAGTAGATTCGCGACCTGGACCAGGACCCTTAACCATAACTTCCAAGTTCTTTAGGCCGTATTCTTTAGCCATTTCAGCACAACGCTCAGCAGCAACCTGTGCAGCGAACGGAGTAGACTTACGAGAACCACGGAAACCAGAACCACCTGCAGTAGCCCATGCAAGAGCGTTACCTTGACGGTCAGTAATGGTTACGATTGTGTTATTGAAAGAAGCATGGATGTGCGCAACGCCATCTGCAACTTGCTTGCGTACGCGCTTACGAGCGCGAGTTGGTTGTTTAGCCATTGTACTCTACCTTCCCGATTATTTCTTGATCGGCTTACGCGGACCCTTACGGGTGCGAGCGTTGGTTTTAGTACGCTGTCCACGTAGTGGTAGACTGCGACGATGACGAAGACCACGGTAACAGCCAAGGTCCATAAGACGCTTGATGTTCATAGATACTTCACGACGTAGATCACCTTCTACAGTGTACTTAGCTACACCATCACGCAGTTGATCGATCTGCTCTTCAGTTAGTTCACTGATCTTAACATTTTCAGCAATGCCCACTTCAGCTAGGATAGCTTGAGAGCGAGTTTTACCGATGCCGTAGATCGCTGTTAGAGCGATTACTGCATGTTTCTGATCAGGAATGTTAATGCCTGCTATACGGGCCATTATTCACTCCTAAGTGTTTCTATAAAAGAATTAGCCGCAGCAAAGCCCGTTATGGATACGCTGCGGAATACTACTTCTTTTGCACGCAAAAGGTAGGCCGAGGAATATACTCGACCCAACCTTCATTTTCAAGTAAAAATTTCTGCTAATTAGCCTTGGCGCTGTTTGTGCTTTGGCTCACTGCAAATCACGCGAACGACACCGTTACGCTTGATTACTTTACAGTTACGGCAGATTTTTTTAACGGAAGCACGAACTTTCATTGCTAAACTCCGTAAATGAAACTGAGTCTACCGCCGGATTAACGGCCGTAGCCTTTCAGATTCGCTTTCTTCAACACAGAATCATACTGTTGAGACATCAGATGAGTCTGTACCTGTGCCATAAAGTCCATAATTACAACAACTACGATTAGTAGCGATGTACCGCCGAAGTAGAAACGTACGTTCCACGCGACCATCATGAACTCGGGAATCAGACAGATAAAGGTAATGTACAGTGCACCAGCAAGGGTTAGACGTGTCATTACTTTATCAATGTATTTCGCTGTCTGCTCACCTGGGCGGATACCGGGTACGAATGCACCAGACTTCTTCAAGTTATCTGCTGTTTCACGTGGGTTGAAAACCAACGCCGTGTAGAAGAAACAGAAGAAGATAATTGCTGCTGCATAAAGCATTACATACAACGGTTGACCTGGGCTAAGAGCCAAAGACACGTCAGTTAACCAACCGAACGCGCTGCTCTCACCGTTTTGACCAAACCACTGAGCCAATGTTCCTGGGAACAAGATAATACTTGATGCAAAAATCGCTGGAATTACACCTGCCATGTTAATTTTAAGAGGCAAGTGCGAGCTTTGCGCAGCAAATACTTTACGACCTTGTTGACGTTTCGCATAGTTAACGACGATTCGGCGTTGACCACGTTCCATGAAAACAACGAAGTAAATTACTGCAAAAGCTAATACCGCGATTAGCAACAGAAGAAGTACATGCAATTCACCTTGACGCGCTTGCTCGATTGTTTGACCGATTGCAGAAGGCAATCCAGCAACAATACCTGCAAAAATTAGTATCGAAATACCATTACCAATTCCGCGCTCTGTAATTTGTTCACCTAACCACATCAAGAACATGGTACCGGTTACTAAACTTACGGTAGCAATTAGCGTAAACATGGTTTGGTTGATAACAACCAGATTGTCGACCATGTTTGGTAGGCCAGTTGCAATACCTATAGCTTGGAAGGTTGCAAGTACAAGCGTGCCGTAGCGTGTGTATTGGCTTATCTTACGACGGCCTGCTTCACCCTCTTTTTTGAGTTCAGCTAACGCTGGATGAACTACAGTTAGCAATTGGACAACAATAGATGCCGAAATATACGGCATGATGCCCAATGCTAATATAGATGCACGCTCAAGAGCACCACCGGAGAACATGTTAAACATTTCAACGATGGTACCTTTTTGCTGTTCGAACAAATCGGCAAGTACAGCAGCGTCAATACCAGGAATCGGCACAAAAGAGCCGGCTCGGAATACTAAAAGTGCACCAATTACGAATAACAAGCGCGACTTTAGTTCACTTAAGCCGCTCTGAGCACTACGAAAATCTTGTCCTGGTTTCTTAGCCATCTGTACCTCGTTCCTCGAGATTATTCCTCGATTTTACCGCCTGCAGCTTCGATTGCAGCTTTAGCGCCTTTAGTCACACGTAGACCTTTAACAGTCACTGCTTTGTTGATTTCACCAGAAAGAACAACTTTTACAAATTCGATGTTCTTAGTGATGATGTTAGCAGCTTTAAGACTGTTTAGATCAACTACGTCACCAGAAACTTTCGCTAGCTCAGCTAGACGAACTTCAGCAGACACTAGGCTCTTACGAGAAGTGAAACCGAATTTTGGTAGACGTTGTTTCAGAGGCATCTGACCGCCTTCGAAACCTGGACGAACACTGCCGCCAGAACGTGATTTTTGACCTTTGTGACCACGGCCACCAGTTTTACCTAGGCCTGAACCGATACCACGACCTACTCGCTTCGCAGAAGTTTTCGCGCCAGCAGCCGGTGCTAGAGTATTCAAACGCATTCTGATTACTCCTCAACTTTAACCATGTAGTAAACCTTGTTGATCATACCGCGAATACACGGAGTATCTTCAAGTTCTACTGTGTGGTTCATTTTACGAAGACCTAGACCGCGCAAAGTAGCTTTGTGCTTTGGCAGACGACCAATTGAGCTTTTAGTTTGAGTTACTTTAATAGTTGCCATGGTGTTCTTACTCCGAAATAGATTCAACAGTTAGACCACGTTTAGCAGCAACCATTTCTGGTGACTTCATGCTACCTAGTGCATCGATCGTTGCACGAACGATGTTGATAGGGTTCGTAGAACCGTACGCTTTAGATAGTACGTTGTGTACACCAGCAACTTCTAGTACTGCACGCATCGCACCACCTGCGATAACACCAGTACCTTCTGCAGCAGGCTGCATGTAAACTTTAGAGCCCGAATGGCGACCTTTCACTGGGTGGTGAAGAGTGCCTTCGTTTAGAGCGATCGTAGTCATGTTACGACGCGCTTTTTCCATTGCTTTTTGAATCGCTGCAGGTACTTCACGAGCTTTGCCGTAACCGAAACCTACACGACCGTTACCGTCACCAACTACTGTTAGTGCAGTGAAGCTCATGATTCGACCACCTTTAACCGTTTTAGAAACACGGTTAACTGCGATTAGCTTTTCTTGCAAATCATTCGCTTGAACTTGTTGTTCTTTAGCCATCTTCCAACCCTACCTTAGAATTTCAGACCAGCTTCGCGAGCAGATTCTGCTAGCGCCGCTACTCGACCGTGGTATTGGAAACCAGAACGATCAAATGCAACTGCAGTTACGCCCTTCTCTAGAGCGCGCTCAGCAATAGCTTTACCCACTGCTTTAGCTGCATCAACGTTACCAGTGTATTTCACTTGCTCACGGATCGCTTTTTCTACAGTAGAAGCTGCTGCGATAACCTCAGAGCCGTTAGCCGCGATAACCTGTGCGTACACGTGACGAGGAGTACGGTGTACAACTAGGCGAGTCGCACCCAGTTCTGCAATCTTACGACGTGCACGTGTAGCACGACGGATGCGAGATGCTTTCTTATCCATAGTGTTACCTTACTTCTTCTTAGCTTCTTTAGTACGCACATTTTCATCTGCGTAACGAACACCTTTGCCTTTGTATGGCTCAGGCTCACGGTAAGAACGAATGTCAGCCGCAACTTGACCAACTAGCTGCTTGTCAGCACCAGTGATCACGATTTCAGTTTGGCTTGGACATTCAGCTTTAATACCCGCTGGCAACTCGTGCTCAACTGGGTGTGAGAAGCCTAGTGTTAGACCTACAGCGTTGCCTTTGATAGCAGCACGGTAACCTACACCTTTAAGAGTTAGCTTCTTAGTAAAGCCTTCAGTAACACCAACAACCATGTTGTTAACTAGAGCGCGAGCAGTACCTGCTTGAGCCCATGCGTTAGCAACACCTTCTTTAGGACCGAAAGTCAGGTTATTTTCTTCCTGAGCGATTACAACTGCGTTGTTAAGAACGCGAGTTAGTTCGCCTTTCGCACCTTTTACAGTGATTTCTTGGCCGTTTAGTTTCACCTCTACGCCAGCTGGAATAGCGACAGGTGCTTTTGCAACACGAGACATAGTCTACTCCTTATTAAGCTACGTAAGCGATGATTTCACCACCAAGACCTGCTTTACGTGCAGCGCGGTCTGACATAAGACCCTTGGAAGTAGAAACGATAGCAATACCAAGACCACCCATTACAGAAGGAAGTTCATCTTTCTTCTTGTAAACACGTAGACCTGGACGAGAAACACGTTTAAGTTGCTCGATTACTGGTTTAGCTTGGAAGTACTTAAGTGTAACTTCTAGCTCAGGTTTTGCTTCGCCTTCAACAGCGAAGTCAACGATGTAACCTTCAGCTTTTAGTAGTGCAGCAATTGCAACTTTAAGCTTTGAAGAAGGCATTTTTACAGCAACTTTGTTTGCTGCCTGACCGTTACGAACGCGGGTCAGCATATCCGAAATCGGATCTTGCATGCTCATATGATTTACTCCAAATGATTAAGTGGCAATTACCAGCTAGCCTTACGAAGACCCGGAATCTCGCCTTTCATGCAAGCTTCACGAACCTTAATACGGCTTAGACCGAACTTACGTAGGTAACCGTGTGGACGACCAGTTTGGTTGCAACGGTTGCGCTGACGTGATGCACTTGAATCACGTGGAAGAGATTGCAGTGTAAGAACCGCGTTCCAACGATCTTCTTCAGATGCGTTTACATCGCTGATGATAGCTTTTAGCGCTGCACGCTTTTCAGCGAACTTAGCTACTAGCTTCGCACGTTTTGCTTCACGTGCTTTCATTGAATTTTTAGCCATAACAGTAACCCTTCACCTTACTTACGGAATGGGAAGTTAAAGGCAGCCAGCAGAGCACGGCCTTCCTCATCAGTACCAGCAGACGTCGTAATAGTGATGTCTAGACCGCGTACTCGATCAACTTTATCAAAGTCGATTTCCGGGAAGATGATTTGCTCGCGAACGCCCATGCTGTAGTTACCGCGACCGTCAAAAGACTTAGCGCTAACACCACGGAAGTCACGTACACGTGGAAGAGCGATGTTAATTAAACGCTCAAGAAAATCCCACATACGTTCGCCACGCAAGGTTACTTTACAACCGATAGGGTAGCCTTCACGGATTTTGAAACCTGCAACAGATTTGCGCGCTTTTGTGATAAGTGGCTTTTGACCAGAGATCGTTGCCATATCAGACGCTGCATTTTCTAGCAGTTTCTTATCGTTGATTGCTTCACCAACACCCATGTTTAGGGTGATTTTCTCGATTCTAGGGACTTGCATGACGCTTGTGTAACCGAACTGTTTGGTCAGTTCAGCGACTACAGACGACTTGTAGTAATCATGCAGTTTCGCCATAGTAGAACTCCAAATTACTTCTATTAGTTAGAAACGGTTTCGCCGTTAGACTTGAAGAAACGAACTTTTTTGCCGTCTTCAAAACGGAAACCGATACGGTCAGCTTTACCAGTAGCTGCGTTAAAGATAGCCACGTTAGAAACGTCGATAGCTGCTTCTTGCTCTACGATACCGCCTTGGATACCCATAGCTGGAACAGGTTTCTGATGTTTCTTAACTAGGTTGATACCTTCAACGATAACTTTACCAGTTGCTAGAACCTTAGTTACTTTACCTTTCTTGCCTTTGTCTTTACCAGCAAGAACGATTACTTCGTCATTACGACGGATTTTAGCTGCCATTTCTACGTGCTCCTTACAGAACTTCTGGAGCCAGTGAAACGATCTTCATGAACTTATCGCCACGAAGTTCGCGTGTCACAGGACCAAAGATACGTGTACCGATTGGTTGCTCAGTATTGTCGTTTAGCAATACGCAAGCATTTCGGTCGAAGCGAATGACAGAACCGTCAGGACGACGTACGCCTTTACGGGTGCGCACTACCACCGCCTTCAGAACATCACCTTTTTTAACTTTACCGCGAGGGATTGCTTCCTTCACAGTAACTTTGATGACGTCACCGATATGTGCATAACGGCGGTGAGAGCCACCCAGAACCTTAATACACATTACGCTGCGTGCGCCTGAGTTATCAGCTGCGTCCAGCATACTTTGCATTTGGATCATGTTAGTGCTCCGCTAAATATTAATAACTAGACCCATCACGGGTCGGGCTGCCTCTTTAAAAGGGACGCGAATTGTACCACCCTTTTTTGTGATTGGGTAGTCAAAAAATAAACGGCTCCAAAAATATTTTGGAGCCGCTTTAGTTTCATAGAATTAACGAGATTAAATCTTCGCCTTTTCTAGAACTTTTACCAAAGTCCAAGACTTAGTCTTAGACAGTGGACGACACTCTGCGATTTCAACTGTGTCGCCTAGGCCACACTCGTTGTTCTCGTCATGTGCGTGTACTTTAGTCGTACGTTTTACGTATTTACCGTAGATTGGGTGTTTTACGAAACGTTCGATAGCAACAGTGATAGACTTGTCCATCTTGTCGCTAACAACACGACCTTGTTGAGTACGTTTTACTTCGCTCATTATGCGCCTGCCTTCTCAGTCAAAACAGTTTTCACACGTGCGATATCACGGCGTACAGCTTTCAGAGTATGAGTTTGCTGTAGTTGACCAGTCGCAGCTTGCATGCGCAAGTTGAACTGTTCGCGTAGCAAATTCATTAGCTCAGCGTTAAGCTCTTCAACGCTTTTCTCGCGTAGATCTTGTGCTTTCATCACATCACCTGCTTAGTTACAAATGTAGTTTTGAAAGGCAGTTTACGTGCCGCAAGACGGAACGCTTCACGTGCCAATTCTTCAGGTACACCACCCATTTCGTACATAACCTTACCAGGTTGGATTTGGGCTACCCAGTACTCAACGTTACCTTTACCCTTACCTTGACGAACTTCAAGTGGTTTTTCTGTGATTGGTTTGTCTGGGAACACACGGATCCAGATTTTACCTTGACGCTTAACGTGACGTGTCATTGCACGACGTGCCGCTTCGATTTGACGAGCAGTTAGACGACCACGGCCAACAGCTTTAAGACCGAATTCGCCGAAGCTTACATCAGTACCTTTAGCTAGACCACGGTTACGACCAGTCTGAACCTTACGGAACTTAGTACGTTTAGGTTGTAGCATCTGTCGACTCCTTACTTACGGCCTTTACGCTGCTTCTTAGGCTTGTCGCCTTTAGGCTCTACAGCGTTAGCTGCTGGCATACCACCTAGGATTTCACCTTTGAAGATCCAAGTTTTAATGCCGATCACACCGTATTGAGTGTGAGCCGAAGAAGTTGCGTAATCAATGTCAGCACGTAGAGTGTGTAGAGGCACACGGCCTTCACGGTACCACTCTGAACGTGCGATTTCAGCGCCGCCTAGACGACCGCTTACTTCCACTTTGATACCTTTAGCGCCTAGGCGCATTGCGTTTTGTACTGCGCGCTTCATAGCACGACGGAACATAACACGACGCTCTAGCTGAGACGCGATGCTGTCACCAACAAGTTGCGCATCTAGTTCAGGCTTACGTACTTCAGCGATGTTAATTTGCGCTGGTACACCTGCAATTTTAGCTACAGCTGCGCGTAGCTTCTCAACGTCTTCACCTTTCTTACCGATAACAACGCCTGGACGAGCAGTGTGAATAGTCACACGGATGCTCTTAGCAGGACGCTCGATAACGATACGTGATAGAGACGCTTTTTTCAGTTCACTTGTAAGGAACTGACGTACCTTGAAGTCGCCGTCTAGGTTGTCAGCGAAATCTTTGGTGTTAGCAAACCATGTAGCATTCCAAGGCTTAACGATGCCTAGACGAATACCATTTGGATGTACTTTTTGACCCATTGCTTACTCTCCTAGTCTCTAGCGATCTGCTACAACAACAGTGATGTGGCTTGAACGCTTCAAGATACGATCCGCACGACCTTTAGCACGAGGCATAATACGCTTCATGGTTGGGCCTTCATCTACAAAGATTTTTGCGACATTCAGATCGTCAATATCTGCACCTTCGTTGTGCTCCGCGTTAGCGATAGCAGACTCTAGAACTTTCTTAACTAGTGCAGCAGCTTTTTTGTTGCTGAACGTTAGGATTTCTAGAGCTTGGTCAACAGATTTACCACGGATTAGATCCGCAACTAAGCGAGCTTTCTGAGGCGAAATGCGAGCAAAGTTATGTTTAGCAATTGCTTCCATTATCTACTCCTTAGCGCTTCTTAGCTTTCTTATCCGCAGCGTGACCGCGGTAAGTGCGTGTTGGTGCGAATTCACCCAGTTTGTGACCGATCATTTCATCAGTTACAAATACTGGTACGTGCTGACGACCATTATGGACAGCGATGGTCAAACCGATCATCGTAGGGATGATCATTGAACGACGGGACCAAGTCTTAATAGGCTTTTTGTCTCCGCTTTCCACCGCTTTCTCTACCTTCTTCAGCAAGTGTAGGTCAATAAAAGGACCTTTCTTGAGAGAACGTGGCATGGCGATTCCTCTTTATATAGATTACTTGTTACGACGACGTACGATGTACTTGTCAGTGCGTTTGTTCTTACGAGTCTTGAAGCCTTTAGTAGGCATACCCCAAGGAGATACTGGGTGACGACCACCAGAAGTACGGCCTTCACCACCACCATGTGGGTGGTCAATCGGGTTCATTACAACACCACGAACCGTTGGACGGATACCGCGATGACGTGATGCACCTGCTTTACCAAGTTCACGTAGCATGTGCTCAGAGTTACCAACTTCACCGATTGTTGCACGGCCTTCAGAAAGAACTTTGCGCATCTCGCCAGAACGTAGACGGATAGTTACGTACGCACCGTCGCGAGCAACGATTTGAGCGTAAGCACCAGCCGAACGAGCTAGCTGACCACCTTTACTAGGCTTAAGTTCAACGTTATGTACTGTTGAACCTACTGGGATATTACGCATTGGTAGAGTGTTACCAGCTTTGATTGGTGCATCAACACCAGACTGAATAACATCACCAGCTACAACACCTTTAGGTGCTAGGATGTAGCGACGCTCACCGTCTTTGTAAAGAACTAGAGCAATGTTTGCGCTACGGTTTGGATCGTATTCAAGACGCTCAACTGTCGCTGGAATACCATCTTTAGTACGTTTGAAGTCAACTACACGGTAGTGGTGCTTGTGACCACCGCCGATGTGACGTACTGTGATACGACCCTTGTTGTTACGACCACCGTTCTTAGAGTTTTTCTCTAGAAGAGGTGCGTATGGCTTGCCCTTGTGTAGGTCAGCGTTAACAACTTTAACAACGTGACGACGACCAGGGGAAGTCGGCTTACATTTAACAATAGCCATTTTTAACTACTCCTGTTATTCCGCGCCGCCAACGAAGTCAAGATCTTGACCTTCTTTCAAAGTAACGTACGCTTTCTTAACGTCGCTGCGGCGACCTTGGCGTAGACCTTGACGTTTGGTCTTACCCTTAGTGATAAGAGTATTTACAGACTTAACTTCAACTTCAAATAGCTTTTCTACAGCTGCTTTGATCTCTTTTTTAGTCGCATCTTTAGCTACTTTGAAAACGATAGTGTTAGCTTTCTCAGCTGCCATAGTTGCTTTTTCAGAGATGTGCGGTGCACGTAGAACTTTTAGGATACGCTCTTCAGTGATCATGCTAGCATTTCCTCTACTTGCTTAACTGCTTCTGCAGTCATTACAACTTTGTCAAACGCGATTAGAGATACTGGATCGATACCAGCAACATCACGTGCGTCAACTTTGTATAGGTTACGAGCAGCTAGGAATAGATTCTCATCTACTTCGCTAGTCACGATTAGAGCGTCAGTTAGCTCAAGCTCTTTAAGCTTAGCAACTAGCTCTTTAGTCTTTGGTGCTTCAACTGAGAAGTTATCAACAACGATTAGACGCTCTTGACGAACAAGCTCAGAAAGAATGCTCTTCATAGCACCACGGTACATTTTTTTGTTTACTTTTTGGCTGTGATCTTGTGGTTTCGCAGCAAAAGTAACACCACCTGTACGCCAGATTGGGCTACGGATTGTACCAGCACGCGCACGGCCAGTACCTTTTTGACGCCATGGCTTAGCGCCACCGCCAGAAACTTCTGAACGTGTTTTTTGAGCACGAGTACCTTGACGAGCACCTGCTGCGTACGCAACAACTACTTGGTGTACAAGAGCTTCGTTAAACTCACGTCCGAAAGTAGTTTCGGAAACAGTTAGTGCATCGGCACCTTTAACCATTAGTTCCATTACTTACTCCTGAGACGTTATGCTTTAACAGCTGGTTTAACGATCACGTTGCCGCCAGTTGCGCCTGGGACTGCACCTTTAATAAGAAGCAGGTTGCGCTCAGCGTCAACACGTACGATCTCTAGGTTTTGAGTCGTTACACGCTCAGCACCCATGTGACCTGCCATTTTCTTGCCTTTAAATACGCGACCTGGAGTCTGACATTGACCGATAGAACCAGGAGCACGGTGAGACAATGAGTTACCGTGAGTCATATCTTGAGTACGGAAGTTCCAACGCTTAACAGCGCCTTGGAAACCTTTACCCTTAGATGTACCAGTAACGTCTACTTTCTTAGTTTCGTTGAATAGTTCAACAGTTAGTTCTGAACCAACTTCGAACTCTTCGCCGTTTTCTAAACGGAATTCCCAAAGACCGCGACCAGCTTCAACGCCAGCTTTAGCAAAGTGACCTGCTTCAGCTTTGTTTACACGGTTAGCTTTCTTAGAACCAGCTGTAACCTGGATTGCTGCGTAGCCGTCAGTTTCAAGAGTTTTCACTTGAGAAACACGGTTAGCTTCAACCTCAACAACTGTTACTGGGATAGAAACGCCTTCTTCAGTAAATACGCGGGTCATGCCCACTTTACGACCGATTAGACCAATCATACTTCTAATCTCCCTTAACCTAGGCTAATTTGAACGTCAACGCCCGCAGCAAGGTCTAGACGCATTAGAGCATCAACAGTCTTGTCTGTTGGCTCAACGATGTCGATTAGACGCTTGTGAGTACGGATTTCGTACTGGTCACGTGCTTTCTTGTTAACGTGTGGAGAGATAAGAACTGTGAAACGCTCTTTACGAGTTGGCAGTGGGATTGGACCACGAACCTGTGCGCCAGTGCGCTTAGCTGTTTCAACGATTTCCGCTGTAGAAGCATCGATTAGTTTGTAATCGAAAGCTTTTAGGCGGATACGGATACGTTGGTTCTGCATGAGACAGAGCTCCAAATTTAATAAATTACACAAACAATATCGCCACTCAAACTCGTCAAGACGAGAGAATGCCGATTGATTTATGTGAAACCGTAGCATCCAAGATTAGGACGCATTGTCAGTTAATTTTCGATTAACTATCCCTATATGCCAAAGTCACCTTTGAGGATAGTTTTTCCGAAGAAAAGATAGCTAATTGTATTAACCGCGAACATAAGCTGAGTATACATTACCTCACAAATCCTTAGATTTGCTCGCTCCTCACTGCTCATTGGTTCACAACTGGCTTAACCAGTGCGCTGCATTATACAGATCACACTTTAGGTTGCAAGCACTGAGTGAAAAATAATCGGGAATATTTCAAACCCTATACATCCCTCTTCGCTTGGTAACCATTAAAGTAAATTACCACCTTCTAAAGAAGGTGGCTTTGTGTGAGCCCCCTAAAAGGGGGCCTTTGTTTAGTCCAGCGCCAATTGCTGCTGCTCTACTCGCTCTTGCTTCTCTTGATGTCTTACATATCGGCGTATTATTTCTTCATTGATTCCAACACTATCGACAAAATAGCCTCTTTGCCAAAAGTGATTACCCCAAAGCCTGTTCTTCCTAAGGTGAGGAAACTTGATTGTATCTACTCATGTTATTTGTCCTCTTTGACTTCTGGAAAAATCAAAGATGCATTTAGCATGAGTAGATTTACAGGCAAAGCCGAGGCGGATGATAACCACCTACTGAAGTAGGTGGTTTAGGGCTGAAAACAAAAAGGACGCCGAAGCGTCCTTTTCTAAACTGTAATCGTAATAGCGGCTGCTATTATTTCTTACCGCTTGATAGTGCACCGAAACGCTTGTTGAAGCGATCAACACGGCCGCCTGTATCAACGATACGTTGCTTACCAGTGTAGAATGGGTGACACTTGTCACATACGTCTAGGTGGATAGACTCTTTACCTAGAGTAGAGTTGAACTCAAAAGAGTTGCCGCAAGAACAAGTCGCTTTTACTGCTTTGTATTCTGGGTGGATACCAGCTTTCATGGGATAACCTCAATAGTAGGCCGTGTCGCTATACGAATCTAAGCCGCACACCACACGCAATTAATAATAAAATGGGATACCGCATCAACTAATTGCCGAAGCCATATCTCAAGGCGCGATATAGTAAAGAATCACATTGCTCGGATCAACACATTTGACAACTTTTTCGCCACTTTTTTAGCCAGACTAATCATAGAGGCACGATTCACGCTGAATCATATTGCTTTACTCGAATTTCCATACCGATTTTAATAGACTCTCATTTCCTTTCCCTCTTTTTAATAGCTAAAAATTTATGCGCCCAACCATTGCTAGAGTGGCATTACCCGTTCCGCTCGACAAACAATTTGATTACGCCATTCCGGGGCACCTGTTTCCGATCATTGGCGGGCGCGTATCCGTACCTTTTGGACGTCAAACGTTAGTTGGCATCGTCACCGCAATGGTAAACCACTCCGACTTTCCTAAAGATCAGCTTAAGCCAATCAAAGCGGTATTAGACTCCCAACCGATATGGCCAGAGACGCTTTATTCTCTGCTAAATTGGTGCAGCCAGTTCTACCAATACCCACTTGGAGATACGCTACACAATGCGATGCCAGCAGCTCTACGTAAAGGAAAGCCTGCAGATTTTGCGACGCTACAAGAGTGGCAAATTACCGAATCCGGTAAAGACAAGCTGATGCAAGGGCTTGATCGTCGGGCCGTGAAGCAACAAAAAGTTCTGCAAATCCTGGTAGACGGAGCCGTACCGCACCAAGAATTTGTAGAGCAAGAGATCGCCTCAACAGTGCTGAAATCGGTCGAAGAGAAAGGTTGGATTGAGCGAATTGAGAAAATGCCAACGATTTCAAACTGGCCTCAGCAAGTCGAAAACGACGTCGACAAACCCAAACTTAACCATGAGCAGGCGTTAGCCATCGCCAGCGTCAATAGCCAAAGTGGTTTTGCCTGCTATTTATTAGAGGGCGTAACAGGTTCTGGTAAGACCGAGGTTTACCTCAATCTGATCAAGCCAGTGTTGGAAAAAGGACGACAAGCGTTAGTTCTGGTGCCAGAGATAGGCCTGACACCACAAACTATCAACCGCTTTAAGCACCGCTTTAACGTGCCGGTTGATGTTATCCACTCAGGATTGAATGATACCGAACGTTTAAACGCTTGGTTATCGGCTCGTGATAAAGCGGCTGGAATTATCATCGGGACACGCTCCGCCCTACTGACGCCATTTGCCGATCTCGGCATTATTATTGTCGACGAAGAACACGACTCTTCATATAAACAACAAGACAGTTTGCGCTACCACGCTCGTGATGTTGCTGTAATGCGTGCGCACAAAGAGCAAGTGCCTATTGTGTTGGGTTCTGCGACTCCGGCTCTTGAAACGCTGCACAATGCGTTGACGGGTAAATATCATCACCTGACACTAACTCAGCGTGCAGGCTCAGCGGTGCCGACCACCAATAAAGTACTCGACGTAAAAGGTCAGTATTTAGAAAGTGGATTGTCTGCGCCACTGATTGCCGAAATGCGTAAACACCTAAAAGCGGGCAATCAGGTGATGCTGTTTCTTAACCGCCGAGGTTTCTCCCCAGCCCTAATGTGTCATGAATGTGGCTGGATAGCCGAGTGTAAGCGCTGTGATGCCTACTACACCTTTCATCAATACAGTAACGAAATACGCTGCCATCATTGCGGATCTCAGCAACCTGTAATTCATCAGTGTCAGGGATGTGGTTCCACTCAGTTAGTAACAGTCGGTGTCGGCACAGAGCAGTTAGAGCATCAATTGATGCAACTCTTCCCAGAATACAAAGCCATTCGTATCGACAGAGACAGCACCCGCCGCAAGGGCAGCTTAGAAGATGCCCTTGAATCGATTCGTAAAGGTGAGTTCCAGATTTTAATTGGTACCCAGATGCTTGCTAAAGGACACCACTTCCCCAACGTAACGCTGGTTGCCTTGTTGGATGTGGATGGCTCTTTATACAGCAGTGATTTCCGGGCATCTGAACGCCTCGCGCAGCTTTTTATTCAGGTTGCGGGGCGGGCTGGTCGTGCGAGTAAGCCTGGAGAAGTAATTTTGCAGACTCACCACCCCGAGCACAGTTTGTTACAAGCACTGCTGCAAAAAGATTACCGCCACTTTGCCATGACCGCATTAGAGGAGCGGAAATTAGCGCAACTGCCTCCCTACAGTTACCTGACTCTATTTAAAGCAGAGGCAAACCAAAGTGAGGTAGTCGAAGACTTCCTGCGCCAAGTTCGTTTTACGCTGGAGTCTCACCCACTGTTTGACGACACTTGTATGGTACTTGGCCCGACCCCCTCACCTTTGGCTAAACGGGCGGGCAAATATCGCTGGCAACTCTTGCTGCAAACCCAACACCGGTCATTAATGCAAAAGTTATTAACCAGTGCCAAACCTGCTATTGAGTTGTTACCTAATGCCAAGAAAGTACGTTGGAATTTAGACATAGAACCACAGGATCTCAGCTAGCAAACGTTTAGCTATGTAATGAATTACCTTTTAATGTGATACATATCACGTTGTCATTGTGGATTTTGTTAAACAGACCGTAACTTTCGCTATAGAAATGAATAGACTATCCCAATTAGTAAAGTCTTAAGTGCTTTGCAGAAAAAGACTTTAAATGAACACCATAGCGATTCCCCAAATTTGAAGTGTTGTTCTGGTAATAAAGACGTACTTTACTCGGCAAATAAACACCAGAAATGTGATGGTAAAGTGCGAATTTATCTGTACTCAATAACAGTAATTTCACTACAGGGAATAACGTCACCTTGGCGAACAATTTGAGAGGTTAAAAAACTATGGCGACAATGAAGGATGTTGCCCAGCTTGCGGGAGTGTCTACCGCGACGGTATCTCGAGCATTAATGAATCCGGAGAAAGTCTCCTCTTCAACCAGAAAAAGAGTTGAAGACGCGGTACTCGAAGCAGGTTATTCACCAAATTCATTAGCGCGTAATTTACGACGAAACGAATCGAAAACCATTGTTACGATCGTTCCTGACATCTGCGACCCTTACTTTTCCGAAATCATCCGTGGTATCGAAGATGCAGCGATGGAGCACGGCTACCTGGTTTTACTTGGAGACAGTGGCCAGCAGAAGAAACGCGAAAGCTCATTCGTAAACTTGGTATTTACAAAGCAAGCAGACGGGATGCTGCTACTTGGTACTGACTTACCGTTTGATGTGAGTAAGCCAGAGCAGAAAAACCTGCCACCAATGGTCATGGCGTGTGAATTTGCGCCTGAGCTGGAACTGCCAACCGTTCATATCGATAACCTGACTTCTGCCTTTGAAGCGGTCAATTATCTGACTCAGCTTGGCCACAAACGTATTGCGCAAATTTCAGGTCCTGATACCGCGGTATTGTGCCAATTCCGTCAGCAAGGCTACCAGCAAGCGCTGCGTCGTGCAGGGATCAATAAAGACCCACAATACAGTATTGTCACCGAGTTCTCTTTTGACGGCGGAGCAAAAGCAGTGCGTAAACTGCTGGAACTAGCGGAACCACCAACCGCGATTTTCTGCCACTGTGACACGATGGCAATCGGCGCCATTCAAGAAGCGAAAAAACTCGGCTTCCGTGTACCACAAGATCTATCGGTCGTAGGTTTTGATGACATCAATTTCGCGCAGTACTGTGATCCACCGTTAACGACTATCTCTCAGCCTCGCTACGAGATTGGCCGACAAGCGATGCTAATGATGTTAGAGCTTTTAAAAGGCCACGATGTGCATTCTGGATCTCGTCTTCTGGAGACTAACCTGATTGTGCGCGGAAGTGCGGCGCCTCCTCAGCGAGCGTAAGCTTTTCTCGCTAAGAGCAGTTAAGTTTCTGTCCATTAAAAGCAGCACTCATTTGGTGCTGCTTTTTTATATGTATCTATCAAGATTAGAGAAACAGGGTGTTTTCTCAACTCGTTCTGGATTAACATATTTGGAAGAATTCTTGATGACCAGAAATGACCGTGGCAAACAAAGATTATGTAAGAAGGGGGCGTGGTACCCCAAAAAAGTCGACAAAAAAACAGCCTTCAAGAAAGAAACCTTGGCGTAGTGGTCTACTGGCAATCGTGCTAGTGGGTGGTTTTGGCTATGGGCTATATTTGCTAAACAATGATCCAGAGCCCCAGCCACAAGTTGTGCAGCAATCAACGGCTCCAGTCAGCAAGCCTAAGGCAAAGACAGATTTACCTCCCCCACCCGAAGAAAAATGGGAATACGTAGAATCTCTCCCAAATCGCGAAGTGGAAGTGGTCGCCAAAGAGATTCAAGTCTCGAAAATCCCTTACATCATGCAGTGTGGCGCTTATAAGACCCAGGCACAGGCAGAAGAGCGTAAGCTCGCCATCGCTTTCCAGGGCTTAACCAGCAAAATTGTTAAGAAAGAAGGCAGCTCTTGGTACCGGATTATTCTAGGCCCATACAAATTTAAGCGCGATGCAGAGAAAGATCGCCATAAATTGCAACGCGCTAAAATCGAGCCGTGTGCGATTTGGAAAGAGAATTTCTAGCGATAAAGTACAACCTGGGGCCAGTTTAATCGGCCCTAGGTCACTAGAAACCTACTCCACCGAAACCCCATCCTTTAATTTCCCCTTGAATCCCCTTTTCCTATCCCCCATATACAATATTACTTCCAAAGAGAAATAATTAAGAGGTCGACTGTGACTACCATTGTATCTGTACGTCGAAATAATAAAGTCGTCATCGCGGGTGATGGCCAGGTATCTCTAGGCAATACCGTAATGAAAGGTAACGCGCGTAAAGTTCGCCGCCTTTACAACAATAAAGTACTGGCTGGTTTTGCCGGCGGTACTGCGGACGCCTTCACCCTTTTCGAGCGCTTCGAAAGCAAACTGCAAATGCACCAAGGCCATTTGACCAAAGCCGCTGTAGAGCTGGCGAAAGACTGGCGTAGTGATCGCGCGCTTCGTAAGCTAGAAGCACTACTTGCTGTTGCAGACGAAACTGCATCTTTAATTATCACCGGTAATGGTGATGTGGTTCAGCCAGAAAATGACTTGATTGCGATCGGTTCTGGTGGTGCATACGCACAAGCAGCAGCAACGGCACTGTTAGAGAACACAGATCTGGATGCTCGTGAAATCGCAGAAAAAGCATTGAACATTGCGGGCGATATTTGTGTATTCACCAACCACAATCACACTGTAGAAGAGCTAGAATCAACTGCAGAGCTGGCCGCTCCAGCCGAGTAATCGTAACGAAGTAAGGAAAGAATATGTCTGAAATGACCCCTCGCGAAATCGTTCATGAACTGAACCGCCATATTATTGGTCAAGACAAAGCAAAACGTTCGGTTGCGATTGCTCTTCGTAACCGCTGGCGTCGTATGCAGCTTGAAGAAAGCCTACGTGTCGAAGTTACACCTAAAAACATCCTAATGATCGGTCCAACTGGTGTTGGTAAAACTGAAATTGCACGCCGCCTCGCGAAGCTTGCAAATGCGCCGTTCATTAAAGTAGAAGCGACTAAATTCACTGAAGTAGGTTACGTTGGTAAAGAAGTAGAAACCATCATCCGTGATCTTACCGATGTTGCAGTGAAGCTCACTCATCAACAAGCGATGGAAAAAGTAAAATTCCGCGCTGAAGAGCAAGCTGAAGAGCGTATTCTTGATGCACTACTGCCACCAGCTCGTGACAGCTGGGGACAAGCAGAACAGAGCGATGATAGCTCACACACTCGCCAGATTTTCCGTAAAAAATTACGTGAAGGTCAGCTGGACGATAAAGAGATTGAAATCGATGTCGCCGCGCCGCAAATGGGTGTCGAGATCATGGCGCCTCCTGGTATGGAAGAGATGACCAACCAACTTCAAGGTATGTTCCAGAACCTAGCGGGCGATACCAAGAAGAAGCGCAAGCTGAAAATCAAAGATGCGATGAAAGCCCTTGCCGAGGAAGAAGCAGCGAAGCTTGTGAACCAGGAAGAGCTGAAAGAAGCAGCGATTTACAACGTTGAAAACAACGGTATCGTCTTCATTGATGAGATCGACAAGATCTGTAAACGTGGTGAAAGCTCTGGCCCTGACGTTTCTCGTGAAGGTGTTCAGCGTGACCTGCTACCTCTGATTGAAGGCAGCACTGTTTCAACCAAACACGGCATGGTAAAAACAGACCATATCTTGTTTGTGGCTTCTGGTGCATTCCAGGTCGCGAAGCCTTCTGACCTTATCCCAGAGCTGCAAGGCCGTTTGCCAATTCGTGTTGAACTTGAAGCACTAAGCAGTAACGACTTCAAACGTATTCTGACCGAACCTAAAGCGTCATTGACTGAGCAATACATCGCGTTGATGAAGACAGAAGATGTAGACATTGAATTTACTGAAGACGGTATCACGCGAATTGCTGAAGCCGCATGGACAGTAAATGAAACCACCGAAAACATCGGTGCTCGTCGTCTGCATACCGTTATGGAACGTCTGATGGACGAAATCTCTTACGATGCAGCAGAGCAATCTGGCGCTAAGTTTGTGATTGACGCTGCCTACGTGCAAGCTCGTCTGGGCGATACAATTGAAGATGAAGATCTAAGCCGCTTTATTCTTTAATAAGCACGCTAATCAACAAAGCCCAGAGATTTCACTCTCTGGGCTTTTTAGTTCTGCGGAGACAATTCAACATCAGTGTATTTGTGCAATCGCCGGCACTCGTGCTTGAAATGCTATTCTCATACTTCAAAATCCAGAACCTCGCTTTTCAACCAACCCTTAACTTCCTGACTCTCTTTGACTTGCTTTAGGTCAATAGCGCATCTGCTTCTTTATGCTTATACTGGACACATCGGTTACTAGCACGAAATATCCATGAAACAATCTCTACAGATCTGGCTCGACGCCGCTCGTCCCAAAACATTACCACTGGCATTAGTCTCTATTCTTACTGGTAGTGTGCTTGCGTATGCTGCGGGTCAATTTTCTCTGCCTATTTCCTTGATGGCGTTTATCACCGCGACTCTGTTACAGATCCTTTCCAATCTGGCCAACGATTATGGCGACGCAGTAAAAGGAACCGACAATGAAAAACGCCTTGGTCCACTGCGTGCTTTACAGTCTGGCGCGGTAACTAAAGAGCAAATGAAGCAGGCAATTGGCTTCAACATCGTGCTAACCGTCATTTCCGGCCTGATCTTAGTGTTTTACTCTTTGAGCTCTCTTGAAAGTATTCTCACCTTCATCGGATTGGGTATTCTTGCCATCCTCGCCGCCATCGCCTACACAATGGGCAGCAAACCGTACGGTTATGTCGGACTGGGTGATATTTCTGTCTTTCTGTTTTTTGGCTTGCTTGGCGTATCCGGTACCTATTTCCTGCATACCGGACATGTCGATACCACCCTATTCTTACCCGCTTTAGGGTGCGGCTTACTGGCCGTCGCCGTTCTTAATATCAATAACATGCGTGATATTGATAACGACCGTGAGTGTGGAAAACGGACCGTAGCCGTGCGCTTAGGACAACAGAAAGCCAAGCAGTACCATTTCATCTTATTAGGTGGTGCTATTCTCGCTTTCGCTGTTTACCTGCTTATTCAGGACAAACCGGTTTGGATCAGTCTGCCATTCTTATTAAGCATTTATTTTGTCGCCCATCATGGCAAAGCCGTTTGGGAAACCGAAAAGCCTGCACAGATCGCACCTATGATGCCAGTGATCGTAAAATGCTCGCTGGTTACCAACGTTTTATTTGCAACAATTGTGGTAGCTCAAACTCTGGTAAGTTAAAAAAGGATTGTCATTGCATTGACTTAATGCCCAGATATACTCAAAGACAACCAGTTTCTGTTTAGAAAGGTACGCTATGGAATACAATACCTCAGCACTCTGTGATATTTACCTCGAGCAGGTAGATGTGGTTGAACCAATGTTCAGTAATTTTGGCGGTCGCGCTTCCTTTGCCGGACAAATCACCACCATCAAGTGTTTTGAAGACAATTCTCTGATCCGTGAAACGTTAGAGCAAGATGGCTTAGGTCGCGTGCTGCTAATTGACGGCGGTGGTTCCTTACGCAAAGCCCTTGTCGACGCAGAAATCGCAACCATCGCAGAAGAAAATGAGTGGGAAGGCATTGTCGTATACGGCTGCGTTCGTGAAGTCGACGAACTGGAAGATATGAACCTTGGCATTCAGGCTCTCGCCTCTATTCCTGTCGGCGCATCTAGCCAGGGTATAGGTGAACTCGACGTACCGGTGAACTTTGGCGGCGTTAGCTTTCTACCAGAAGACTACATTTACGCGGACAGCACTGGCATCATTCTGTCTCCAGAACCGCTCAATATCGACCTAGAACTGGACGAGGAAGTTGAGGAAGAAGAGTTAGAGGAACAAGATCCTAGGCTTTAGCGCTTTTCCCTACACCAAATACACAAACACCCGCTTATAGCGGGTGTTTTCAATTCTGGACAGAAAAGTAGAATTATTCCACTTCTTCCATTTTGCCAAGTAGTGCACGAATGCGCTCTTGCCACTGCGCGTGCTCTTGCTGTGCTTGCTCAGCTTTTTGCTCAAGCTCTTCACGTTGCGTGCGAAGCTCGTTTGCTTGTGCTTCTAGCTTTACTTTATCTTCTTTCAGCTCTTCAACTTCCATTTGAAGAAGAGTGATTGTGTCAACTGCAGTTTGAATTTTAGATTCTAGTTGTGCTAATACTTCAAAAGACATCTTGGCCTACCTATGTTGTTCCGTTGGGATGATGCACGAGACAGGCGCGCACCTTACCTATATGAGGTTCATTCTACTCAGCGTTGCGACGAGAAACACTCACTATATTCGATATTTTGCATCATTCGGTTAAAAAACCGGCGCAATCTCACTAAATGCTGACTTTTCTGATCACCGAAGCATTTTTGAGCAAGGTATTTGCCTCTCGCCACGAGAAAAACGCACTCAGTATTGATCAAATTCAACTTAACCAAAGTAAAAGCTCGGCAAAAACGCAAACGTTTAACACTCGTTATGGTAAAATCGCCGCGCAAATTCTTCTTCCCTCTTGCTTACTTGGAGACATCATGAAACGTGATTTAGCAATGGCATTTTCCCGTGTTACTGAAGGTGCAGCACTGGCTGGTTATAAATGGCTTGGTCGCGGCGATAAAAACGCAGCGGACGGTGCAGCCGTTGAGGTTATGCGCACACTACTGAACAAAACAGAAATCAGCGGTGAAATTGTTATTGGCGAAGGTGAAATCGATGATGCACCAATGCTGTACATCGGTGAGCAAGTGGGTATTGGTGGCGATGAAGTCGATATTGCAGTCGATCCTATCGAAGGCACACGCATGACGGCCATGGGTCAATCAAATGCTTTAGCGGTTCTCGCGGCCGGTGAAAAAGGCAGCTTCCTTAAAGCACCTGACATGTACATGGAAAAACTCGTGGTTGGCCCAGGTGCAAAAGGCGTTATCGATTTGGAGAAGCCTCTAAAAGAAAACCTAGAGAACATCGCCAAGGCCCTGAACAAAACTCTAGACACTTTAGTTGTGATCACGCTGGCTAAGCCTCGTCACGACAAAGTGATCGCAGAAATGCAGGCAATGGGCGTACGTGTATTTGCTGTGCCAGACGGTGACGTGGCTGCTTCAATCCTGACTTGTATGCCAGACAGCGAAGTCGACGTCATGTACTGCATTGGCGGCGCACCAGAAGGCGTAGTTTCTGCGGCGGTCATTCGTGCACTAGATGGTGACATGCTTGGCCGTCTACTTCCTCGTCATGAAGTAAAAGGTAATACAGAAGAAAACCGCATCTACGGCGCAGCAGAACTAAAACGCTGTGAAGAGATGGGTGTGAAAGCAAACGTCGTGTTGAAACTGGAAGACATGGCATGCAGCGACAACGTTGTTTTCTCCGCGACAGGCATCACCAAAGGTGATCTGTTAGAAGGCATTACTCGCCAGGGCAATATCGCGACAACAGAAACCTTACTCATTCGTGGTCGCTGCCGCACCATCCGTCGCATCAAGTCGATCCATTACTTAGAGCGTAAAGACCAAGAAGTGCGCGATATTATTCTTTAATAAATATCAGAGATTTTAGGGCCTGGATAAACGGCCCTAGAATCTCGCTTATCTCACCAAAACTAAGTCAACACTTTTCTTTACAAAACCTATCGCGCATAATATGTCATGACATATAAATGGTGGGAATATGAAAACCGTAGATAGGATATTGCAAATCGTTAAGCGTGACGGCTCTGTCACGGCAAAACTACTCTCTTCTGAACTTGGAATGACCACCATGGGTGCTCGCCAGCATCTGCAAGGTTTAGAAGATGATGGCATCCTGTCTATCTACGACGTCAAAGTCAAAGTCGGTCGCCCGACCAGACACTGGGCTCTCACTCAAAAAGGCCATGAGCAATTTGCCGACCGCCATGGTGAACTCACCGTACAATTCATCGAAGCGGTCGAACACATCTTTGGTAAAGATGGCCTCGAGAAAGTGACCTCTGAACGCGAAAAGCTCACGTTACAAAACTATCGCCTACATCTTGAGCAATGTGACACGCTGGAAAGCAAATTGAAAACGCTCGTCTCATTACGAGAACAAGAAGGCTACATGGCAGAACTAGAGCAAGATGAGCACGGTTTTATCTTAATTGAGAACCACTGCCCTATTTGTAAAGCTGCTACACGTTGTCCTAGTCTCTGCCAGTCAGAGCTAAGTGTGTTCCAAGCACTACTTGGCGATGAAACTCGTGTGGAACGCACTGAGCATATCATTAGCGGCCAGCGACGTTGCGTATACCGTATTCAAGCGTAGGTAATGATTAGAAACACGCTGCTCCTGCCTACAACTCACCTATGAAAATGCTCTCTTATATCTGAGACTACAGAGTCATTTCGCCGTTCTCCCCTTCTCCGTGATATACGCTTTTAATATCGAAGTGTAACTATCCGTATGGATTGGGAGACAAACGATGGCCAATCTGCGTACTCACAAACCGCAACCTCTGCCCTCTTTCGACGAACTGATGCAAATGGCACAAGATGACCCGGAAGCTTTTGAGCAATTCCGACAAGATAAGGCCCGCGAAATGATAGAAGGCGCATCGAAAAGCATGCAGCCACGACTTTGGGCGCAGCAGAGCCATATAGACAGAGTGATCAACAACTGTAAAAACCCAAATCATGTCAACGTGGTATTGATGAATGAACTACAGAAACAAGTGATGAAGTTCAGAGAAGCGTTGCAAGGAACACCACAACCTGAAAAGACACGTAATGTGGTTCAATTCAGGTCAATGAGGGACAATGACGATTATTGTTGATGACTCTCGGATCCTGTAATAATCGCCCTTAAACTTACCAATACGCTCACTCGTCGTCCTAGCGAGCAGCATCATTTATCCAACCGGATCAGGACCGTACTTATTAGGGCCTTTCGTTCCTTTTAATAAACCACATTCAACCAAAATCCATACGCCACAAATTAAAGATATAGAAGCAATGAACAGTTGCGGCGTAGCCGACTCTTGTGAAACTGGACTCGTCATTGGTGTAGCGAGTCGGCCCAAAACCAAAGGAATATTCAGCGCTAACCAATAAATCGATTTATCACGGTCATGCCAGCGCTTTGTGGTAATTGCGAGATCAGGAATAAGCATGACCAAGAGAAAAATAGGCAGCAGAAGGTGAGAAAAAGCCGGAAACAGCTGATTGATACCCACACCAAAACCTAAGATAGAAACGTAATAGATAATGTTCCATATCCAAAACGTTTTACGCCCGATGCGTCCTCGAAAAGAAAACAGTAGCTCTTTAGTCAACATTCACAATTACCCCGAAAATAAAAACTCTAGATTAGCCGAGCCCGTTCACTTTAGGAAGGAACAACGTAAAACTAAAGACACGAGAAACAAGCTGTTTCTATCAATTCACTACTTTTTGAAAACTCTCCACATCCATATCGCGAATGTTCACCGTTAAGCTATGAACATGGCTGGCTTGCTCTTGAAGTACAACCATTAAGTCTCGGGATAACGCACGTTTTTGTTCTGACGTTCTCCCTGCCAGTAACTCAAAGTTTACATGGATAAAATCCAGACTGTCGCCTTCTTCACCTATTAGCCAGTTATGACAGCGGAGTGTTCTTGACTTCACTGATGCCAATTCAAAAAGCCCGCAATCCAACGCTGCTCTATGTAAATCTTCTAGTAAACCTTGAACGTTGACGCGCTCTTCCACTGAGTTCGAATACTCTAAAACCAAATTTGGCATTTTGATTCCTTTCTACAACATTAAAATCCAGTGCGTAGTAATACCAATCCAAGCTGCAATTTCCGAGGAATGAACTATCATTCTGTCTACGTGATCACCAATCGATTGCTTTTGATAAAACTGACAGAAACAAGTGCTACGCTGACCAGATGTACAAAGCCGAACAAGACATGATACCAATCATGATCTGTTCAAATTATTCTGTTATATTCTTTCGTAGATTTTTTACATTAATCATTAATAGATAATACGGAGATATTCCTATGCGTCGTCCTGTAGTTATGGGTAACTGGAAACTAAACGGCAGCAAAGCGATGGTAACTGAGCTGCTAACTGGTCTTAACGCTGAGCTTGAAGGCGTTGAAGGTGTTGACGTAGCAGTAGCTCCACCAGCACTTTACATCGATCTAGCAGAGCGCGTAATCGCAGAAGGCGGTAACAAGATCATTCTAGGTGCGCAAAACACTGACCTAAACAACAGCGGTGCTTTCACTGGCGACATGTCTCCAGAAATGTTGAAAGATTTCGGTGCTACTCACATCATCATCGGCCACTCTGAGCGTCGTGATTACCACAACGAATCAGACGAGTTCATCGCGAAGAAATTTAACTTCCTTAAAGAAAACGGCCTAACACCAGTTTTCTGTATCGGTGAATCAGAAGCTCAAAACGAAGCTGGTGAAACTGAAGCAGTATGTGCTCGTCAAATCAACGCAGTTATCGACGCTTACGGCGTTGAAGCTCTAAACGGCGCAATCATTGCTTACGAACCAATCTGGGCAATCGGTACTGGTAAAGCAGCAACAGCTGAAGATGCACAACGCATCCACGCTTCTATCCGTGCACTAATCGCAGCGAAAGACGAAGCAGTTGCTGAGCAAGTAATCATCCAATACGGCGGTTCTGTTAAACCAGAAAACGCAGAAGCATACTTCTCACAACCAGACATCGATGGTGCTCTAGTTGGTGGTGCTTCTCTAGACGCGAAGAGCTTCGCAGCAATCGCTAAAGCAGCGGCAGCAGCAAAAGCTTAATCTTGTTTTAAACAAGACAAATAACAAAGGGATGCTCAATGCATCCCTTTCTCTATCTCGGTTCAAAACCTTCACGCACCAACATCAAACTACCAAATAAAACACCTTCAAAGGTACAGGGCTTCAAACTTATCGATTTTTTTACCGTAAGCCTCTAACTCTTCAACTGTTTTTTTTCTTCTTGATGAAGACGTGCAAGTTTTTCCTTAGAAATTTCTTAAACTTACGATTAATCTTCTTATGCATTAGGTAAGGGATAAAGTCCGATACCGGAATAAACTCTGTATTACCAAATCCATCAATCAAATAGAGTGTAATAGCCCCTTCAGACTGCCGCACCAACAAGTTCGTCAACACTAAATCGCTTGGTATAACTCGGTTCTCGATCAAGTAATCTTTTAGAATTCGAATCTCCAGCAGCAAATGATCGATATCGAGTTCATTCCCTTGCTGCACAATATATTGTGTAAGGTTTAATGAAACTGACAGGTCCTCGTCCAAAACCACTTGCTGCTTAAAGCCAACTTGAGTCTCTGTTGTCACCTTCCCCAAAAATTCTGGGATATGCGTGAACTGAACGCTTTTCTTTTTTAGTCGCTCAAAAAACTCAATTTCTCGATAGGTTTGCTTCGCGGCGTCTTTCTGGCTCAACTTAACACATTGAGCAGGATTGGAAGGGTTTTGAAAACAAACTCGCTCTGCACCTTTACCGATAACCGTCCAGTTTTGGAATTCATGATCTGATTGCATCTTTAACCTTTACATGTTTTCTCTTGTAATCGACAGCAGGAAAGCGCTTACGTTGTATTTACGAGAGGAACTCTTTGAACTTAATACTAATTGTACCACGAACTTGAAAAACTGTGACGAGTCGCTCGCGTCTTGGTAAGATAAGCCTCGACCTAGCTCATCTCCTCAACACCGTCATTCCGAGAAGTTCCTGCAACATCAGGAATATCCAAACAGAAAGTAAACTAATGCAAATACACTTAACAACAGCTAACTATTTCCGTATATCCTAAACTCTCCTTATTAGCCCTTTAAGGTGGCAATGTTTTTCGGTGCTAACCTCATCGCATTTCGTTACTTTTCCAACTTATTACATCTAATCTACGGAAGCATAAGCCTTACTCTTTCACTGCCTGCTCGCCTATGCTGAATAGTTAAGGAGAAAGCATGACGACACCAATATCAGACATCGCCAGTGTGATCCATCATGGCGGAAAGCATACCGTTACTGGCTCCTGTCATGAGCTTAAGCTCGCCAATGGCAGTATTTTGATTGATTGTGGACTATTTCAAGGCAAGGACTTCAGCTTTGGTGGACGCAATGCCTCACTGAATATCGAGTTTCCTATCGAGCAGATAAAAGCTCTCGTTCTCACTCACGCTCATATAGATCATATTGGCCGACTGCCTTGGTTACTGGCTGCTGGATTTAAAGGGCCAATCTATTGCACGCAAGCCACAGCGGAACTCGTTCCCTTAATGCTTGAAGACGGCTTGAAACTGCAACTCGGTTTAAACTACCACCAGCGAAAACAAGTCCTCAATATCATCAAGAAACAACTCAAACCTTTTGATTATCAGCAGTGGATAGAACTCCCTGTTCTCGCAGATGTTCGCTTTCAGCCCGCAGGTCATATTCTGGGTTCCGCCTATGTTGAGTTTAAACTGTCAAATGGTGAAATCGTCGTTTTCTCTGGAGATTTAGGACCATCGAATACGCCACTTTTACCCGATCCACACCCTCCTAAAAGAGCTGATTACCTATTTATAGAGTCAACCTACGGCGATAAACAACATGAAGACATTGCGACACGTACAAAGCGTTTAAACAACATCATTGATCATGCGTTAAAAGACGGTGGTGTAATTTTGATTCCTGCCTTTAGTGTCGGTCGAACGCAGGAACTGCTGTTTGACATTGAGCAACTGATTAACCAGCATGATTTGGCATCTTCCTTGCCGATCATCTTAGACTCCCCTCTAGCAAAAGAAGTGACAAAAACGTATCGACGTTTTAAAACCTTATGGAGTCAGGAAGCAAAACAAAGATTAGACAATCAACGCCATCCACTTGCTTTCGAACAGTGTATTACAGTTGAAAGTCACACCGAGCATAAAGCCTTAGTAAACCGACTCGCTTCAACTGATGAACCCGCCATTGTTGTGGCCGCTTCCGGAATGTGTGAAGGCGGTAGAATCGTCAACTATTTAAAAGCACTACTCCCTGATAAGAAAAATGATGTGCTATTCGCAGGTTATCAAGCTCAAGGCACGTTAGGTGAGGCGATACAAGCAGGCAATTCAGAGATTGAGATAGATGATCAAGAAGTCCAAGTTAATGCTCAGATTCATACTATTTCTGGTTATTCCGCCCATGCAGACAAAAGTGATTTACTCAAGTTTATTACTGGCATTCCCACACAACCAAAAGCCATTCATTTGATTCATGGGGAAGATGAAGCCCAACAAGTATTGGGGAAGGAGTTAGAGAAGAAAGGATTTACGGTGGTTTATTGATGTATGAGGTTATAGGGCCTAGGACTTAAGTACCTAGGCCCCAACGTAATTAAGCTACCTTCTCGGCAGGCACTTCTTCAACCTGGTTTTTCGAAGGTTTGTTGTAAATATTCTCGAAGCAGTAATTTGTCGCCTCAATATAACCTTCTACGCTACCACAATCGAAACGCTGACCTTTAAACTTGTACGCCAATACGCAGCCGTTCTGTGCCTGCTGCATCAGCGCATCCGTGATTTGAATTTCGCCACCTTTGCCCGGCTCAGTATTTTCAATTAATTCGAATATATCCGGAGTCAAAATATAGCGACCAATGATCGCCAGATTACTTGGTGCGGTGCCCGGCTCTGGCTTTTCAACCATATTGTCGATGCGGAAGATGTCATCTTTGATCATCTCACCCGCAATCACACCGTATTTATGCGTCTCTGTTTCTGGGACTTCTTGTACGGCGACAATCGAACAGCGGAACTGCTTGTACAACTCAACCATCTGCGCCAGCACACCTTTGTCTTCGTTAACACACAGGTCATCGGCCAATACCACGGCGAACGGTTCATCTCCCACAAGCTCACGCCCGGTCAGAATAGCATGACCTAAGCCTTTCATTTCGCGCTGACGGATATAGGTGTAGCTCGCTGAATCAATCAAACTACGAATATCATCTAGCAGCACTTCTTTGCTGCTGCCGCTGATTTGATGCTCTAATTCGTAGTTTTTATCGAAATGATCCATCAGTGAATGCTTGCCACGACCCGTCACAATACACATGCCGTCCATGCCTGCTTCAATAGCTTCTTCGACGCCATACTCGATGAGTGGTTTGTTGACCACTGGCATCATTTCTTTTGGCATGGATTTAGTCGCAGGCAAGAAACGCGTACCGTAACCCGCTGCTGGGAATAGACATTTTTTTATCATTTTTAATTACCAACTGAAAAAAAGCTCCACGGAAGGAGCCTTTAGCTTTAAGAAAATTGAAATTAATCGCTACCAAACAGGTCACGTGTATAGACTTTATCAGCGACGTCAGCCAGTTCTTCTACCATGCGGTTTGAAACGATCACATCAGCAGTCTGTTTAAACTCATTGAAGTCTTTAACCACACGGGAGTTGAAGAACTCCTCTTCTTGAAGAACAGGCTCATACACCAAGACTTCAATGCCTTTTGCTTTGATGCGCTTCATGATGCCCTGGATAGAAGATGCGCGGAAGTTATCGGAGCCGGCTTTCATGATCAGGCGGTAGATACCGACTACCTTAGGCTGACGTTTGATGACCGACTCTGCAATGAAGTCTTTTCGTGTGCGGTTTGCATCTACAATCGCACCAATGATGTTGTTGGGTACATCTTGATAGTTCGCCAGTAGTTGCTTGCTATCTTTTGGTAAGCAGTAACCACCATAACCGAATGATGGATTATTGTAGTGATTACCTATACGAGGGTCTAAACCAACCCCTTCAATGATTTGACGAGCATCTAGGCCATGCGCTTCCGCATAGGAATCGAGTTCATTAAAGTACGCAACGCGCATCGCCAGGTAGGTATTTGAAAACAGCTTAACCGCTTCAGCTTCTGTTGAATCCGTAAACAGGACTTGAATATCTTCCTTTACTGCCCCTTCAACTAACAAACCTGCGAAGGTCTCAGCACGCTCACTACGCTCACCAACAATAATACGAGATGGATGAAGGTTGTCGTAAAGCGCTTTACCTTCACGCAGAAACTCTGGTGAGAAGATGATATTTTCGCAACCTAGTTCTTGCTTGATACGAGCGGTATAACCGACCGGTACCGTTGACTTAATGACCATTACCGCATCGGGATTAATGGTCATCACATCGTTGATCACCGCTTCGACTGAAGAGGTATTAAAATAGTTAGTCGTCGGATCATAGTCGGTGGGTGTCGCGATAACAACGTACTTGGCTTCGCGATATGCCGATTCTTTGTCTGTCGTGGCAACAAAGTTGAGTGGCTTATTCGCGAGAAAATCTTCGATTTCCGCATCCACGATTGGGGATTGCTTGTTGTTTAGCAACTCAACCTTTTCGGCAATGATATCGAGCGCTACAACTTCGTGGTTCTGCGCTAACAGCATGGCGTTCGACAAGCCAACATAACCGGTACCTGCTACTGCTATTTTCATCGTTTAATCCTTACGTAATCTCTACTTAGAGCATATCAGAATCGGCAAAGTGCGACTAGCGTTTGCGTCCGCAAAGCCGCGGTGGTCTCGCGGGGGGTGAGGTTTTTGCAAAAAGAGCCCCCAAAGGCTTGGGTACATTAGCCCCCTTTCAAAGGCCACTCAACAACAGCCTTTAAATTCAACTACTTAACAAAAATCCCATTTTACCCTGAGACAACTTTCTGCCTCAAAATGGCCAATTGAGACAGGTCTTGTTGACCAAACACTGAGATGAAAACCCGCCTTTTACCCCGCGTCACTCGCGTTTACCACACGCCTGCCCGCGGCGTATCCACCGGAAAAAGCGCCAGAGCGACCGCGCTCAGAGTGAGAAGTGAGAAGTGAGCGTCATCGAACTTTTCTTGACAATCGTAGTTCATTGTTTATTCTGGATAAATGGGCAATCGTTTACCGTTTGCTCTGTCAAAAGAAACACATAAGACAAAACGGCGGGCAATAACCGCTCGCCCTAAAAAACAAAATGGCTGGCATTAACTGCCGCCCTAAAAAACAAAATGGCTGGCATTAACTGCCGCCCTAAAAAACAAAGCGGCTGGCATTAACTGCCGCCCTAAAAAACAAAACGGCTGGCATTAACTGCCGCCCTAAAAAACAAAATGGCTGGCATTAACTGCCGCCCTAAAAAACAAAACGGCTGGCATTAACTGTCGCCCTAAAAAACAAAATGGCTGGCATTAACTGCCGCCCTAAAAAACAAAACGGCTGGCATTAACTGCCGCCCTAAAAAACAAAATGGCTGGCATTAACTGCCGCCCTCAAAACAAAACGGCTGGCATTAACTGCCACCCTAAAAAAATAAAGCCTGCTATCAGGCTAAAACTTGTTGTCGGTGGCGGTTTGAGTGATCAAACAGAGCCGTCAGCACTTGGTGATTATGCTCATGGCATACCAAGTCGGAGGGGAGTCCAGGCTCCAGGAGGACGATGGTCGCGTCATGTCGTTTTCATCAATGAATAAATAATGAATCGTGATCCGCACTCTTGCGACGTTCTCTCACAAGAACGGTGCCACGTCGGAGACGATATCAACCCACCCCCTTGCCTATTCAGGTCGGCGTTTTCGACGCTGAACGCCGTCTTGGCACGAGTGGGGGCATGAAATCATTAAATTCGGATTGTCGTCCTAAAGGTCAGCCGCAACATAGATGTTGAACGGTGTGCTGCGCCTATGGAATGACAGTCAATGAAAACGCCAATTCTTTGGCGCTTGCCAACAGAAACGCCTAACAGCTCGCGCTCACGGCCTACAGAGGCTTCAAGAAATTGAGGTTTCGACTCAACGAATTCAGCGCCAATGCCGCTGAACCTAACTCTAATCAAGTTGATGAAAACTTGAACCTTCAGCCGCCTCATAAGATGGCGGTCTGCAAGCGATCCGGGCACTTGTGAACCCTTCACTTCACAACACACGCTCGAACTCGGAACTGAGCTGCCGCCTTTGACGGCAGACGATAGCGTTCCTCACTCACACTACGACTGTATTTTTTGATCGCCTTTCGCGAGGCTTCGCATTGCCTGTCGCAATGTCCGTCCGCGTATGGGTTTCGATCGCCTTTTTGTCATTAAGGAACCGATATGTCATATCAACAACATGAAAAAAAACGTCATCGGGCCGCCAATTCAGGCGGCGTGCCAATTGACGCCTATCGCGCGAGCCTGACACTGGCCACCGCGATGAATGAACTTCGCCCCAAAGCGCGAGGCAAACGCCCTCATTCAAGCACCGAATTGACCCTGTTCCACCTGTACTTTATCTACCTATGGATCACAGGCAGCCTCGAAGGGTTAACGGATGCAAAAGATATTCCAACGCTGGAATTAGTCACTGCGGCCGCTGACTGCCATGCGCATTGCCTGCGCCGAATTCGAACAAATGGCATTTCGTGGATCGAGTACGCCGTTGCCTATCCCTGTCAGGCCGGCACGCAATACCTCTGGCAACCGTTCCCAAGCGCGCTCAATCCCCTGTTTAGTTATTGGCTGACTCACCATGACGATGACTTGGCATTAACCCAAGAGCAAAAACAAGCACTGTTTGGGACACTCAAGGGGCGAAAGTGGCGGGCTCCAGCCCCCCTTCGCCACCACCACATGCTGCGCAAAGACCGCTTATTCTCGTACTTATCTCACGAAGCCAGCATCGACCCGTTTTTATCCACCCCGGCCAAAACCATATTGATCGGCCAGGCACACCATGGCAGTGCGATTGCCTATCAAAAACTGAGCAGCAATCACATTCGTTATGAGATTTTTTGCGCGCACAATCGATATTTAGGCCGTTTGGCCAGTGCCATCAATGAAAACCAACTTAGCCCGTATTGTGAATTAACCACCCCAGGCCGGCACTCCGCACACCCACTATTGAGTCAGACGATGACATTACCGGCCTACCTACAGCAAACGGGTGCGATCTGTGCCTATCACATGGAAATCACCGAGGGGACGCGCACTTATATCGAGATCCCCGCGACCTATTTTGGCTCTCATAAAGCGCTGGCGATGTCCGATCTCAACGTGTTTTTTCACTACCTACACACACAAGTGGCATCGCTCGCCCCGTTGAACCGTCACGATGACGAAGCGCTGCGACATTACCACAATGCAAAAGCATTGGAGCTGTCACTGCTCTTCGTTCTGCTGACGGGCACACGCCCGACCCACCACATCTCCATCAAACGCCAACACTGTTTTGATCTGCGCTTTGCGCTGATCAAAGACAAGGGGCGTTATCGCAGTATTGAGCTGTGTGATCACCTTAAAGAGAAAATTCAGCAATACCAAGTGCTGCAGCGTCGCACCCTAGACGCCCTTGAGCCGACGTCGTCCAACGCCAATCGACTGCTCTGGTATTGGATTAATGACGCCAACTGCACTCAACCTTGCCGCGCCAAACAACTGCGTCAGTTTATGGTGCAACACTGGCAGGCGTGCTTTGCCCAAACCCCGTCAATGACCGCGGCCAAATCGGTCGTTCCCTACCAGCTGCGCCACTCCTTTGCACAGCACGCGCTATTGGCCACCAACCCAAGACTGACCACGCAGCAAGTGGATAGCCTGATGGGACACAGCAACGTTGGCGAGCATTTGGGTGATCACTACAGTTTCTCTGCGGTTCATCACGTACTTAGCCATCATCTGGCGCAGTGGGCTCAGGCGTTGCAGCTTGACTCTGGCTCATCGATGGCACAACAGGAGAATTGAACATGGCCCATCCCGCTTTAAAGCACACCGGCGCAAAGCCGCTACATTCAGAGACGCACACGGTCGCGCAATTTTACGCGCAGCAATCGCTCAACCACGCACCATTAGACGAGCTCAGTGAGATCTTAAACAAAATAGACACATACAGCACGCACACCAGAGTACTTGAACAGTCTGAGTTAGCCGCAATGAATCACGACATTCACCTCATCCCCTCGGGGAGGCAAAGCGTGCTTAAGCAAGCGAGAGATGAAGTCTTACTGTATCTCCAGCAGCTTTGTGGTTGGCGTCTACCCGAAACCAAAACAAAGCAGTTTATTGACCACCAACACAATTCAATGGTGGCGATTTATCAACACAGTGAAATCGCCCACCTCATCTATCGTGCATATTGCCAAGCGCTGCCATTGCACGTCATGCAGCGCTCAGACATTAACGTTGCTTGGGTAGCGATCACATTAATGATGGACGTGGCACCGCTTCCCTTACACTATTGGGGCGAGCGTCTTATGGACCCAGAACCACTGGAGTGGGTGGACGGCATGCTGACCATCAGAATTACGCACCCCAAAAAGCTGTCCTATTTTGACGATGATGAACCGGTAAGTTTTACGCGCTACGCCATCCCCCCATTGGCAGCGAGAGCTTTTACCCACTGGCAGACACACGCACCACTCAACACCACAGAACACAAAGAGAAGAAACTGCTCGACGCCTTAAACCAGTGGCTGGTTGGTTACTATCCTGACCAACGTCCACTGAGTGCCCTCAACTGGCATCGAGCTTTACAAGCGTTATGGCTCCATCGCTACCGCTTACCCCCAGAAGTGCTCAACGACTTTTCCGATCCGCTGCGCCATGTCAGCCCCAGATCCCATGGCATTGCCGCATTGAATCGTCAGCAAATGGAGCACATCTTTGCTGAGCACGATCTGTGTTCAAACGAGATGGAGGGGGAACATCGAGCCAAGCGATCATTTCGACATTGGCCACATAAGACGCTGCTTAAATTCATTGACGGCCGCCGCGCAACGAGGCCCGCCCAGCCGCCATTCGATCGCCACAACCTTCTGCCTCGACTGGTGTATGACTATGTAGAAGAGCTGCACCGACTGGGCGGCGTAAAAAAAGGCACCCTGGCGGCGAGCAGCATTACACGCTATGCCAATGTGGCCACAGACCTTGTCTCACACCCGCTCTCCTATGAGGTTGCCACGCAAAAAAATACGCTTCAGGCGTGGGCGAACACCGTATATGGCGCATTACGAGACGAGCAATCCCAATGGTTTATGTATCGCTTTTTCCGATTTTTGACCCAGCAGGCGCTCACCTCTGAGCTGGATCTTCGAGTCTTTGACAAACCAGTTCGGCCAACAAAAGTGGATGCGTTGTCGCTGGGCGCAGAGGACGTTCACAGTCTGACGACAACCCTGTTGTCTGGCGGCGGCTCTCCATTGCAACGGCTATTCAGCAGTGTGGCCACGTTACTCGGTTATTATGGTGGCTTACGGCGAGGCGAAGTCCTGCGGCTCAGGATGAAAGATATTCGCTGTACTACCAGCAAAGGGGCCCATTTTGATGTTCGGATCACCCGTACCAGCGAAGGAGGTCCCAAAGGGGGGAAACCTCGTTGGGTGTACATGGTGCTCCCCGAGGCCGCGGCCAAGCTCATTCGATTGGTGATGTCACTCAAGCAAACCTGTCAGCCCAAAACGCCCTTTCTTGGTTTCATTGGTGAAAGCAAAAGTTCTCGTGAACGCCATTACCTTAAGCCGATATCCAAAGCCCTCAAAGCACGGTTTGGTAAACGCGCCCGATTTCATCACTTGCGCCATGCAGGGGCCACACTACTCTATCGCCAAGGGCTTCACCTTGCATGTGGACGTTTCAGCGAAGCCTCGATGAAAGGCGTTGAGCAGTCCATTACCACCCATTTGCTCGCAGAGTCCATGGTGAACGCCAGATTTCAATACTGGTTACAAGGCCGAGAATTTGGGCAAGTGAATAATGCGCTGCTGTTTGATGAAATTGGTCGCCAGTTGGGACACCAATATTATGCAACGACCCGACTGCATTATCTGCATGGCATGGAGTGGGTCACCCCATTTTTTGTGCCTCAACAGCGCCGCTATAGTCGTGCTGAGCTGCGCTATATCTTAGGTCTGTCCCCCCTCTCCAATGATGTTTCCCGCATCCTCACATCATTGGTGCCTGAATATGCCACCCTCTCGGTACCAGAGAAAAAGTCGTATCACCCAATACTGACTCATGAGCAACTCAACGGATTATTGATGGGACGGCTGAATGTCAGCAGGGTCTCCATGCCTCACCCCAACACCGACACGCAGTTCAATGATAACGATTGGATAACCCTATGGAATCACACCACTGAGCAACAAGCATTACGTTGCGCCAATCCGCAGCATGCCGAATTTATGTGGCAGACTCAGGCTTGCCTGCACATGTTGCACACTGGCCAACAGACGTTTGCCGCCATTAGCAAGGTGTGGCAAACATTCGGACAGCACAAACCGTTTCTCATCGAGAAAACCGCCCTCTCCGCGCTCAAAACACTGGGGCCTTTAATGCTGACACAGGCGCACACCTTCATCTTTGAAAGTCCGTGTAATCAGAAAACACAAAAAGCGCTGAATGCGCTTCGTTCAATCGGTATTGATGCTCCGCTCCATATGACGCTTCATCAAAACCGAAAACGCCTGGACAGTAAAAAGTGGGCGTTCATCCAACATCAGCTACTTAACTCCGGCGACACGGCAGAAAAACGCATCCACAACACAGGGAAAACCTACCTCACTTTGACGTTATCTGTGCCCAATCTCCCACTCGCTGCGCGACATGAATTTCGCCAGTGGTGGACACGTCATACTCAACCAAACTTATAAGGATAGCCGCATGAAAACATTAACTTTCCAACCTGAAACCCATGAAAGCATCACACACTTCACTCAACGCATCAGACATGGCGATCCCAACCCCTTTATTACGCTGGTGATCAGCCATCATGCTGACATTTCGATGATTGGCGGACCGAGCAGTGATCTCTGCCAAGTCACGATCCCCAAAGAAGACAATCCGGAACTTCCCGCAGGCTTCTGGTCGTTCAGCGCGACCGCCTTTCGCCAATACTGGCAAGGACAAGCAACAAAATTGCAGAAAAAAGAGCCCATCACACTCAAGGTCATAGATACACGCACTCCCTCCCACCTGACGCTCGAGGGGATCACTGACCTGAACTCGTTTCGCTATGCCGAGTCGCAACCTGCGTGTGAGCACCACCTCGCGTTTTATAACGCCATCAACACCAAATCCACGCGTACCTTAAAAACGGACCAAGCCATTGCAATCCTCAACACCGCTGAAACCTATGTGCCCTATCAAGTGTTTGAACTCAGTAAAGAAGACCGTATGGTACGCATTGAACGTGACAATGACATCTTGCCTTTTCCACTGCCTGACACGTTAGACGTGGACTTCAATATGACGTTAACCCCCGAGGCCATGGCATCAATGGCGTATTTGGCCCACTCGACCCACAAACCGACGCTGTCGATGTATTTAGATGATGAACAAGCCATTTTTAGCGATGGGATCACGACGCTGAGCCACTCACTGGCACCACTGCGCGCCTATCGTGAGAAACAGCAACAACACTACGAGCTGGAAGCAAAAATAGTGATCAATATCTTTGAGTTCAAAAAGGAGCTTCAAGACTTTAAAAACATTGAAGAAGTAAGTAAGGCTAATCAGGCGCTTCTTTATATTGCTTCTGAGAACGTTTATCTAGGCGCACTCTCAAGTGCGGGCAGCGTTATGCGTCTGCACACAGCGGATATTAGCGTCACCCACCCACACGTTTATGCCGTGAACCTCAATGCCATCACTAAAGTAAAAATTAAAGATATTACCGGTGCAAAGGCAATCAAGCTGACTGTGTTGAAAAATACGCATGGTGAGCGAAAGTTGGGGTTTCATAATGATAAAGACAAAGAACACCCCTATGTTAGCGTGCCGTTGGAATTGGCGACCTCAAAACTGGCTGAACTGAAGCAGCGTATTGAGGCCGAAAAAGAGCTTGAGCAGGATCTCTCTGGCAAGCAAGCCGATATGATCGGCTTTGATGATGTTTGACCGTTTTGTACCTGATGAAAAATAATGGGGCGCAAACACTGGACAAACATCCAGCTGCAACTATAGTATTAAGTGACCTTTCATCCAATAAAGGGGGATTGATTTCAATTTCCTTTTATTGGACTGAAGACTTGAGAGGTGCCGAGGTTTCTCGGGATTTCGAAGAGAGAAAGACAAGCAGTTGGGATAGGAAGGCGGCAACCTCCCTACCCCGTACCGGCTGCGCAGCGTTTAACCCACCCCAGCCGATGGCACGATTCTAGCGAATTCCATCGGTGAGGGACAGATCTATTTAGCGATCTGACACCGATGGAGACCACTATGGCTCATATTCGCATCCGCCCTAACGGGCGCATTCAATTCGATCTGCACTTGTACGGACAGCGTTTTCGTGAAGGCACTAAGCAGATGGCCACCCCAAAAAACCTCAAGATCGCGCAGGCGACCCTGAAACAAATGAACGCGGAAATCGATTTAGGGACATTTCAGTACCGCGATTATTTTCCGCACAGCAAAAAAGTCGCCACTTTTGAGGCGCTGCAACGCGCCAAATGCCCCGATCACCTTTATCCTTTTTTTGATGTCTACGCCAAGCAGTGGTATGAGCGCCAAAAGGCCAACTGGAAACCCAGTTATCAACGTGTGGTCTGGAACACCTTAGAATGCTACCTCCTCCCTGAGTTTGGTAACACACTGGTATCCGAAATCAGCCTGTCTCAAGTGGATTTCTTTCGTCAGTTTTTGAAAGAGTGCACCAAAAGCGGTGGCTCAAGAAAACTGACCAACAAACGCATTAACAATATTCTCTGGCCATTGATTGCCATCGTCAGTTTGGCCGCCGAAGAGCTCAAATTTGATTACCCCTTTCGCCGTTATAAATCGCTTCGAGAAGAGAAGGCCGAGTCCAAACCGCTGACCGCTGAAGAAGTGCACCACTTTCTGGCGTGTGTGGATGCGCACTGGCGAGATTATTTCCAGCTACGATTTTGGACAGGCATGCGAAGCTGTGAAGTACACGGACTGTGCTGGGAGCACATTGATTTTGATCACCGTCTGATCCGAATACGACAAAATCTGGTCAATGGGGCTGTATGTGATGTGAAAACGCCGAAATCCCGACGTGATTTAGTCATGAACGATACGCTTTATGAGCTGTTCCTACGCCAAAAAAACAGCCCTTATACCAGTGATACGTTTGTGTTCACCAATAGGAAAGGCCAGGGCTTAGACACCCACTGGGTGAGTAAAAAAATTTGGCATCCAACGCTTGGCAAAGCGGGGCTTAAAAAGCGCCGCGCCTACGAAACCCGACACACAGCTGCCGTGCTCCATATTGCTGCTCATGAGAACCCACTTTATATCTCTCATATGCTTGGGCACAGTGATACTCAACTCTTGTTCGACGTGTATGCGCCTTATGTCGCTAACGCTTCTCGTATTGATGGGCAAGCGTTCACTGCCATGATGTCAGGAGGCGCACAATGACGATCCTCACCTTTGAGAAACCCGAGCATTTTCTGAAAAGCCTCACACAACACCAACAAATCGCCGCTTTTGCGCTCGGGGGGCAGAACCCTAAAGTTTATGTACATTTAAAGGCAACTGGGATACCTCAAGCACTCGCACACCAACAGGCGATTGAGAGGCTAGCGAACCATTTCTATCAAACACTCAGGTACAAGCCCGATTGTCAACGTGCACTGGATCGTCATCATGCTTTGGTTGTTGAGAACGTGCCTATCATGTGTGAGGATGTCGAACTGCACCTAAAATACCCTGAGCTTCCGCTCGTCAAATATTACTCTGCGATCCAATATGCGAATAATCAAGTGGATATCATCGAAATTTGGGATCGTCATTTCAGTCTGTCTCGGGCGTTATGCTTTGCCATACACCACAAGCTCATAGAGCCTAAATCGCAAATTGGGTATACCCATGATATGGTGCTTGTTGAATTGTCAAACCAAAAGCAGAGCTTTTGTTATATTCAAAACAGCGTACCCCTTTGTTTTCATGTCGGGCAATTTCAATATTTACAATTACCCTTGCCCTGGACTACATCCCTCTAACAGGACCGTACGTATGGGTCTCGTATACGGCTCATGCATACTCCATATCACCTCGATTGGAGGCACTATGCTAATCTTAGGATCATGTGTTGTGCGCTTTGTGGGAACAGTTTGTTGTTTTCAACATTGTTGGTAACTTTCATTGCAGGATTTGGCATTCTGACTATTAGCCAGTGACGCCCTTGCCATTCGGATTACCTTTCCTTTGGTCACTATGACTCCACTTTCTTTCAAATGGAGGGTGGGTGTAGCTTTGCTGGGCAAACAACGACGAGGGCTCCCACATGGGAGCCCTCGTATTGATGTTGCATTTTAACTAGCCTTTGCCACAGGTCACGTATGTAAACATCGCTGTTTCCCAAAATTGCGATTTTCTTCGTCTATTCGTTCATACACTTTTCCCATAACAACAAAAATTGAATATTGGCAACTTATCACTCCTAACCCCTACTGAATAAGATAATTAGATAGATACTTCAAATCGAGCTTTTGGAGTTATAGAATTTGAGCTAAAATTAGTCGATATAATGAAAATAACCGTTGGCTAAATTATGTTCCTCGAGCTTAGTTTTATCTTTTTTTCTTCATTAACAACTCTATTCTTGATGCGAAAAATAGCAAAAAGAATTGGTCTTGTAGACAAACCAAATGCCAGAAAACTGCATGATGGTGCAATTCCTTTGGTAGGTGGGATTTCCATTTGCCTAGTGCTGGCGCAGTACTTAACTTTTAGGCCTGAAGCAATCGAACATAGCTGGCTGTTCTTGTTATGTATTGCTGTCCTTACTTTTGTCGGTGCCGTTGACGATAAAATAGATTTGAGCTTTAAAGTTCGTATGGGAGTTCAAGCCATTTTATCGATTATAATGATGAAAGTTGCTGATATTGAGCTACATAGCTTAGGCAATTTGTTCGGAATCGGTGAGATATCATTAGGTTTGGGGGGGACATTAGTTACCATTCTGGCTGTCATTGGAGCGATTAATGCGTTTAACATGGTGGATGGTATTGATGGCTTGTTGGGTGGACTATCTATCGTAACTTTTGGTGCCATTGCACTCTTGCTACAAGTAGACAGTCAGCACGGTTTAGCTTACCTATGCGTTGTCATTATTGTAGCGATGCTGCCTTATATCTTTATGAACTTGGGAGTACTGGGACGAGAGCGTAAGGTATTTATGGGAGACGCCGGTAGTATGATGATTGGCTTTACTGTCATTTGGTTACTTTTAGGAGTAAGCCAAACGGAAGGCACTTCACTTATGCGCCCAGTAACTGCACTTTGGCTTATTGCAGTACCATTAATGGACATGGCAGCAATTATGATTCGCCGAGTTAGAAGAGGCGATTCCCCATTTAAACCGGACAGAGAACATTTGCATCACATTTTCCAGCGTTTAGGCTTAGGCCCAAGACAAACGCTAGTTGCTATATGTTTGATCGCCGCAATGTATGCGTCATTCGGAATTTATGGTGAGGCAACAAACATTCCTGAAGTAATAATGTTTATGCTATTTATTGCCTGCTTTATAGTTTACTCTGTTGTCTTGGCGTATATCTGGAAAATAACTCGCTTTATCCGTGCTAAGTTAGGAAAGGACACCCGCGTAAACGATACTTCTTTTGCAAAATAGTGCCGCCCCGCTTAGAAGCCCGGCGCGCTCCGCCCAAAAACCTCGCTACATAAGTGGGTTAGCCCGCCCCTTGTTTTAGGGTGAGACACAATTGTCCGCCAATCGCAGCGTTTGAGACAGATGCGCCGCCCTCAAATCGGGGGCCTCCTGGCGATCTCTCTATGCTCCTAACGTCCCCAGCAAAGGAAAGCGCCCAGCCCACCTTTTTTTGCCACAATCTCTCAATATTGAAGCCACTTTTACTCACATATGAGATCAATCGCACATTACCTATACAATTATCCCCCGTTCCTCCCTTGACGAAAAACCCACCAATGCGCCTATAATAAAACCCAACATATTGAGCTCGAAAGACAAATAACACACCATATATAGAATCAAACAGTCCTCTAAACATACCAGTGGCCCAAAAGCACCGCGTGACGATGTGAGACGCTTTCTCCTCCTTTTGGACTCTGGACGCAACAGGCTTGGTATTGGACAACAAGAGGCAATCGATGAGAGACTCAGAGCAACGAAAAAAAGCGGAGCGAAAACGAAACGCAGGAGGGGTCGCCCCGAATGCGAAACGTCACGCCTTAAAGCTGCTGGCCGCCATTATACGTCTCAAGCAGCGATTCTCCGTTCAGGTTGCCCCCCACCTTGATGCCAACCTGACCAATACCGAGAAAATCTCTCCGCTGGACAGAGCGCTGCTGCTCTTTCTCTACCTGTGGCTGATCAATCGCTTGCCTCATTGCCACTCGATTGAAGATATCCCCGATCTTCGCTTAGTCAGTGGCCGTGACGATTGCGACGCGTATCGCCTGAGAAAGATACGAAAAACCGCGCCCAGCTGGGTAGAATACGCGATGCCCCATCGCACACCGCAAGGCACCGAATGGCGCTGGCAGCCCATCCCAAACGGTCTCAATCACTGGTTCGTGGGTGCCCTCGCCCACACCAAGGCGAACAGCCAGGCGTGGCACATGAGTGAGGATGAAAAACGCGCGTTCTTGAGATTTCTTCAGACAAAATGGCGCACGCCCGTTGCCTTAAAGGGGTACGACATGATGCGGCGCGATCATTTTTATCACTATATTGACTCAATGCTGCATCGCGATCCGCACGTGTCTGTGTGCACCAAATACAGCGCACTTCAGGACAAGTCGCCGCATCATAATAGCGCGCCCGCTTATCAGAGCAGTAATACCAACGCCGTTCGTTATGAGCTTTTTCATGCCCAAGGTCGCTATCTTTCTCGGCTACACCAAGCCATGCCGAGTGACTTACTGGCGCTGTTTTGCGCGCCCGAGCCCGTCACCGGCAACGATGCGCCGCTGGTCAAAGCCCAGTCATCGGTTCCTGCCTATTTGGCCACGCCCGGAGAGATTGTTGCCTTTCGCTACGCGATCACTGATTCGACGCGCGAGTATCTTCCGATACCGGCTCAGCCGATTGGATCGACTCGACAGCTTTTGGTTAATGACGTTCGCCAATTTTTCGCCCGACTTGCCAACCAAGGCCGAGCACTGGAGAAAAAAAGACACACCACCGCCTCACTGCGTGAGCTTCACAACTTCCGCGCTTATGAACTGGCGCTGCTACTGATCACGCTCACAGGGACTCGGCCCACCCACGCGATTTCGCTTGAGAAAGCGCTGTGTTTTGATCGGCGTTCAGCGCTGGTGTTCGATAAAGGCATTTATCGAACCTTGTATTTATGCCCCGCCTTTGAACGTACCCTCCGTCGTTATCTCAGCCTACAGCGCCAGCTGGCCGACATGACGGGGATTGTGTTGGAGAGCCCCTACCTTTGGCTTACCGTGACCGAGGCGATGAGCATTGCGCACCTCAATGCCCAATCACTTCGCCAGTTTATGAGTTCAACGTGGCAGAGCGTGAACCCGAGCGAGCGTGTCGTGCCTTATCAGCTTCGCCATTTTTTTGCCCAGCATGCACTGAACTCGCTTGATCCTGTATTAACCGCCGGAGACATCGATAGGCTCATGGGGCATGCAAATTTCGGCGAGCAGCTCGGCAGCGATGTGCTGTTTCCCGCCAAGCAGCGCAAGCTGCACCGCTTTCTCGATAAGCTACCCGATTTTTTGCACCTATCTGAGCCGATGGAGGAGTACGATGTCACACACCACGCTGCGCGCTGACGCGATTACCGAGTTCCATGATAATTTGGGGTTGCCATGCGCCGCAAAAGCGGATCTTTGCTGGGTATGTGAACAGATTGAAGCGTTTGAATTACCCACGCGTGCGCTCAGCGTGCCGCAGCTTAACGCTCTCAATACTCGTATCCGTCAATTTGTCACCGGTCTTCAGCGCCACCTCAAGGCAGCGCTCGATCAAACCCTGCATTATCTCAAAGAGCGTTGTGAGTGGGAGCTACCGGCCGTACAAACGCCCGTCTTTAAGGATACCCAGCAGCAATGGCTGCTCTCCATTCTCAAACAAAGCGCGGCCGCCAGTTCGCTCCTGCACGCCTATCACGCGCAGCGAGACTCTTTTGTGCGTGAGCGCTGGGAGGAAATGGGCTGGCTTTTGCTTGTACTTAACATTGAGGTGGCGCCACTGCCCCTACTATATTGGCAGCGCATCTTAACCTCTCCCGAGTCCATTGAATGGTTTGAAGGCCGCATGACACTCACCGTGGAACACACGCAAGCACTGGCCAACTTTACCAGCAAAGAGCAACCGAGCTTTACGCGCTATCCACTGAGCCTCGTTGCCTACAAAGTCTTACTATCCTTTTATCTTCACCCTCCCTTTAAACACCTTACGACGACAAGCCTCACGCGTGCGCTCAATGCCTGGTGCGAAGGCGTGCCCTATTGCATGCCGCCAAGATCAGACCAAGACTGGCATAAACTCTTTCAGGCCATCTGGTATCACCATCACGCCCTTCCCGTGCCTCTTTTGCGTGATTTTAGCGATCCTGAGCGTCACGTCGCGACACTTGAGTGTGCGCATCAAAGGCAGGCACGTGCGTCCACAAAGGCCTCAACGCCGTCCCCCAGCGCGCGGGTTCCCCTCCTATCAACGCCTTCAGAGGGCAAAGCCAGCTCCCCTACTTCCCCTTCCCGTTCATGGCCACACAAAGCGCTTATTCGTGCCTTAAAGCAGCAAAGCAAGAAAAACCGATTGCCGCCCACACTGGGCAGTGACAATGTCCTGCCATGGTTTTTTTATCATTTTGCGGACTCATTGCATCGTGAAGGCGGCGTCATCAAAAAGACGCTTGGGGCCGACACCATCGACCGTTATACCAACTTTTATTCGCAGCTTTCGCCTTTGTCACTCAAAGACGCCAGCGATCCTGAAGCACTGCCTCGCTGGGCTCGTGATCAATTTGAACGGATAACGGACAAGACGACCCCTTGGCATCTCTTCAATTTTTGGTCGCGGTAGGAATGGCGTAACTATTCACCCAGGAGCTATTGACAGCAAATTTATGTGACTGAGTTAACTTGATCCCACATTCAACTTGAGTGATCTTTTTGTGGTGGCAATCTGGAGGTATGAATAAGAAAACATTACCTCCACCGCCAGATTTCGATTCGCCTGAAGAGGCGAAAGACATCATCCACTTTTTATGGAATAAGCTGGCAGAGCTTGAAGACCGACTAAATCAAAATAGTCGAAACTCTTCTGTGCCATCATCTCAACAACCCCTGCATAATAAAGCTAAAAATACTTCGCCAAATCGGAAGAAATCTGGAAAAAAGCAAGGAGCTCAACCAGGTCATAAAGGCCATCGCCGACTGCTTCATCCTATTGAAGAGAGCGCCTCGGTTGAGCAATATTTACCGAATAAGATATGCCACTGCGGTGGGTGTGTTATCCCAAATAGAAAACCTTATAAACGACACCAAATCTTTGACTTGCCAGATATCTCATACACGCTTGTTGAACATCAAATCTTTAAAGGCGAGTGCGCATGGTGTGGTGATAAGCATCAAGCGGAGCTTCCAGAGTCTGTGCCCGATGTTCAAATGGGGCCAAATCTACATAGCTTTATCGCAATCCAAGCGACGCAGCACCACCAAAGCATAGGTAAAATACAATCTATGCTGAAAGACGTCTTCCAGCTTAACTTCTCAACAGGTGCAATATCTGCGGCGCAAGGACGAGTCACTGAATACTTAGCTGATACTCATACTCAAATCCATGACACAGTAAAAGCATCTAAACTGATTATGGCTGATGAGACTTCACATCAGCGCAATAATGATAAACGCTGGATGTGGGCCGCACTCAGCAATAACGTAGCCTTTTTCCAAATTAACAGCGGAAGAAACCAACATGCTGCCAAACGACTACTTGGTGAAGCGGTTTCACACCTTTTAGTGACTGACCAATATTCTGCCTACAAATATATCGACGAATCTAAGCGCCAATTATGCTGGGCTCACATATTAAGGAACGTCATCGCTATCGAGGAAAGCGTTTGTCCTGAAAACCAAAAAATCGGAGAAAAACTCGCTTTAATCGCTCATAGCGTATTCAGGTGTCATCACCGATATATCGAAGAAGAAATTACCGAAAGCCAATATTACCGCCGACTCAGGCGGTTACGAAAGAGCTGGCTTCATTGGCTCAAATTGGGTAGTTATCAATGCTCAAAACGATATCGAGGTAGATGTCGAAATCTCATCGCTGATGATGCTATGGTCTGGCGGTTTATGGACGACTCCGAGTGCCCGTTAACAAACAACGCAGCGGAGCGAGTTCTCCGTAATTACATACTGATGAGGAAGTGTTGTTACGTGACTCGCTCATATCGAGGCGACCAGTTCCGCGAACGAATGTTCTCGCTGATAGAAACAGCCAAACTTCAGCAGGTCTCTGCTTATAAATGGCTGCGTGAAATCGTCGAACATCACATGTTGAAAGTTGATTATCAGGCGCCACAGGGAAAGATTACGAAACCCCTTGCCCTGCAAGGACTTGCGAAAGGTAGCTGTTGCTACGGTTCGCTTTTTTCTGCTTTCTTTTGATCCCAGCTTTGAAGCTGGTTTCTTCCGTCAGCAG